>NZ_PIBO01000001.1:0-302476 GCF_002806725.1 Raoultella sp. T31
TTGTTGGAGTGAACATATCAAAAACAGGCAATTACACAATTTAAATTACAGTCTCGATTTACTATGTCTTCATGGGGTTACTCAGAACTATTATTTTGACACCAGGAAACCGCCAGCAGATTGTCCACTCTTTGTCAGCATTTGATTTCGCTTTTGATATTGCTCTTGGTAATAAAGAGGTGTGCAATGCAACATGATGTTATTTACGGACTCACCGAATGGATTGAATCCCGGCTCGCATCGAAGTTATCTCTGGATACAGTGGCAGCGAAATCAGGGTATTCGAAATGGTATTTGCAGCGCGTTTATCATGAGTTAACGGGGGTTACGCTTAGTCGCTATATTCGTCAGCGGAGGTTATCTGCCGCTGCAGCAGAGTTACATATAACCCGGACACATATTATTGATATTGCACTGAAATATGGTTTCACCACCCAGCAGGCCTTTACGCGCTCTTTCAGAGATTATTTTCACCAGACGCCAGCAAGATACAGAAATAACAATGAATGGGACTGTTCACAACTTTATCCACCATATAAGAGGATAAAATATCCGGTATCAGAGCCTGATATTATCCGGATGCCAGAGCAATATCTAATCGGCATGCAGCACTCTTTTCCCTGCTCTGGTATTTTTGAAGGTCTTAACAAGTTTGATATAGATGTGAGAATGAATTTTTTTAACAGACATTTCAGGTACCATCCGGAACTGCCTTCTTATATCTGTGGACTCAGCCACTTTGAATCTGGAGGTATCGGGATACCTGGAGGAATGATTAAGTTTTCTACAGCAACACCAGAAGAATATATGGTTAAATTTACAGGGGATGATAAATTAAAGAAAATTGTAATCCCGGAGGGTAATTATGTTCAGTTCAATTATTCGGGTATAAAAGCAGACTTTCAGCAGTTTATTGTTGATGTAAACTGTTATCATTTACCTAAGCTGGGTATCATCAGGAGAAAAGGATACGATATTGAGCGCTATTTTATCTCTGACAGAAAGATACATTCATTGCAGTCAAATTTTATCAGTTGCAACTATCTGGTGCCGTGCTGTGATGCATTACATAAACCTGTCGACAACAGGTTTATGTAATGCCTGAAAGGCATTCAGCCTTGACCGGCCATGGCAAACTGGATCAGTCAAAATTTTTAACTGAGGAGAATGTATGAAATACGTTATCACGGGAGTTGACGGACAGTTAGGCGGACGTGTTGCGAAAAATATGATCTCAAGCACGGATCCTGAGGAATTAATTTTTACCTGCCCTGACCCCGGCAGAATAGATTCTGAATTGCGTAACTGCTGGGAATCACTTGGGATAGAGCTCAGACAGGCGAATTATGATGATCCTGACGGAATGCAAAAATCTTTTGCAGGCGGAACGCGTCTTTTTATGGTATCAGGTGTTCTGATTGGAGATAAACGGGTACGGCAGCACAAAAATGTCATCGATGCAGCTGTAAAATCTGGAGTGGAACACATTACATATACGTCATTCATTGGAGCAACAAATCCGGCCTATGCACACGTTTATGTTACGCCAGACCATACAGCTACAGAATTCTATCTGCACGATTGTGGTCTGGATTTTAATGTTATGCGAAATAATCTCTATCTTGAAAACTATCTGACAACCTCCGTGATGTTATCATTAATGTCCGGTAATAAATGGTACACGACAGCAGGAGAAGGGAAAGCAACTTTTATTGCAAAAGATGACAGTGCACTGGCAGGTGCTGCATTATTATTAGGCGTGGGTAAAAACAGACAGGCCTATAATATCACTGGCTCGCAATCAGTGTCACAACGCGAACTGTGTGAGCTGGTAAGCAATGTCTCGGGGATTAATATTGAATATTGTCCTGTTGACAAAGAAGAGTTCTTCAGGTGCCTGGACTCAATCAATATACCGCGTGATACGGACCAGGATTTTTCTTCATCGCCGGTACCGTGGTGTGCAAATGATATGGTCACGAATGAAGCCAGTATAGCTGAAGGGTTGCTTGACGTTAAGTCTACTGATTTTATTTTTCTGACGTTACGTAAACCCCGAAAAGCGCAGGATTTGATTTACAATTACCGCTATATATGGGAGCAGAAAGTGTCTCACTGGCGTGATATCAAATAAGATAAAGGCAGGAAGTTGAGCCACTGAACCTACAAGGAAACAGGTATATGAATTACATTTCCTGTTAGTCCACTTTGGGTATTTTTGCATACCACCGAAGTAGTTTACTGGGCACAGAGTATTTCACTCATGAACACTCTGTGCCTAAAAGGATATAAAATGAGAAAATCTCTATTCATCTTATTACCTGCGCTGTTCAGTCTGAGCGCATGTAACTTACAACCACATTACGAACGACCTGGCTTACCTGTTAATGGTCAATGGCTCAAAGACGGGCAGCGTAATAATGTCGCCGATATCGAGTGGCAGCGTTTTTTTTCTGATGTAACTCTGAAGCAACTGGTGACGTTATCGCTGAAAAATAACCGAGATCTAAAAGTCGCAGCATTAAATATTGAATCTGCAAGGGCACAGTACAGAATTGAAAGGTCTGCTTTATTCCCCACGATAGAGGCCAGTGGTAGTCAGACTTCGTCGCATTTACCTGGTGGACTGTATTCTACTCAGACTACCGGCCCGGTGACTTACCAGCAGTATGAAGCGAACCTTGGTGTAACATCCTGGGAGCTTGATTTTTTTGGCAGACTCCGGAGCCTGAAAGCACAGGCACTTGAAAATTATCTGTCCACTGAGGCAACTGCACATGCGACACAAATCAGCCTGATATCAGAGGTCGTATCCAGTTATCTGACTCTGTGTGCAGATAAAGATCTACTTAGACTTGCTGGAGAAACAGCAGAAAGTCAGCGTGACACTTATAACTTGACCAAACAACGCCTTGCGCTGGATGTGAGCAGTGAACAGGATCTGTCTCAGGCTGAAACCACACTAAGAAGCGCTGAAGCCGAAGTTTATCAGTATACCCGGCAGGTACAGCAGGATGTGAATGCGTTACGACTCTTACTTGGTACTGATTTACCAATGGGTGTTGTGGAAAATGCTACTTTAGAAAAAGCATGGCATTTTCCCGCACTCCCGGGCGGTATGTCATCAGACGTTCTTACTAACAGGCCTGATATTATTGCCGCCGAACATACACTTAAAGCAGCAAATGCTAACATCGGCGCAGCAAGAGCTGCCTTTTTCCCGACAATAAGTCTCACGGCATCAGGGGGGGCAGCATCTGAAAGTCTAGGTCATTTGCTTGAGGGCGGTACTGCTGCATGGTCATTTGTTCCAAGTATCAGCATCCCTATTTTCGATGGAGGTAAGAACAAGGCAAATCTTGATGTTGCAGAGATATCTAAGCGAATTGAAATAGCGAATTATGAAAAAGCCATCCAGCAGGCGTTTAAGGAAGTTTCTGATGCCCTGGCAGGACAATCAACATATAAATATGAACTTGCTGCCAGACAGCAGGATACGGCTGCTAACAAACGATACTACGACCTTGCTAACAACCGATATCAGGAAGGGATTGATGGGTATCTCAATGTTCTGATTGCGCAGCGGGCTTTGTATGAGGCTCAAAAGACAGAGGTATCGACCCGGCTGAGTGAGATAACCCAGCATGTTACCCTCTATAAGGTACTTGGTGGTGGCTGGAAATCATAGTTAACAAACTGTTGCCGGTGGCGGTAATATGCCGCCATTTAACTATTTGACACCCAATACGCATGGGGGAATAAATAAATGACATCTAATCTCAATGGAAAAGCGATAATTCCTGGTCATCGAAATAAGATAATAAATGCAGCCTCATTTTGTATTCGAGGAAAAGGGATATGTGGCTGTTCAATGGTTGATATAGCAACTTATTCCCAGATGAGTGTAGGCCAGATCTATCGGTGTTTTGAAAGTAAAATGGAGATAGCAAAGGAAGCTCTCAAAGATAATTTTGGTAAACAGATTCAGTTATTAACGTTAATCTATACTCAACCAGATCCTATTGATTATATTTTATCCAGTAATATGGTGAAAAATAAAAACTCCCTAGTTCAGCCTGTTTTTGACTTAAAATTAATTTTTCGCACAGAATCTATGTTTTATCCAGAATTATCAGGTTTACAATATGAGTATGAACAAAAATTAATAAAAAAACACTTATCACTAATACAATCTGGAACACTATTTTCTCACGATTATAATGTGGAGATGATTCCTGAAATTATTGATTTTTTAATTACGGAAACAACGTTAATGAGGAATCGGCAAAAATTCACAAATAAAAACATTTCGGTTATCTATAAAACACTAATCAACTCCTTAAAAATATAAAGCTGAACAAATCAGAATTTCATGGGTATTAAATGGAATAAAACTATTGTATTGCGCGCTCAATAAACGCTTCAATTAATTTTACTCCAGGATGAAATATATTTATATCAACGCGAAAAACTCACTCGCTCTTATTATGGGTATCATTATTCATTTAAGATATTAACCCCGTCTAAATAAAACAAAGATAAAGAAACTCACGATCATCAAAAAAATAATATTTATTATCACCAAACCTAAAATTGCTCCTGCAACCCCAAATTTTAACAAAAAATTAAATAAAAAATAATTAGTAAAACCTGAGGCAAGATAAGATAAAGCAATAATCATAATGCAGATAAAAACAAAAGCCACACAACATGAAGCATAAAAATATAGTTTATTTCCCATATTGCTCCTGTCTTTCACAATTGCACTCATCCCTTAAATGATGACTGAATGCTTTTATTCAGGACGTCTGTCATCAGGATGCCATTTCTGAACCCAAGCTATTAAACTTCGGAATCGAAAGTTAACAAAATGGAATCAGTTTATATTGAAACAATTCAAAGACATTGAACACGAAAATTGTCGCCAGATACGGATAATTACCGATTCTGGCATGGAAATTACGAACTGAAGATGACATAAAAAGCTCTAAACCAGTAATTAAGTATTAAGTTGTTAATAGTCAAAAAAAACACCACTATCTGGATAGTGGTGGAAAACTCAATGAAACAATGATGATGTTTACTTCCCGGTAATTTTACATCGACTGGAAATTTCATAAGGAATAATTTGTGCTATCACATCCAGCTTGAGGTGGCAGGTTTTACGCATACCCGTTTCAGTTCCACGTACTTTTTGAGATATCCGTTTTTTGCCAGATTGAGCAAATCTGTTTTGTGTTTGATGGCAGGATTGGTAGTATGATAGTCCCTCTGGTTTTGTATAAGTATTTGACACCAAGATCAAAACCCCGGTAACTCATAGTCTTTCAAAATGTTGTGTCAGCTCTTGTTGCAGCTAATGCACTTAACGGCTGATTATAACAAGCATGAATGATTTCATATATTACAGACCACTTCCCTATAAAACCACAGCACTTTTTACTAAACACTCATAATTCTCTGCAATATCATGAAGATGACACGGGTAAGTTTATTAGATGATGCCATAACGACAGAAGAAGTATTGCTTACCCTTGCCTTAAGCCCTTTAGTAAAGGAACTTAAGACGCTGGAAAGTGATAATAACTCTCAGATATCCAAAGATAAAGCTGCTCTGGCAGCTACTGTTAATGCACTGGCAGTGCCTCATCAGGAAAGACTTTCCAGCATTTCTCAGCAAATACAATCTGGATTTTAAAGTATCTTTCCAGGGCTTGGAGTACAACTTCATGTAGAAATGATTCCACCTGAGCTAAAAATTGAGAATTTGCTCAAACAGGGCTCCGGATTATTGGTTGAAGAAGCTGCTGGTCAATCCCGAATAGGACAACAAGGTACAGGAGCAAGGAGAGCATTATTCTGGGCAATGTTGCAAGTTCATAATGAGATCAGTCGACAAACTGAAAAACGAGATGCACTTCTTAAGTCTTTAAATGAACAATTAAAGAAAGAGTGTAAAAAGGATGCAGAAAGCGAGGCCGTAAAATTACTTAACCATCAAATTGACGCTATAAAAAATGGAGGTGTGATTCCCGAGGATGCCGAAGATCCAGCATTGCCGGGCTACGTCCTTCTGATGGATGAGCCAGAAAATGCTTTGCATCCAATGGCGGCAAGAGCTGCACAATCACATCTTTATGCTCTGGGAAAACATCCTGACTGGCAAGTATTATTGACTACGCACTCGCCTTACTTTATTAACCCACTTGAAGACCATACGACAATTGCGCGTATGCAGCGTTCATCTGATGGAAAATCACTATCTCCAAAATTATATGTCGCTGATGAAGCAAACTTTTCTGCAGAAGAAAAAGATAATTTACAGGCATTGCAATTAACTGATATGGGTTTTGCGGAAATATTCTTTGGTAGTTATCCAATTGTTGTGGAGGGTGATACTGAACATGCTTCATTTATTTCTGCAATAGTAAAAACTCAGCATGAAATGGCCGGAAAGATAAGCATTATCCGGGCGCGGGGTAAAGCCGTTCTTGTACCTCTAATAAAAATGCTACGCCATTTCAAAAGCAACTTTGGGATTGTGCATGATATTGATTGGCCATATCGCAAGGATGGTTCCGGGAATGGAATGTGGACCATCAATGAGACAATTCGTAACGAAATAATAAAATGCAGACAAAATGGCCATATTGTTTATCACCGCTGGAGCATCCCTGACTTTGAACGTTTTCTGGGAGGAGCGGCACTTGGCAAAGATAAACCATATTCTGCTTTTCATCGCATATCATCTGATGACGAACTCAAGGTTAAAGTACAAAATCTTATATCAAGCTTGTTCAACGGAGATGATTATGACCCGATAGGTCATGATCCAAACAGCGAGTTTATTTCTCAGGTTCTAGCGGATTTAACTGTTTGGGCCGTAAAAAACAATCAACAACATAATATACGTATAACAGGCGTCTAATAATACCTACCTGTAATGCCTGCAAAATTATTATTTGCAGGCATTGTATCTATAGTAATTATTTTAGTGGTTATCTGTTTTTAATTATTTGCCACTTACTCATAGCAGGTTGATGTTTATATT
This sequence comes from Raoultella sp. T31, assembly GCF_002806725.1. Lineage (NCBI taxonomy): Bacteria > Pseudomonadati > Pseudomonadota > Gammaproteobacteria > Enterobacterales > Enterobacteriaceae > Klebsiella > Raoultella sp. T31. Next base: position 7,052 of record NZ_PIBO01000001.1, read on the forward strand.
TTTCCTTCCAGTCTTGTGTGAAAATGAGCGTTCCAAATAACAGGTTGTGTAATGAGTCGTGTGGCTTGTCATAATCATTTTAAAATTTTAGATGCGAAGTTAGCAGACAATAATATAACTCTCTAATGTTATATTTCAGTTTGAACGAGATGAACATGATAGCCAAACTAACGATTGAAAAGAAAAATAGATTTTACATTTTTATTTTAATATATTAGCAACCTGCCAACCGATAAAATTTTAAATGGAGGTATCAGATAATGGGTGTTTCTTTAGGTATACTTGCAGGCATGGGGCCCCGGTCTACAGCCCCGTTTATTGATATGCTGGTAACAGACTGCCAGGTTGTGTGTGGGGCAAAATATGATATGGATTTTCCTGAGATGCATATCATCTCCCTGCCAACCCCTTTCTGGCCTGGTAAGAAAATTAATTGCAGCGAAATGATAGCCGCCCTGCAGCATGGTATAGCTGAACTCGTCAAAGCAGACGTAAGTCTGATAGCCGTACCCTGTAACCTTGCACACTGCTACTTTGATGAAATGAATGAGGTTAGTGCTGGTATCCCACTTCTCCATATCGCTGACAGTGCGCTTGAAGCCCTGCCAGCAGAAGCAGGTAAAGTCGCAATACATGCCACCGGGCCAACGCATGAAGCCAGTTTTTATCAGCAACGGATACGAGATGCAGGCAGAGAGGTAATTGATTCGCAGGAGCTTCGTTCCACAACCACATCGTTAATTGGGTTAGTAAAAGCAAAAGGCTCCAGGGACCCGGAGGTTCAGGCCAGATGGCATCATTTAATGTCGATGGTCGAAAGCACTCAGGCCGATGCTGTTCTTATTGCATGTACAGATCTTAGCCCACTGATATCGAGGAATTCTTTTAACTTTGCCATCGTGGATACCGCGACAAGCCTCTCCCGAGCGACAATAAGGCACTACAGACGACTGATTGAGGAAAAAAATGATTCTGGCGCGGCACGTTAACTGGTTCATATTCAGTGATTATTGACCCTCGTTAAAACTTATTATATTACACCATCAGGCGTTTTAGAGCTGCGAAACACGCTACGGCCACGTTCTCGCGGTGTGATGTGCTGATTATGGCCATAAAAAAGTCACACATCGTTTAATTCAGCACGCAATAACGTTTCAAACGCATTACGTGAGTGATGGCGGTCTATTCTGCTGTTTTTTATAAAGTAATTTTGTACGGGAAATAACTCGCTAAAAGTATACCCCCTGATATTACCTGTTCTTTTGAACTGCTCAAAAAAGCCAGCAGGGACCAGCGAGACACCGGCTCCGGAGCTGACACATCCAAGAATCGTTCCGTAGCTTGCAATGCTGGTGATATCGACCGTGACCTGATGCTGATTGACCCATCGCTCAAGGGCCTGTCGGTAAGGACACCCGTGCGGCCACATATAAATCCGTTTTCCTTTGAGGTCCTGAGGGGCAGAGATCTCTCCCGTAAACGGAGAGGCAATGAATACCAGTGATTCCTGGTGAGCATTCACATAAGTGATATCCGGATGGTCATCCTTTGTCGCGATAACAGCGCAATCGAGTTTATGCCCGGCGACATCACTGACTAACTGTTGCCATGTCCCTGTACTGAACTGCACCTGGACTGCAGGATAGTTCTGGTGGAATTTTGAGAGAACCATCGGTAGCCGTCCTGTTGCGGCAGATTCAATCGCTCCGACCCGCAGGATCCCGGCAGGTTCTGATGAGGGCTCAAGTGCCCGGCGGGCTTCCTGACAGTAAGTCAGTATTTTGCTGGCGTACTCAAGCAGTATTTCTCCCGAAGGTGTGATGACCAGGCCGCGCCCCTTGCGGATGAAAAGAGAAACACCCAGTTCCGTTTCCAGGAGCTTGATTCTGTTTGTGATATTTGAGGGAACGCAGTGCAGTATCTCAGATGCTCTGGCAATGCTACCCTGCTCGGCGACGGTTTTAAACATTTTCAGCTGAGATAAATCCATCCCCTCACACCTCACTAAAAGTGAATAATTAACTCACTATAAGTCAGTTGTAGTGTGTTAATCAATCATCCTACAATGCCTGGAGCAGGTGGAATCAGACATTATTTTTTAAACGCCGTAATGAAAACCGGAAATAGTCAATTTTTCATTCATTTACCAATGAATGGATCAGGAGTCTTTAAATACTTCAGTCCGTGAATAACAGAGGTGAATATATGACTTCCTTATCTTTGCAAGGCTGTGATGACATATCGAAAAAATCTTATTCTATGCAGGAACTGGGTGAGATATTCATCGATGGTTTGCCTGAACATATCGCAATGTTAAAAATTCCTGGTCGCTGGATAGCCGGAGATGTTCGCAGGTCACCCGTGCCCGCGCATATTGATCATGTCAAGGACATTCAGAATATGATGTACGAAGTTCTTTGTCATGAGATAACCCAGGAGGCACAGGCTTATGCGGAAGGGACTTTTCTTGCCTTTCTGCAAAAGGATAAAGTTGATCCCGGTGTCCTCAGCTTCTTTAACGGCTGGAATGAAACGCACAAAACGACAAGCCTGGTATCCGGAAAAATAATCATGCGACTGTCCGCTGATGCACTTTATATTTCACATGAAGATCAGGCTATCTATCATAACGTTCTGGCCCATATGCATGAAGTAACAAAAGATGACTTTGGACTTGGTCAGAAGGGGCATGACGGAATGTATAAATACATGACAAATGCTTTCAGGGCCGCAGCCTGGGTTGATGATCAATATAAAATCAATGAGTGTAATGAATTCTCTGATTTCCTCTACAATACTGGCATTGCAAAACATAAGTCTGCAATGCGTTCTCCTGAATATCTGCAGTCTGTCATGGATGCCATGATGGTCTCTGTCGCTTCTGAACTCTGGAACGGACGTGAATACAATTTTCTTGCTCAGTTTATAGAGGGGAAATTATTGTCCTTCAATGCGTCGTTAAATGAGGACACTAAAACTCTGCGTAACGCCAAAGGTTATGTCATGGGCCATGCCGGGGAGGTGGAAAACAGGCATGGCTTGCATGCGCTGGCCGCGTTACAGGACTTTGGCCGTATCGCGGGGCTGTCATTCGATACAGAACGACTTAAACATGTCATGCTTGATTATAACAGGAGAGTCGGCGTGGCTTTTTCTGCATTACAAAACGTTCTGACTCACTGAAATACGGAACTGGCTATCCTATTGTTCGTTGCCTGTTATGGGGCAGGTAATGATGCCTCAGGTGTTACAAGAGAAATAAGTTTAAAATATGTCTTTATTGCTTTTGCGGGGGACTGTAATAAGTTATGAATGTTGATATTTCTCTTTTTGCTCTGGGAGGCTTCGCTTTCTGTGGTGGTCTGATCGATGCTGCTGTTGGTGGTGGAGGGCTTGTTCAAATTCCTGCGCTTATTCATGCGCTACCTGGCTCCAGTCTGGCAACGATTTTTGGCACCAACAAACTGGCAGTTCTGCTCGGGAACGCATTTTCTGTCTCAGGGTATCTCCGCCGGGTAAAGATTATATGGAAGCTAATTATTCCAGTAATGGGCGCTGCATTTATTTTTTCATTCGCTGGCGCATACACTGTCTCTCTTATACCAAGAGAGTTTATGGAATATCTGGTTTTTGTCGTTCTTATTATTATGGCGGTCTATACGTTCATAAGAAAAGATCTGGGACGACTACATGCGGATATCAGGATTGGTCTGAAAGAGATACTGTTGGGGATAGTGTTAGGCGCTTTTATCGGATTCTATGATGGTATATTCGGAGCAGGCAGCGGAAGTCTTTTATTGTTTGCCTTTGTTAAATGTTTTGGCTTTGATTTTCTGAATGCTTCTGCATCAGCCAAATTAATAAACCTTGGGACTTTTACTGCTGCACTACTTTTTTTTGTGCCGTCAGGGAATGTATTGTGGATAACCGGAGGTATAGTCGGTATTTGTAATGTTGCAGGGGCGATTACGGGCGTATTTTTAGCCTTGCGGTATGGCAGTGGGTTTATCAGGGTTTTTTTCCTGATACTATTACTGTTTCTTATCGGACGAATGGGGGTTTCCATTCTCTGAATCAGTCTGAAAGTAAATTTTCAGACTGAACAGCTTTTTTGATTAAAATTTATAATGGAGATGAAAACCCGGCCGCTTCCAGCACAATATCCTCTATAGATAATACGGGTTCAGGCGTGGTTTCCCAGAATTGTTTTTTTATTGTACGCCATTCTTCATCTGCCATAAATTCTGCCCATGAGTCGTTCATGACTGTTTTGTCTGTCCATGAAAGCAGGTATATAAACCGGAGTCTGGCACTTTCACCGGATAACCACATAGCCAGTATATTAAAACCATACTTATCCCTCATGATTCTGGCCGCGTGTTTTTCAAATCTTGCCAGAAATTCATCACGTAAATCCGGGTTTATTGTATAAAGACGAAGCTGATTAATCATTGTACCTGTCCTCGTTATTCTGCATTTGCCTGTACCGGGAATCGGGGCGGCAGCACGTGACATCAGGGACTGATGCAGCAGACTGCAATCAGATGGATACAGGTTTCTGCCAGTACTGTTAACTGTAGCAGTGACAGCAGCATACCCCGATTATGCCTGTACCATCAAAATAAATATCGGTTAGTATGTGTCCCGCCGTCAATACATCAGATGACCGGCCTGATTGATAAATTCAGGCTTCCTGCCATCCCATCTGCCAACGCCAGCCTTTAGTCAACCCCATTTCACCACTGCGGAGTAAGGAGCGCTACGCCCGGTTATGCAGAGGCAGATTATTTCTCCCGTGTGCTTTCCGTTCCCGTATTCGCTTCCGGTTAATCGTTTCCCGTTGCAACCCGTCCCGCAAGGGTGAATTGCACGCATTCTGCGCCCCTGCGGGCCAGAACGACGCCGGGAAAACGAACCGTCAGGCGATACGAAGACGAAAATCACACCACTGACGGAGAAAAAACATGACTATTTCCCTATATAACCAGACTACCGCCCCTAACCCCGCAGCGGCGACCAGCGTATCGTCGCTGGAGCGCTCAGGCTCTTCAAAAACGAAAGGGTTAAAAAGCCGGACGGATATTTACCAGACCGTGACAGACAGCCTCATTCCAACACTGGAAGCGGGTGTAAAACCGTGGTCCTGCCCCTGGAAGCGTGTTCCGGGGATGTCCGGTCTGCCCGTTAATTACGCCACCGGCGTAGCCTACAGTGGGATGAATATCATGCTGCTGTGGTGCAGTGCATCGAAACAGGGATTCAGTGATTCACGCTGGATGACATACAAACAAAGTCAGACCGCTGGCGGTCAGGTACGTAAGGGTGAGCGCGGAACAACAGCCATTTTCTACACCACGCTGGAGAAAGAAAACGACGATGGCAAGACGGAATATATCCCGATGCTGAAAACCTTCACTGTATTTAATGTTGACCAGATTGACGGTCTGCCTGTGACGGATGAAACCGGTGCGGAAGCACCTGTCGCTACGTTTGACCCGTTACCGCAGGCAGAAGCACTTTTCAGTTGCAGCGGTGCGAAAATCATCGAGAAGGGGCAGAATGCTTACTTCATGCCTGCCACGGATGAAATCTGGCTGCCTGAGCGTCACCTGTTTAACGATGCGGCAAACTTCTATGCCACCGGCCTGCATGAGCTGGTTCACTGGACCGGGGCAAAATCTCGCCTTAACCGAGAAATGAAAGGCAGATTTGGCAGTGAGTGTTACGCTTTCGAGGAGTTGTGCGCGGAACTCGGCAGCGCGTTTCTGATGGCCGATTTGAGGATTGAGGGCGAGGTTCAGCACGAGAGTTATATTGCGTCCTGGTTGCAGGCACTGAAAAACGATAAACGTTATATTTTCAGGGCAGCCAGCGCAGCGTCAAAAGCGCACCGTTATCTGATGGATAAGCAATGAGTGTAAAATAAGGTGTTGCAAGGGAAGGCAGCTTTCGCCTTATATCTGGGCCAACAGGATGAGAGATATTCCAGGCGATATTTATTTCCCTGCGAATTTATCCGGGCATCTTATACCCGAATAAATTCGCAGGCTGCGGGTGCGGGCGGCAAAGAGCCCGCGCATCCAGCAGGTGTCTCCCGTCGAATTATGCCCTACGACATCGCCCCGTTTATCCGCCCTCCGGTATTGGGCGACTGAGTGGGGCGAACGGTAAGTGTTCCCGGCTCAGTTTTTTGCCATGAAAACGGACACGCCGCTGGTATCTGTTTTCATGCTGACACAGGCGCTGACTATGGGCGTCACGGATGGACGTCAGACCCCACGCCCACTGGAGACGCCCACAGATGACGTCCAACCGGTTGCCCGCATCCTGCAGGCATCCCCGTGTTCCTGGCTATCAGATACCAGCCGACCCGTGGTCGTCTGTCATCAGAAGCGCCCGAATCACGGGCAACGGCGTGTGTCATTACGTTCGGGCTGGACGCCCTTACTGCATGTCACATGGGGGTAATGACTCCGCTGAACGCTGCGTCAAAACCCCCAGGGTCAAAAGCGGCACACCGTCACGCGCTACGCGCGACCAACCCCTTTAAGACGCTGCGTTTCGCCTGTTTTTTCTTTTCCTCGCCAGCTCGGAGCGAAAAAACGGGAACGCTGCTTTAAAGGGATTGGTCGCGCCTGATCGGCAATATTCCCCGTGGGCGGGAAATATTACCTGGCTTGACGGTGTGCGGGGCAGGCCCCCCACAAAAACCGGCACGTGGGCGTGCCTTTTTGCTCGCCGGGGCGGCAAAATTTTTGCGGCTCCCCCCGGCCTGCTCAATTCGCTTCGGGCGAATGTTCGCAGGTGGGCGCGGTGCCTGAAAATTAACAATTCCTCCGGAACTGAATTTTCTGTCCACGCTCCACTTGCTTATTTTTACGGCTTAACAATTTCTTTGAAATTGAAGCCAAAAATCAGCAAGCCTTAACACCATCGTCTAAAATCTCAGTGCATTATTTTTTTTTCGTCATAAATCGAAAAGCATGCTCATATTCGCTTTTTTGTGTTTCATTAACATCTCTATTATCAATTAAATACTGATGTAAATCAAAAATACCCCCCCCCTTAACATGAGAGGTTTTGTTGTTCTTCACTTATGCTCTGTACTTATAGCAATAACTTCAGTTTTGCTTTCTGTGCAAAACAATTATGCCCGTTTTGTGTATTCCTCAATGAGTGACTGTTACATAGAGTAAATATGCCTTCCCAATTGTTTTGAGGATTCTGATATGCACAGCAAGAAAAATGTATTATTAACAGGTGCGACGGGTTTCATTGGTTCATATCTGCTGGCTGATCTTCTGGAGAATAAAGATATCGGGAGGATTTATATTCTTTCCCGGAAAGTGGATAAAAATAATGAAAAGGAAAGATTGTTCACCGCATTTGAAAAATTTTCGGTGCCAAGCCATGAACAACTGGCAGCGGCAACCAATATATCAGTCATTGACGGCGATATTACGCAACCCCGGCTGGGTATATCCGATGCCGCTTTTGAAGAACTCTGTTCAGAGGTGGATGTTATTCACCATATTGCGGCACGTGTCAATCACATCCGACCATATGAAGTGCTAAAAGCGCCCAATGTGGACAGTGTCGCAGATATCATCAGCATCGCTCAGAAAGGTCGGGATAAAATCATTAATTTTGTTTCAACGTTAGGGTCTGCGGCTAAAAAGGACAAGGATGGTCGTTATGTTGAGGCCTTTCCGGGTAATGCCGTTCTTAACTCTGACATGGGGTATTTGCTTTCGAAATGGGAATCTGAGCGTCTTCTGGAGAAATTTCAGGAGCAGGGTGGAAAAGTTAATCTTTTCCGGCTCGGTTATATTTCAGGTCAAAGCCATACAGGTGCTTCGCTTTTTGCCGATAACCAGTTTATGCTGTTTATCAAAAGCTGCATTCAACTGGGTTACGCCCCGGTTCTCCCCAGAATGATTAATTTCGCTCCTGTCGATTACACCACAGCCATCATGGCTCAATCCAGGTATATGTCAGAAGGGGGAGATGTTCTCAATCTGTTTAACTATTCCGGACTTATCAGTTGGGAAGACATTGTTTCATGGCTGAACTTACGTGGGTATAAAATTGAGACTACGGAATTTTATGACTGGCAGAAAAAACTTCTGGCGGATAATGAAAGTAATGCACTCTTCCGTTTTCTTCCACTTTATGGCGTTGATGGCTCTCATGATAAGATCCTCAGGTTTGGCCGTGAAATTGATAAGTTTGATTTCCATAATACGATGGCGGCGACTGAGCGCCTGGCCTATAAATTACCTGCTTTGAGATACGAATTACTGGATACATATTTAAGGTATCTACAGTCAGTTGATTTTTTACCAGTACCTCACGCTGTAAATGCTGCTTAAACAGGTCTGATATTTATGGAAAGAACACAAAGTAGTTATTTTGCACTGGCTTGTCTGTGTGCTTTTGCTGTTGCCAATATTTATTATAATCAGCCCCTGCTTGAACTCTTTGCAAAAGATTTCGCGGTTGATGAAAAACATGCCGGTTCTGTTGCGATGTTTGTACAACTGTCTTATGCAGCAGGTCTTGTTTTCTTCGTGCCACTGGGCGACCGGTTTGAACGCAGGAAACTGCTTATTATTTTATTGGGCATTAATGCTGCTGCTTCGGCAGCGGCCTCTTTCACGCAAACGATTGGACAGCTACTTACTGTAAATATTGTCATTGGTATGACATCTGTTGGTGCACAGATTGTCATTCCGATGGTATCCCTGATAGCTCCTGCGGAACAAAGAGGACGTGCAGTTGGAACCGTGATGAGCGGATTAATGGCTGGTGTCCTGTTTGGCAGGATCCTGTCCGGATTTGTTGGCAATTATTTTGGATGGCGGTCGATGTATCTTGTGGCTACTGCTCTGGATCTTCTTTTGCTTATTATGGTTCCCAGACTTTTACCACACAGTAAAACGGCGGCATCACAGATCCCCTATCATTTACTGCTGAAATCACTTATCACTTTTTTTATAAAAGAAGGTGATCTCAGATTATCATGTTTTTGTGGGGCAATGATGTTTGGTGGGTTCAGCGCATTATGGGGTGGGCTTGCATTTTTACTTGCGCGACCACCTTACCATTATGGCAGTGATATTGTCGGCAGTTTCGGATTTGCAGGCATTACCGGGATTCTTGCCACACCTTATATAGGGAAAATGGCTGACCGTTACAGCCCACGTATTGTTGTATTAGTGGGAAGTGTGATTGCATTACTGGGTTTTATCTCTGTCTTCTTTTCTCCTCATTATCTGTTTGCGTTAATTGTTGCTCTTGTTCTTCTCGATATCGGAGGACGGGCAGGGCTTGTGGGGAACCAACTGAGAGCGCTGGCATTATCCGTAGAAGGAAGGAGTCGTTTAAATACAGTATTTATGTGCTCTTATTTTATCGGTGGTGCTGTCGGAACCCGTGCGGGGGCTGAAATCAGTGTCCGGTACGGATGGACCGGGATCACTGTAATGGGATTTATTCTTTCCTGTTTTGTCCTGTTGCTGAATATGAGACAAGCGAATACGAATAAAAATACTGATGCTCTGGCCTGAGTGAATTTAAGAGGAAATAATATGATGAATGCCTATATTTGTGATGCCGTTCGTACCCCTTTTGGGCGTTATGGTGGAGCCCTTTCCTCTGTACGGGCCGATGATCTTGCAGCGCTGACGATTTCTGCTCTTATGGAAAGAAATCCGGCCATCAATTTCAGCAATATTGATGATGTTATTTTAGGTTGCGCGAATCAGGCCGGTGAGGATAACCGGAATGTCGCCCGGATGGCTCTTCTGCTGGCTGGCCTGCCTGCCAGTGTTCCGGGTACAACAATAAACCGGTTATGCGGCTCCAGTCTTGATGCCATTGTGGTAGCGGCGCGGGCAATCAAATCCGGTGAAGTCAATCTTATTATTGCCGGGGGAGTGGAAAATATGAGTCGTGCGCCGTTTGTTTTAGGTAAGTCAGACAAAGCTTTCTCGCGAAGTTTGAACATCGAAGATACAACAATGGGATGGCGATTCATTAATCCTGAAATGAAAGCTCGTTATGGCGTGGATACCATGCCTGAAACGGCTGAGAATGTTGCCCGCCAGTTTGGCATTTCCCGTGAAGAACAGGATTTGTTTGCTCTGACCAGCCAGAGGCGGGTATCAGATGCTTATCGTAACGGGATTTTTAACGATGAGATTATTCCCGTCACCTTACCTCAGAAAAATAAAGAGAATATTATCTTCAATAAGGATGAACATCCACGGGAAACCACGCTAGAGGCATTATCCCGTCTCAGAGGGGTTGTGACAGCAGATGGTACGATCACTGCGGGTAACGCATCAGGGATCAACGACGGCGCGGGAGCGTTATTAATCAGCAGTGAAACCGGGTTGTCCGAATATTCTCTTTCGCCAAAAGCGAGAATTCTGGCATCGGCAGTTGCTGGCGTAGAGCCAAGGATCATGGGAGTTGGCCCGGTTTCAGCCGTCAGGAAAGTTCTTGAACTGGCAGGACTCACCATCGACCAGATGGATGTGATAGAGATTAATGAAGCGTTTGCAGCTCAGGCGCTGGCAGTGATGAAACAACTGGATATTGACGTTAATGATGAACGGATTAATCCCAACGGCGGAGCAATAGCGCTCGGACATCCGCTGGGGGCAAGCGGTGCAAGGCTTGTTATGACGGCCTGCTATCAACTGCAAAGAACAAAGGGGCGCTATGCACTTTGCACAATGTGTATTGGTGTCGGCCAGGGTATTGCCGTTATCATCGAACGAATTTAGTCACTAAATAACAGCCGTAAGATTATCACGCAAAAATTGTAAAAAAGCAGCCAGTTTGGGTGTCATTCTGGGAAGCGCACGCAAAAAATGGATATCGTCAACTTTCTGCTGCGGGTCATCAAATATATTGACAAGCCTGCCAGCTTTAATATCCTGTCCCACAACCCAGTTGGGCAGAAAGACGATCCCTAATCCTGAAATGGCTGCTTTTAGCAGAGCTTCGAAATCATTGCAACGCATATATAAGCGATACTCTCCTCCCTGAGTGTCGATAATACGATTCCATGAAATGGAGTGTGGATCATGATATTTGTCCAGAATATGGTGGCCGAGGAGTTCAGTCGGTCCACCGGGAACCCCATATTGCTCAATATAACGAGGGCTTGCACAGGCAATCCAGGTCTGGTGCGCTATTTTTGTCGCATACAGTGAGCTGTTTTTTAGTTTACCAATGCGAACCGCTGCATCAAGGCGTTCTATTGATGGGATTTCAAGTTGCTCTGTAAGATCCAGAACAAGATCCACATCAGGATAATGAGATTTGAATTCTGGTAGCCAGGGGAATATATGGAGTTTTGCAAAAGTCGGCAAACAACTGATGCGCAATGTCCCTGTCACTTCTTCATTTAAAGAAACGATTTCATCACGCATATCATTGAGCGCTTCAAGTACCCCCACTGCACGGGTAAACAATGCATCGCCGATTTCTGTTAAATGAATGCCACGGGTGCTTCGTGTGAAGAGGGGGGCTTTCATGACCGCTTCAAGCATATCAATTTTTCGCATGATGGATGACGGGTTTACGCCGTGGCGGCGTGCAACCGCTGAAAATGAACCACATCTTGCTATTTCAACAAACAAAGAAAGGTTTTCTGTATAACGGTAAATATCCATTGTTTCTCTTGATATATTTCACCACTCCCCTGGCAGGGATACGATTTCGTCTGACCTGAACCCGGACAGAAACCAGCAACAAATCCACCCCTGGATTATCGGAGGCTGATTTTGTCCGGGATGAGCATCGTAACATCAGAGTAGATAATCGTGCCAGAAGCGCGGCCCTGTTTCTCATCTGGCCTGTCTGATGTGTCAGGTTCAGCCAGGGAAGATCTGGTATTCTGGCCGGCCCCTCCAGAATTTCCCCTGAGCGCTGACAGTGGCAAATTCTGTTAACGCGTTCTGCCAATAACAGAAACAGGGTTGTTTGCAGGTTCAGACAGCAGCGTGAGAATGCGCGACCCTGCTGTACTCACTGAACGGCATAGAACCGGAAAATGGCTGCGTTTCTACATTACAGATTAAATGAATAATGCCGTGCCAGCACAGGCTGATACGGCTTTTTTCATAATCTTATTATGCCCGATGCATTATGCCGCTTTGTGGCCGTCTTCCTGACCCTGGATATACGGCGGCACATATGCTTCCCGGCAGGTATCCAGATAATCCGACCACCACTGCATCATCGCCTTACGGGCTTCCAGATGTTCCGCCTTATGAATGTAAGCCAGACGAACGGTGTTGCGTTCCTGATGGCTCATCTGGCGCTCCACTGCATCCTGCGACCATAAACCGGATTCCATCAGGGCACTGCATGCCATTGCCCGGAAGCCATGACCGCAGATATCCTCTTTCGTGTCCCAGCCCATAAGGCGCAGTGACTTATTCACGGTGTTTTCGCACATCGGCTTGTACGGGTTATGGTCGCCGGGGAACACCAGTTCACCATCACCGGAAATCTCCTTAATCTGTTTCAGAATGGCGATGGCCTGTTCTGAGAGGGGCACGATATGCGGGGGGCGCATTTTTGCACCTCGCCCGGAATAACGTACGCCTGCAATGGCTTCGCGTGCCCCGGGTATCGTCCAGACCCGGTTCCTGAAATCAATCTCCGACCAGCGGGCAAAACGCAGTTCACTGGAGCGAATGAACACATGTAACGTCAGCAGGACGGCAAGCCGGGTGAGTTCCCGTCCCTGGTGATAACCGTCAATCCGTTCAAGCAGTTCAGGCAGCCGCTCCAGCGGCAGGGCGGGATAGTGATGTCTGACGGGAGTAGCCGTCACGCCGTCAAGGTTTGCCGCCGGGTTGCTGTCGATGAATCCCTGATGAACCGCATAACGCATGATGTTACTGAGGTGCTGCCGTGTGCGGGACGCAACTTCCAGCAGGCCTTTTTCCTCAATCCCTTTCAGCAGGTCAATGAAATGCCGGGGTTTAAGCTCCGTGACAGACAGATGACCAATCACCGGAAAGATATGGTTATTCATGCTGGCAAGCAGACGGTCAGCAGTGTTCTGCGACCATTTTTTATTACTCCCGTGCCACGCCAGCGCCACGTTTTTAAACACTTTCTCCGGTGTTAGTGAGCCACGTTCAGCAGCCCGCTGCTGAACCGGGTTGATATTCAGCGCCAGCATTTTACGGACACCTTCACGCTGCTGGCGGGCATCAGACAGGGAGACGGCAGGATAGGCACCCAGCGCAATGCGGGATTCCTTACCGTTTATACGGTACTTGAGATACCAGTGACGGGAACCACCCGGTTTGACCAGAAGATACAGACCGTGGGAATCGGAGACTTTAAAGGATTTATCAGAAGGTTTGAGACTACGGATTTTCGCATCGGTAAGGGACATATGGGGGTCACTCCATTATCGAACTAACCTGACCCCAGATTTGACCACCAATTTTTCCCGATGCGGAGGGTAAAATCAAAATGCACCGGGAAGAGTTTTCACGCTAACCTCTTGAATCAAAATAACATAAGGATTCACAAGGATGGATGAAAACAGGAATTTGGCTCCTCTGACTGGACTCGAACCAGTGACATACGGATTAACAGTCCGCCGTTCTACCGACTGAACTACAGAGGAATCGTGTGAACGAGGCGCATACTACTGGCCTGGCATTTTTGTGTCAACACTAAAATTAACTCACTGATTCAAATGGCTAAATTTAAGTCAACTCGTTGTTTTAGTGCACAGTGTACCCGTCGTCAGTATCCAGCAGGCCATTTTCACGTAATCTTTGTAAGGGATCCTGACGATAGAAATGGCAAAAGCGCTGCCAGAGCGCCGGAAAGCGCGGGGCAAACAGCTCCGGTGCGCTAAAGAAATATTCCGATAATACGGCAAAACACTCGGCCGGGTCGGTCGCCGCATAGGCGTCAATACTGGCGGCGCTCTCCCCAACCAGATCGATCTCATCCTGAATGTTATTCATCGCTGCGTGGAGATCGTGCTCCCAGCCGGCGACTTCGCGTAACGGAATCAACGGCACGCCGCTGGCGCGATCGCCATTGCGGGTATCCAGCTTATGTGCGACTTCGTGCACGATAAGATTGAAACCCGATGCATCGAAAGAGTCCTGAATATCCAGCCAGTTCAGGATGATGGGGCCTTGTTGCCAGCTCTGGCCGGATTGTACGACCCGTTGATTGTGGACCAGACCAATGTCGTCTTCCCACTCATCATCCACCACAAATGGGGCAGGGTAGATGAGCACCTCGTGGAAGCCATCCAGCCACTCAATGCCAAGCGCGAGAACCGGCAAACAGAACAACATCGCAATGCGGGCGTTTTGCAGCGGGGTGAGTTCAAGCCCTTGCAGGGGGACCAGACGTTTTTGTTGCAGAAAGCGTGCCGCCATCTGCACCAGTTCCTGCTGTTCTTGTGCAGAAAGATTGGCTAAAACAGGAATGGCAAGCGCATGTTCCCAGGGCATTTCTGCGTTGCCGGACTCTTCATCTACTTTCCAGGGCCATTTAAACATCATATTGCTCGCAAAGTCGTCACTTGAACATAATTAAAGAGACAGGAACTATTAAAGTGCCAAAGAACCTGGCATTATAGCAACCTCAGCGGAGAGATGCCGGAGCGGCTGAACGGACCGGTCTCGAAAACCGGAGTAGGGGCAACTCTACCGGGGGTTCAAATCCCCCTCTCTCCGCCACTATTCAAACACTTACGTCAATTCCTTTCAACGACCCGCGTCACACACTTCTCTTGTGTTGGTATAACGGGGCGTCGAATGTCCATCAATCATCATCCTCTGATTTCTCATTGACGGGAAGATCTCGTCTCGATGATATCTGAATACTCCCTGTAGGCAGAAGATTTCTGGCCTTATCAATATAAAAAGCCGAAGGCCTTAGTTCAGCGAGACAAACGGCAAAAGCCGCAATCATCAGTCGCAAACGACCAGGATAATGCGCTCATGGAGAACTTCTTCGAAACGCAGAAACCGGAGTGTTTTTATCTGTGTTCGCTCGGCAGTCTGAGTGAGCTGAAGCTGGTGATAGAGGGCTCTGCCCATGACGACAACCATGAACGGATAAGCCTGAAATTAAAAGGCCTGAGCCCGGAATAATACCGGGCTCAGGCCGAGGAAGCCGCTTAACATGAACTGTCCTGTTTTAGAAGATCAGCCCACCCGGCGGACGTTAAAGCATAAATCGCATCAGAACTGATAGGTAATACCGACAGCAAACTGATCGTCTTCAGCGGCGCCAGTGATGATGCTGTCTTTGTGATCGATCAGGTTAAATTTGTAAGCACTGTAGACATTCAGGTTTTTGTTGAAGTAGTACCAGGTGCCCAGTTCAATATAGTTCATAATCTCAGCATCTTTGCCGCTGTTTATACCGAGATCTTTGCCTTTCGCATAGACATAGCCGAGGGAAGGGCGCAGACCAAAATCAAACTGGTACTGGACAACGGCCTCGATATTCTGCGTCTTGTTGGCGAAAATGCCATTTGCCATTGGCGTCATGTTATGCGATTCGGCATACATCACCGCCGTGTAAAGGCTATTGGCATCATATTTCGCGGCTAAACTCCAGACTTCGGCGGTTTCGCCTTTACGGTCTGCCGCCTGTTCGTCGGTACGATCTGAATTGCTGTATGCGGCGGCGAAACCAAATCCATCGATACTGTAATCGACAGACGTGCTATAGCCGTCGCCGTTAGCTTTTAAACGATCGCGGTTATTATTTTTACCCTGGTATTGCAGCCCGAAATTCAGGCCATCAACCAGACCGAAAAAGTCGCTGTTACGGTAGGTGGCGATACCGTTAGTACGACCGGTCATAAAGTTGTCGGTCGCCACCAGGCCATCGCCGCCCCATTCGACCAGCATGTCGGTATAACCCGCCGCGTCGTAAACCAGACCATAGTTACGGCCATAATCAAATGAGCCGTAGTTGGCGAATTTTAAACCGGCAAACGCCAGACGCGTTGCGCTACCCTGTTCGCCTTCTGGTTTATCCGCTTTGATGTTGTATTCAAAACGGCCATAGCCAGTCAGGTCGCTGTTAATCTGCGTTTCGCCTTTTACGCCGAAACGGGCGTAAGTGGTATCTCTGGAGTTATTGTCGCTGTTGTCGCGATCGGTGTTGGTTAAAATGTGTTCGCCGACCATTTTGCCGTAGAAATCGAGCTTGTTTCCGTTCTTGTTGTAGATTTCTGCCGCATTAGCGGCTCCGGCCACGAGTAATGCCGGAACCAGAAGTGCCAGTGTTTTTCTTTTCATTATATATTCCCTTTTAATCATCATTAATATGAATGGAGGTGAGTATTGCTGAAAGCAATTTCATACTATCGGTAAGGTTCAATTTTATTTAAAATAAAAATGTAAATAAATTATATCCAATATTACAAAATGTTTCAGTTTGCATTAATATATTAAAAATCTATCGTTTTGGAATGATGCATTTTTGCTGTTTATTATTTTCAATAACAATGTGTTAGGTGTTTTAAGGGATGTATTTATGTTACTGATTAAATGCTTTTGAATTATGTGCGACATTTAAATGATTTGGCTGGGTTATTTTACTCGTACGGTCATACGTGATGCCTGAGAAAACATTCATATCCATGTGGAGTTTAACGAGGGGAAATATATTTAAGCTATGGTTTTATTATTGTCTGCCGCGTGTTGACGGCAATAAATAATATATTTTGTGACGCTGGCGCGTAAGCACCAGGATCTCGCGCTGGCTAAAAGCCGTCGTTGATGGGGGGAAGGTGCTGTTTCGTTATCTTTTTCACAGTATAATGTGATTTGCGTCACTTTTTTGCGAAGTGCCGCTGTTTCGTGGTCAGTTAAAGGAGAGGAGTTAATGGAGCAGAAAGCGAAACGAAGCCCGGGCGGGAAGCTGGCCCTGTGGGTCTTTTATGCCTTTTGTGGTTACTTTCTGTGGGCAATGGCGCGCTACTGGTGGGTCGTTGGTAAAATTGAAAGTGTCCCCGGCGCGACAATTGACGGCGATCTGGGGTCGACGTCAGGGAAGTGGCTTGGCGCGCTGCTCGGGTTCCTGGTGCTGAGTCTTGTTGGCGCCATCCTCGGGGCGATAGCCTGGTACACCCGTCCTGACCCCAGGATTCATGAACAACACGATTAAAGTTGCTATGCTCAACGCTGGCCTTATCTCAGAGGAACGCGTATGGAGCAATTTGACTGGCAGCAACGCTTTGAAACCTGGCTTGCGGGACATCTAACCCAGGGTGACTCGGCTCACGACATTTCGCACTTCCGTCGCGTGTGGGGCACCGCGCAACGGCTGGCTGAAGACAGTCAGGTCGATCGTCTGGTCATTGTGACCGCCTGTTATTTCCATGACATTGTTAGCCTGCCGAAAAACCATCCCGAGCGCAGCCGCTCCTCGGTGATGGCGGCAGAAAAAACGCTGGCTATTCTCCAGTCGTCATTCCCTGATTTTCCGCGCGACCGCTATCCTGCCGTTTATCATGCGATTGAGGCGCACAGTTTCAGTGCCAGTATTCCCCCGCAAAGCGCGGAGGCGAAAATTGTCCAGGACGCCGATCGGCTGGAGGCGCTTGGTGCAATTGGTCTGGCCCGCGTCTTTGCGGTCTCCGGGTCGCTGAACAACATCTTGTTTGATGCGGACGATCCCTTTGCTGACCGGCGTAATCTGGATGACAAAAAATATGCGCTGGACCATTTCCAGTGCAAGCTGTTGCGTTTGCCCGACACGATGCAAACGGACA
Organism: Raoultella sp. T31; assembly: GCF_002806725.1. Classification (NCBI taxonomy): domain Bacteria; kingdom Pseudomonadati; phylum Pseudomonadota; class Gammaproteobacteria; order Enterobacterales; family Enterobacteriaceae; genus Klebsiella; species Raoultella sp. T31. The sequence goes on from NZ_PIBO01000001.1 coordinate 24,852, forward strand.
AAGGCAAAGAGATGGCGGTACACAATGCGCGCTTCCTCGTGCAATTTATGGCGAAGCTGAGCGCTGAACTTCGCGGCGACCCGCTGTCGGTGGATGACGCGGTTTTAAGGCGCTTTGAGCCACTGGCCTGAAACTGCCCGCATGATTTGTGGTAATCTCTGCAAAATTGTCCGGGCTGGTTGAGGGTATGCCGCAAAATTTATCGAAGGAAAAGAGCCTGTTGTCGCCTCCGGAACATGCCGGGGAAGAGGCACAGGCGCTATTGCGCCAGCTGATGGCAATATACGATGTGAAAACGCTGGTGGGCATTCTGCTGGCCGTTGGCGATCGTCACTGGAGTCCGGCAATATTAAAGCGCGTGGCGACGGTTGAGCGGGCGGCCAATCGTATTACGGCCAACGAGTATGCTCGTCTGGCAACGCTGCTGCCGCCACCGCCGGCCCATCATCCCCATTATGCTTTCCGCTTCGTCGATCTGTTTGCCGGAATCGGCGGGATTCGCAGTGGCTTTGAGGCGATTGGCGGGCAGTGCGTTTTCACCAGTGAATGGAATAAGCACGCGGTGCGAACCTACAAAGCCAACTGGTACTGCGATCCGAATCAGCACCGTTTCAATGAAGACATCCGTGATGTTACCCTCAGCCATCGCCCGGAGGTGGGCGATGAACACGCGGCGCGGCATATTCGCGAGACGATCCCCGCGCACGATGTGCTGCTGGCGGGCTTTCCTTGTCAGCCTTTTTCGCTGGCCGGGGTATCGAAGAAAAATGCGCTGGGCCGGGCCCACGGTTTCGCCTGTGAAACCCAGGGCACGCTGTTCTTTGATGTGGTCAGAATTATTGCCGCCCGCAGGCCCGCCATCTTCGTACTGGAGAACGTCAAAAACCTCAAAAGCCATGATAAAGGACGGACATTCCGCATTATCATGCAGACGCTGGATGAACTGGGCTATGAGGTCTCCGACGCTGACCACAGCGGCGTCGACGATCCGAAAGTGATCGATGGCCGTCATTTCTTACCCCAGCACCGCGAACGTATTGTGCTGGTGGGCTTTCGCCGCGATCTCCAGCTGCACGACGGTTTTACCCTGCGCGATATTTCAAAATTATACCCGGCCGCGCGGCCGACCTTCGGCGATCTGCTGGAACCGACGGTGGAGGCTAAATTTATTCTGACGCCGGTGCTGTGGAAGTATCTCTATCACTATGCGCGTAAGCATCAGGCGCTGGGCAACGGGTTTGGTTACGGCCTGGTCGATCCGCGCAATCCTCAGAGCGTGGCGCGCACGCTGTCCGCGCGCTATTACAAAGACGGCGCCGAGATTCTGGTCGATCGCGGCTGGGACCGCCCGTTGGGTGAACAACACTTCGACGATGCGCAAAATCAGCTTCGTCGTCCGCGCCGGCTGACGCCGCGCGAATGTGCGCGGTTAATGGGGTTTGAAAGTCCGCAGGGCTATCGCTTCCGCATTCCGGTTTCCGATACCCAGGCCTATCGCCAGTTCGGTAATTCGGTGGTGGTGCCGGTGTTTGCGGCGGTCGCGAAATTACTTGCGCCGCGAATCGCGCAGGCCGTGGCGCGGCGTGAATCCGAGGAGCAAGACGGTGGACGTCCACGATAAAGCCACGCGCAGTAAAAACATGCGGGCGATTGGCCAGCGCGATACGGCGATCGAAAAACGGCTGGCCGCGCTGCTCACTCAGGCCGGGTTTACGTTTACTGTTCAGGATGCGACGCTGCCGGGGCGCCCGGATTTTGTCGTGGCAGAGTACCGCTGCGTTATCTTTACTCACGGCTGTTTCTGGCATCACCATCGCTGCTATCTGTTTAAAGTACCCGCGACGCGTACCGAATTCTGGCTGGCTAAAATCGGCAACAACGTCGCGCGCGATAGGCGCGATATCATGCGCTTACAAGAGCAGGGATGGCGGGTGCTGATCGTCTGGGAGTGCGCGCTGCGCGGGCGACTGAAGCTCAGCGATGAGGCGCTGACTGAGCGCCTGGAAGAGTGGATCTGCGGCGGCGGTGACCGCGCGCAGATCGACACGCAGGGCATTGGTGAATCAGAGCTTACTTCTCCACCTCACAAGGCGTAACTTCAACCCGGGCGGGGAACAGGTATTTTCCCAGCGTGACCAGCACAACGGCAAAAATAATCACGCCCAGCGCCAGCCACTCGATGGACGAGAGGCTCTCTCCGGCAAATCCGGTCCCCAGCAGGACCGCCACCACGGGATTGACGTAAGCGTAGCTGGTGGCGACGGCGGGAGTGACGTTACGAATTAAATACATATAGGCGTTAATGGCGATAAGAGAGCCAAAAATCGCCAGATAGGCAACGGCAAAAATACTGGACCACGACGGCATTTGGCTCAGGGTTTCGCCAGTCGCCCAGGAGGCGAGCGCCAGGACGATTCCCGCGGCGAGCATTTCAATCGCGCCGGCCATCATGCCTGTCGGTAGCTCAATTCGGGAACCGTAAACGGAACCAAATGCCCAGCTCATTGAACCGATAAGGATCAACAGCGCCCCCCACGGATTGCCGCTCAGGTTTCCGCCGCTGTTAAGCAGAATGATGCCCGCCAGACCGATAGCAATCCCCAGCCACTCGATCTTGCGAGTGGTAATACCAAAAAACCGGCTAAAGCAGAGCGTGAAGAGCGGGACCGTCGCGACCATCACCGCCGCAATGCCTGAAGGCACATGCTGGTGCTCGGCCAGGGTGACAAAGCCATTTCCCACGGCCAGCAGCAGGATGCCGATCAGTGCCGCATTGAGCAGCGGCCTGAGTGCTGGAAGCGAGTGGCCGGTTGCCAGCAAATAAGCGAGCAGTAGCCCGCCGGCGGAGAGAAAACGGATCCCGGCCATCATCAACGGGGGCCAGCTGGCGACGCCAATGGCAATGGCAAAATAGGTCGATCCCCAGATGATATAAAGCGCAAACAGGGCTCCGATTAGGGGCAGAAGCTGGCGGGTAGACATACGTCCTCACGACGGTACAGAGACAGAAAGGGACATACAGTAAACGTGAAAACAACTGCGCTGGCGAGCGCTTTAATCGATCGGTAATTGTTAAATTTATATTGACTCTGTGCATCTCTGGGCGAAAAAGCACTTTTACCTCATACTTAGGCGGACATGACCGCTACGCGTTCAGGCTGCGGCCGGAGCGCCAGGGTGTTTATCCGCAATAAATGAAGGAATACCATTTTGGCAGGAAGTAGTCTTTTAACGCTGTTGGATGATATCGCCACCTTGCTTGACGATATTTCCGTGATGGGAAAACTGGCAGCGAAAAAAACGGCCGGCGTACTGGGAGACGATCTCTCGCTCAATGCCCAGCAGGTGACGGGTGTTCGCGCCAATCGCGAGCTCCCCGTTGTCTGGGGCGTGGCAAAGGGCTCGTTCGTCAATAAAGTGATTTTAGTGCCGCTGGCCTTGCTGATCAGCGCGTTTATTCCCTGGGCGATTACCCCATTGCTGATGCTCGGCGGCGCATTCCTTTGCTACGAAGGCGTTGAGAAAGTGCTGCACAGCCTGCAGGCGCGTAAACACAAGGAAGATCCGCAGGCCCGTCAGCAGCGTCTGGAAGCGCTGGCGGAGCAGGATCCGCTGGCATTCGAACGCGATAAAGTGAAAGGAGCGATACGCACTGACTTTATTCTGTCCGCTGAGATCGTGGCCATTACGTTGGGGATCGTGGCCGATGCGCCGCTGCTCAATCAGATTCTGATTCTCTCGGGGATTGCCATTCTGGTGACCGTCGGGGTGTATGGTCTGGTGGGCATTATCGTGAAGCTGGATGATATGGGCTACTGGCTGGTGAAAAAAAGTAGCGCGCTGGCGCGCTCGGTCGGTAACGGATTGCTGGCGGTTGCGCCGCGTCTGATGAAGCTGCTCTCCATCGTCGGGACCCTGGCGATGTTTCTGGTCGGCGGCGGCATTATCGTACACGGCATCGCCCCCCTTCATCATGCGGTTGAACAATGGGCAGGTGAACAGTCGGCTCTCATCGCCTCGCTGCTGCCGACCGGCGTCAATCTGCTGCTGGGCTTTATCGTCGGCGCGGTGGTGCTGGCTGGCGTGAAGGTTATTACCGGGTTTCGCGCTGCGGCGCAGTAAAATCGACCGCTGATTATGCAAAATCGTTCCGTGTCGTCTATGGTGAAACAGTTTCTCCCGAATGACGGACTAAAAAATGGTATTGTTGGTCAGTGATGAAGTGAGGCGAAAGAGCGGAGGGCCGCGCATGGTGGTGACGGGCTTCGCCAGCGGAATGGTCGAGTGTTGTTGGTATGACGGTTATGGCGTTAAACATGAGGCGTTCCGCGAAGATGAGTTAGTACGTGGGGAAGGACAGCGACAGCAGCGTGCCTGACCCCCTATCGCGCCCGGCAAAAGCCGGGCGTTTTATCGTTTAACTGCTTGTTTCACCCACAGGCAGCGTGGATGACGTTTGTCGTTTTGATGGTACTGCGAGAGAACAATGGATAAACCACAGTGGGTAAGAAAACTTCGCCGCGTTTCTGGCCCGGGACATGTGGTTAATTATTGCTTTGTCGCAGTACTCTTTTTTTCTACGCTCCTGATCTGGCGCGAAGTGGCGGTGCTGGAAGAGGCGTATGTCACCAACCAGCGCAACAACCTTGAAAACGTTGCCCACGAAATGGACAGTCTGCTGCTGTTCAACATCGACAGAATGGTGTTTTTTCGCAACGGGATGCAGTCGGCGCTTGAAACGCCGCTGGATTTCGAGATTTTGCGCAATGCGGAACAGGAGTATATGAGCAAACGCCATGACCCGATCTGGTCCGTAGCGTTGCATAACCGGCGTACTCTTCCGGTGTATGGCGTCTCCGATGCCTTTGTCGACAGCCAGAGTATGCTATCCCGTCACAACGCCCGGACCGGTAATGAACTGATGGCGGCTCTTGAGCTGGGTTATCTCCTGCGTCTGGTCGATGAAAGCCGCGGGTTTAACGAAGGGATGCTGTACATTTCGCGCAGCGGTTTTTTTACCGGCACCACATTGCCAAAAAACGCGGTACAGGCCCAGGCGCGCTATACCCATGCGATCGCCGCGCCGTGGTTTACCCGGCAATCGCAGCGGAACAATCCCGGTCGCGGCGTGCTCTGGCAAACCGTTTTTGATGGGCACGCGCAAAACGACGACCCGGTGGTGACGGCTTCCGTTCCCCTTGATTTCCGCCATGACTGGCTCGGCGTGCTGTCGATGGATTTTTCAGTGCGAGAGATGAAGGCGTTTCTGGTCAGCGCCATTAAGGGGGGACAGGAGGGGGAATACCAGCTGTATGACAGTCGGTTTAACCTGATCGCTTCTTCAGCATCGGGGAATGTCCTGACCCTGTTGTCAGCCCGTGAACAGGCAATGCTTAGCTACGCGGTTTCGCATCAAAACCAGGGCAGTATCCGTTTATTAACGCGCTATATCAGCTGGCAGAAGCTAAACAACTTTGATGGCGTGCTGCTGAGGACCCACACGCTCCAGGAAGGCGTGCGCGGTGCTTTCGGGAGCATTACGATTGCGCTGACGCTGATGTGGCTGTTCTTTACGCTGATGCTAATCATCTCCTGGCAGGTAATTTTGCGGATGGTTCGTAACATGAGCGTTATGCAAAAGTCGTTGGAGTGGCAGGCCTGGCATGATGCGTTAACTCGCCTGTTGAATCGCGGAGCCTTATTTGACAGGGCCATCGCCATCACCAGGGTGTGCGAGCGGACAGCCCGGCCAGTCTCGGTTATCCAGCTCGATCTCGATTACTTTAAGAAGGTCAATGACCAGCACGGACACCAGGCGGGAGACCGCGTACTGTCGCTGGTTGCCAGTACTATTGCGAGCAATATCCGTGAAGGCGATCTGGCTGGCCGCGTCGGCGGGGAAGAGTTCTGTATTGTGATGCCTGACACCACGTTACAGATGGCGACAGCCATCGCCGAACGTATCCGCATCCGCATTTACAACCGTGAAATTCTCCTCTGCAACGACACCAGTTTGCGGATCAGCGCCTCTCTGGGGGTGAGCAGCAGCGATGATTCTGCCGGGTTTAATTTTGAAAGCCTGCAGTCAACGGCCGATCGCCGGCTCTACCTCGCCAAACAAAATGGACGTAACCGGGTGTGCTTTAACGATTTACTGTCGCGTGACGGCATGGAAAAATGAGATTTATCTTAAAAAAGTACCCGGGGTCAACGCGCGGTCAGAGAAAAACGATCGCCACAAAGCCTTACGCCATCAGCATCCCGGCAGGGCGACAGTAAGTTCATACCATTTCTCAATTATTTTCCTCATGAATAGCTCTTGTCATACAAAATAATTGAGGATAATGTTTCCCGGCAACGGATATCCCGGTGTAACGAATTTTCAAGTGCTTCTTGCATTAGCAAGTTTCATCCCGACTCCTGCGAGTCGGGATTTTTTTCACCTGTACCTGGCTAGCGGTTGATCTCCGTGACGCTAAAGTCATGAATATCGAGTTCAAACGCTTCCGCTAGTTCGCACCAGGTGTGATAGTCGCGGCCATCAACGCTGACGTGATGCGGATCGTCCCGCGAACGCCGTATCTCGCTCTCGCTGATTTCATTAATCGCCGCCAGCAGGGCATCAACATCGACATTCACCCCGTGACTTCCTGCATATCCACTACCTTTGGCGGTTTTCATCATGCCTACCTCGCTTGGCTCAGATCGTGCCTCTTTAAGTATAGGCATAAAATCAGAGGGGGTTGGCCGCCATGCCGGATGGTCTATAAAAACGCCACTCGCCGGGCAGGGCGCTGCACCGCGGGCAGTTTTGTTCTACACTGGCTCAAAAATAGAGGAGGTAAGTTATGCAGGTGAACGATCGTGTCACGGTGAAGACCGACGGTGGCCCTCGTCGATCGGGTGTAGTTCTGGCAATAGAGTCGTTTAGTGAAGGGACCATGTATCTGGTGGCGCTGGAAGACTATCCGCTGGGGATCTGGTTTTTTAACGAAGCAGGGCATCCGGACGGGATCTTTGTTGAGAGAGAAGATTAGTTCGTGAGGCATCCGAACTGGCGGAGTGCGCCGCCAGTTTTGCCGGCGCCTGGTTCAGCGCAGGTTAACGTGGATACCGCTGGTAATGTTTTCCGCCAGGCGAACGATGTGGTAAATCACCTGTTTATTGTGGGTCTGAATTTTCTTTTTAATATTTCCTTTATGCGACGAAACCGTTTTCGCCTTAATGTTCATTTGGCTTGAAATCTGCGTCGTGCTATAGCCCGCCATCCACATTTGCAACATATTCGATTCGGCACGACTGAGCGACAGTGTCGGAATATTGATGCGGGCGTTGCTGTAGTTATCGTATTTAAGGCGATTACCCAGGATTTCATCAAGGTCTTTTGGCGTCAGTGATTTTGAACTAATAAGCAAATTCTTACGTACCAGCAGATAGTGATCAAAATGAATGTTAGCTAACGACATAAAGATAATAAATAACGTCCCGGGATACCGGGAAATGATATGGCGGATAAGCTCATTGCTATCCGGATGATGAATAAAGCAATCTTCATTGATAAATACCACTGCCGGACGCATGAATTCACAGGCCTCTTGCAGGCATTCCACAGAATGTACTTCACTAATGTCGCGCTTCTTTATTCCCCGGCTTGTCAGATACCCGGTCAGTCCCAGCCGGGTAAAGCTGCACAAATCCATGATAATCGTTGACATGACCCATCCTCAATCAACACGTAACGATAATTTATCTCTCGCCGACAAGCACGATGAAATCCATTTAAGTGGGTAATAAAAACCCGGTTCAGCACAGGAACCATGCGGCAGTCTAAACTATTCCGTAATATTGCCCATAATTTGCCAGGAATACTCCCAAAGTAATGTGAGACCGGGTTATGTGAGGGAATTAAAAGCAAAATTGCCTATTTTTCAGATAATTCGGAAGGCAAATAATAAATATTTTTAGGATTTTCCTTATGTTGGTTGTGTAAATAGTCAGCATATTGTCAGCGGTTCTTCATTCTCGTTATTTAATAATGCGACGGCGAGCGGGATAATTCTTCTCCGGGGGGAAACGGTGACGTTGTGCGCGCGCGGATGTTGGCAAGTTTGCTGCGGCTCTGCGGGAGGGGTGGCGGGCTTAACGCTTTAATGCCACAATACTTTTTTATCGGTTTGTGGGATGGATGATGAAAAAGATAGTGATTGCCGCTGCGCTGTTTATGCTGGCCGGGTGTGTCCAGGTTGATAATTACGATACCGTCGTCAAAGCGCCAGCGCCAGCCGGGTTAGAGGGATACTGGCAGTCAAAAGGTCCGCAGAGTGAAATGATGAGCCCGGACGCGATTGCCAGCCTGATTGTGACGAAAAATGGCGATACCCTGGATTGTCGTCAGTGGCAGCGCGTCATCGCCACGCCGGGTAAATTAATGCAGCGCGATGATCAGGTCTACAACGTCACCTCCAGGCTTGAGGTTTATCCTGTTGAGCGCTCAGGCAACACGCTGCAATACGATCGTATGACCCTGACTCGCGTTAACCGCCTGACCGCCGAGTGCGAGCAGGCGTGGAAAAAAACCGCTGCCGGGAAAAACGTGCACTAATGCAGGGCGGGCTGAAGCGACGTTCAGCCCGCGTGCTTTCAACGACTACAGCACCTCTTCGATGACCCAGACGCTGACGCTTGCGCCGTTACAGGTAAAGGTGCCGCTGCCTTCGTCGTCGGTTTCCACCACCTCCTGACGATTGCCGAGAAAATCCTTCCAGCGCTTATTGCCATAGTTGGCACCCAGCGCCAGCAGCTTCTCTCCCTCATCGCCGTTAGACAATACAACGACGCACCCCGGATCCTCATCGGTGCCGCTGCGGCTAAAGGCAATGCAGTTGGGATGATCGAACCACAGCGTCTGGACGCCGTGGGCGAAACGCTGGCGGGCGTCAATCAGTTCATGCAGCTGTTCAATAACCGGCATCTCAATGGCATAGGTCTGGCCATCGCCGCCGGTATCTTCATAGCTGGCGCCGAAGAGGTCGGCATAAAAAACCGAGGGGACGCCGTTTTCGCGCAGCAGAATGAGCGCATAGGCCAGCGGTTTGAACCACGGCTCAACGGGGGCTTCCAGCGCCTGCAAGGGTTGAGTGTCATGGTTGGTCACCAGCGTGACGGCATGAAACGGATCGGTTTCAACCAGCGTACCGCTAAAAATCTGACTCATATCGTAGTCGCGACCCTGGCGTGACGCTTCGTGAAACTTCATCTGCAACGGGGCGTCAAACAGCATCGTTTTACCGTCGACGCGCTCGATATACTGCTGGAGCTTATCCACCTCGTGTGACCAGTACTCCGCCACGATAAACAGCGGCTTTGTCGCCACTTGCTGGACGTGGTCGATCCACGCTTTATAAAACCACGCGGGAATATGTTTCACCGCATCGAGACGGAAACCGTCGCAGCCGGTTTGCTCCATAACCCAGCGGGCCCAGTACTTCAGCTCTTCGGCGACCGCATGATTGCGGAAATCAATATTCTCGCCCATCAGGTAATCGAAATTACCCATTTCATCATCGACCTGATCGCTCCAGCCTTCGCCGGTATAGTCGTTCACAATTTTAAAAACGCCGTCCTCGTCGGGATTTTCGATGTGATCGACGCCGCTGAAACATTTGTAGTCCCAGATAAACTGAGAATACTGCCCGCCCCGGACCGGGAAGGTGTAGCGTGTCCACGCCTCGCACTCGATAATCTCCTCGGCGATTTGCGTCCGGTCCTGCTCATCGACGCGCTGCACGCGAACCGGCTCTTTTTCATCTGCGCCCATTTTGTGGTTGACCACCACATCAAGCAGAACCGCAATATCGTGCTGGCGCAGGGCCGCAATGGCGGCAAGCAGCTGCGCTTTATCACCATATTTCGTGGCAACAGAGCCTTTTTGCTCGAACTCGCCGAGGTCAAACAGATCGTAGCTATCGTAGCCGACGGAGTATCCGCCGGACGCGCCTTTGTAAGCCGGCGGTAGCCAAACCATGTTAATGCCAATTTCATTCAGGTTCGGAGCCAGGGCTTCGACTTCGCGCCACAACTCGCCGCCGGCGGGGTAATACCAGTGAAAGCACTGCAGTAACGTGGGGTTTTTCATCTTCCATGCTCCAGACGTCATCAAGCTGACCTTTGCAGTATGAGATATATCCAGCAAATTCGATGAATTTTGGTGCTCTTTTCGCTATGTCTTAAATCGCTGCGTATATAATGTTTCGCTATAAGTTGTAGCGTATAGGTGTTGGTGGGCGACGCTAAACGCCTTACACTACGGGAAAATCTCATTTATCAGGGGCATCTATGAAATTAGCACTTCTGGGTCGTCAGGCGCTGATGGGCGCGATGGCTGTCGTTTTAATGGCTGGCGTCAGCGCAAAATCGTTTGCGGCGGAAAATCTGCTGGGGCAGATTAAAGAGCGCGGGACGCTGCGCGTAGGCCTGGAAGGAACCTATCCGCCGTTTAGCTATCAGGGCGACGACGGTAAGCTGACCGGCTTCGAGGTCGATTTTGCCAATGAGCTGGCGAAACATCTGGGCGTGAAGGCCGATCTGAAACCGACCAAATGGGACGGCATGCTGGCTTCCCTCGATTCCAAACGTATTGACGTGGTGATTAACCAGGTCACCATTTCCGACCAGCGTAAGCAAAAGTATGACTTCTCTACCCCTTATACGGTGTCGGGTATCCAGGCGCTGGTGAAAAAAGGCAACGAAGGCATTATCAAAACACCGGCTGACCTGAAAGGCAAAAAAGTCGGCGTCGGTCTGGGGACTAACTACGAAGAGTGGCTGCGCCAGAACGTCCAGGGCGTAGATATCCGTACCTATGATGATGACCCGACGAAATATCAGGATCTGCGCGTGGGTCGTATTGACGCGATTCTGGTCGATCGCCTGGCGGCGCTGGATCTGGTGAAGAAAACCGGCAATACCCTGGCGGTGACCGGCGAAGCGTTTTCTCGTCAGGAGTCTGGCGTGGCGCTGCGTAAAGGCAATGAAGACCTGCTGAAAGCGATTGATGGCGCCATTGCCGATATGCAAAAAGATGGCAGCCTGAAAGCGCTGTCGGAAAAATGGTTTGGCGCTGACGTGACAAAGTAACGGCTGGCGGTGAAAAAAGGCGCTATTGATAGCGCCTTTTTTTATTTCGTACGCCAGTGTGTGCATAATAAAGATAACTCAGTCAGGAGGTACCATGTCACTGCAAAATTTAACGCGCTTCCCGCGCCTGGAATTGATTGGCGCGCCGACGCCGCTGGAATATCTACCGCGTCTGTCCGATCATCTGGGGCGCGAGATTTTTATTAAACGCGACGACGTGACCCCGCTGGCGATGGGCGGCAATAAGCTGCGTAAGCTGGAGTTCCTGGCGGCAGATGCGCTGCGTGAAGGGGCGGATACGTTAATCACCGCCGGCGCGATTCAGTCGAACCACGTTCGTCAAACGGCGGCGGTGGCCGCGAAACTGGGTCTGCACTGCGTTGCGCTGCTGGAAAACCCCATTGGCACTCGTGCCGAGAACTATTTGACCAACGGTAACCGCCTGCTGCTTGATCTGTTTAATACCCAGGTGGAGATGTGCGATGCGCTGACTCAGCCCAATGTTCAGCTCGAAGAACTGGCAACCCGCATCGAAGCGCAGGGCTATCGGCCCTATGTCATTCCGGTGGGGGGCTCAAACGCGCTTGGCGCGCTGGGCTATGTGGAAAGCGCCCTTGAAATCGCCCAGCAGTGCGAAGGCGCCGTTGAGCTCTCTTCCATCGTGGTCGCATCCGGCAGCGCGGGTACTCATGCCGGGCTGGCCGTAGGACTGGAACAGCTGATGCCAGAGGCCGAGCTGATTGGCGTCACCGTATCACGCAAGGCGGCGGATCAGTTGCCGAAAGTCGTTGCGCTTCAGCAGGCGGTGGCGAATAGCCTGGAGCTACAGGCCACGGCCGGGATTCAGCTGTGGGATGACTATTTTGCGCCAGGATATGGCACGCCGAACGACGAAGGAATGGAGGCCGTGAAGCTGCTGGCGCAGCTGGAAGGCATTCTGTTGGATCCGGTTTATACCGGTAAAGCGATGGCCGGGTTGATCGACGGCATTAATCAGAAGCGCTTTAAGGATGAAGGGCCGATTTTATTTATCCACACGGGTGGAGCGCCGGCGCTGTTTGCCTATCATCCCCATATCTAAAGCAGAACATACAGAATGCAAGAGAGTATCCAACTGGTTATTGATTCCGCGCCCTTTCTGCTCAAAGGCGCGGTGTTTACGTTACAGCTGAGCATCGGCGGTATGTTCTTTGGCCTGGTGCTGGGCTTTATCCTCGCACTGATGCGCATGTCGCCTCTGTGGCCGGTGAAATGGCTGGCGAGAATGTATATCTCCATCTTCCGCGGTACCCCGCTGATTGCCCAGCTGTTTATGATCTATTACGGTCTGCCGCAGTTTGGCATTGAGCTTGACCCCATTCCGGCGGCGATGATCGGCCTGTCGCTGAATACCGCAGCGTACGCCGCGGAAACGCTGCGTGCGGCGATTGCCTCGATTGACAAAGGGCAGTGGGAAGCGGCGGCCAGTATCGGTATGACGCCGTGGCAGACCCTGCGCCGGGCGATTTTGCCGCAGGCTGCGCGGGTGGCGCTGCCGCCGCTCTCCAATAGTTTTATCAGTCTGGTAAAAGATACCTCGCTGGCGGCCACCATTCAGGTTCCGGAGCTGTTCCGTCAGGCGCAGCTGATTACCTCGCGCACCCTGGAAGTGTTCACCATGTATCTGGCCGCATCGCTGATTTACTGGGTGATGGCGACGGTGCTGTCCTCGCTGCAAAACTATTTTGAAAACCAGCTGAATCGCCAGGAGCGTGATCCAAAATGAGTGCCATTGAAGTCAAAAACCTGGTGAAAAAATTCCACGGCCAGACGGTACTGCACGGTATCGACCTCAATGTGCAGGCGGGGGAAGTGGTGGCGATCATCGGCCCTAGCGGGTCCGGTAAAACAACGCTGCTGCGCAGTATTAACCTGCTGGAACAGCCGGAAAGCGGAACCATTCGGGTGGGCGATGTGACCATTGATACCGCGCGCAGTTTCAGCCAGCAAAAAGGGTTGATTCGCCGCCTGCGCCAGCATGTGGGCTTCGTGTTCCAGAATTTCAACCTGTTCCCGCATCGCACGGTACTGGAAAACATCATTGAAGGGCCGGTTATCGTTAAGGGTGAGGATAAAAACGAATCCATGGTTCGCGCCCGGGAACTGTTGGCGAAAGTGGGGCTGAGCGGCAAAGAAAACAGCTATCCTCGTCGCCTGTCCGGTGGTCAGCAGCAGCGTGTGGCCATTGCGCGGGCGCTGGCGATGCGCCCGGATGTGATTCTGTTTGACGAGCCGACGTCGGCTCTCGATCCTGAGCTGGTTGGCGAGGTGCTGAACACCATTCGCCAGCTGGCGCAGGAGAAGCGCACGATGGTCATCGTGACTCATGAAATGAGCTTTGCCCGCGATGTTGCGGACCGCGCAATTTTTATGGACCAGGGGCGTATCGTCGAACAGGGTGAGGCGAAAGCGCTGTTTGCCAACCCGCAGCAGCCGCGCACCCGCCAGTTCCTTGAAAAATTTCTGATGCAGTAATGTTTACCCGCTCGCGGCGGCCGTCCCCAGCGGTGAGGACGGCCGCGACCAGAGCACCGGTAGCGGCAGCGGTTTATCCGCCTGGCGCCACTGTTGACTGGCGGCGGCTATCCCGCAGGGCATCTGCACCAGGCTGTCAAAACCGCGGCGGTTGCGCCACGGGCCGCTCCATCCCCAGACATTCAGCGAGACATCGACCAGTCCTGGCCTGAGCCGCGCCCGCGTCTCGCTATCTAATCCCAGGGCGTCCAGCGCATCGGCACGGTAACCGTGTACGAGAACGTCAGCCTGACAGAGCAAATCTATTAAATGTTGCTTATCGTTGGCCGTTTTTATATTCAGCCGTGCGCACCGGGACCGGCGAGCAGACGAGTGGCTACCGGTCCGGCAATAATCCGCGTCAGATCGAGCACCCGAATGCCGGGCAGCGGCCTGCTGCGAGGCAGACGCCTGTCGACGGGATAGAGGCGAAGAATCGGTGACGGCATAGCAGGAACGCAGCGCCCCCGGCTGGGTAAATTCGATTTCCGGGGCCGGAAGGGAACTAAAGGCTTGCCATAGAAGGGAATATATCGTGGTCAGCGAAAAAGGCTCCGACATACTTTTTGTCCTGGCACGGGTGAAGAGCGCCAGTCATGATCTAATAAGTGCGATGCATACGATATTTTATACATATAAATAAGATTTATGTGTTAGTTTTCTGTATTTCTAATAATGATTATTACTCAGGAGTTATTTGGTCGGTTATGAGGGACAATGATTTTTTCAGCTGGCGGCGGGAAATGCTGCAACAATTTCAGTCAATCACCGCGGGAGGGGATGTTTATAATCTCCTGCAACAACAAACAGAAGGGCTGGAATATGACTATTTTGCGCTTTGCGTACGCCATCCCGTGCCGTTTACCCGGCCGAGGATTACGCTGCAATCGACCTATCCGCAAGCATGGATGACACACTACCAGGCTGAGAATTATTTTGCTATCGATCCGGTATTGCGCCCTGAAAACTTTCTTCGCGGCCATCTGCCGTGGGATGACGGGCTCTTTCGCGATACGCCGGAATTGTGGGATAGCGCGCGCGATCACGGGTTGAACAAGGGGGTTACCCAGTGTCTGATCTTGCCTAATCATGCTCAGGGTTTTTTGTCCGTTTCCGGCCAAAACCATAGCGCAGGGCCTTTTCATGAAGACGAGCAGGAGATGCGCTTAAGAACGCTGATTGAGTTGAGTCTGTTGACATTATTGCGTCTGGAAGATGCGATGGTCATGCCGCCGGAAATGAAGTTTAGTCGTCGCGAACTGGAAATATTGAAATGGACGGCAGAGGGAAAAACATCGGCTGAAGTGGCGATTATTCTCTCCATCTCAGAAAATACGGTTAATTTCCATCAAAAAAATATGCAACGCAAATTCAATGCGCCAAATAAAACGCAAATCGCCTGTTACGCGGTGGCGACCGGTTTAATTTGAGCGGGCAGGACGTTCTGCGTGTCAGACGTAGGGACCGGCTGTGCTGAATTCACAGCCGGTTGACTGTTACTGGCGGTAAGCCTGTTTAATTTGCTTAACGGTGCTGGAGAATACGGCAGCCTGAGCCTCATCTTCCATCTGCGTGATCTGTTTTTCCATTTTAATAATCACCCGACCCGCATCCGCCTGGCCCATTGCCTGGAGCATCAGCGTCAGCAGCGTTTTCAGGCAGGTCACTTCCTGCGCCAGTTCTTGATTATTTTCTGCAGTGGAAAAATCTGGAGTGCTCATCGATATCCTCGTTTGCTATCGGCGCTTTTGCGCAATACTAAATGTTAAGGCGACGCAGTATACCACAAGCGACGAGAAAAAAAGGAGCGCGTGATTTATGTTCTCTCATCAGAGGTGCTGGCGGATTAATTGTCTGAATAATACGTACTCTGCACTCGCGTCGCCGGTTAATTTTGCGCTGCTGTTTTTCATAGTTAATTATTGTTACATCTTTAGTTTCGTATTTAGCCATGCGCTATCGCCGCGCCACGCGGATGTTTTTGTAGGGCAAATGTTAAAAATGAAGCGTAATACAACTTACTGTTATCTATAAGTTTCCAGTTGCTGTGCAGACAGATTGACATATCCGGGCAAGAAACTTTCCGTAGGGCATTTTTTTGGCTTTTAAAGTGACGATAAAACCCGGTAATATGTATGAGATAAGCTATCCGTAGCGTTGTCCCTAATTCTGGAGATTATTCCTTTGATCAACGTCCTTCTTGTTGATGACCACGAGCTAGTGCGCGCAGGGATACGACGCATTCTGGAAGATATAAAAGGGATTAAAGTTGTCGGTGAGTCCTGCTGCGGCGAGGATGCCGTGAAATGGTGTCGCGCCAATTCCGTTGATGTTGTTCTGATGGACATGAACATGCCGGGGATTGGCGGTCTGGAAGCCACGCGCAAGATTGCGCGTTCCATTGTCGACACCAAAGTGATTATGCTCACCGTGCATACTGAGAACCCGCTGCCGGCAAAAGTGATGCAGGCTGGCGCCGCAGGCTATCTGAGTAAAGGTGCTGCGCCGCAGGAAGTGGTGAATGCCATTCGCTGCGTGGCGTCCGGCCAACGCTATATTGCTTCCGATATCGCCCAGCAAATGGCGCTTAGTCAGATTGAACCGGAAAAGACCGAATCGCCTTTTGCCAGTTTGTCTGAACGCGAATTGCAGATTATGCTGATGATCACCAGGGGTCAGAAGGTGAATGAGATCTCAGAGCAGTTAAACCTGAGCCCCAAAACCGTGAACAGCTATCGCTACCGGATGTTCAGTAAATTAAACATCCACGGTGACGTCGAGTTGACCCACCTGGCCATTCGTCATGGTCTGTGCAATGCGGAGTCGTTAGCAAGTCAGTGAGTGATGTTTTTGACGCAAAAGCTTTCCTGAAAACGGTAACCAGCCAGCCGGGCGTCTATCGCATGTATGATGCTGGCGGTACCGTCATCTATGTTGGTAAAGCAAAAGATCTGAAAAAAAGGCTGAGCAGCTATTTTCGGAGCAACCTGGCTTCGCGTAAAACCGAAGCGCTGGTGGCACTGATTGCGCAAATCGACGTGACCGTAACCCATACGGAAACGGAAGCGCTGCTGCTGGAGCACAACTACATCAAGCTGTACCAGCCGCGTTATAACGTGCTGCTGCGCGATGACAAATCCTATCCCTTTATTTTCCTTAGCGGCGATACCCACCCGCGCCTGGCCATGCACCGCGGTGCGAAACACGCCAGGGGCGAGTATTTCGGCCCTTTCCCGAATGGTTATGCGGTTCGCGAGACGCTTGCGCTGCTGCAAAAAATTTTCCCTGTGCGCCAGTGCGAGAATAGCGTGTACCGTAACCGGTCGCGTCCGTGCCTGCAGTATCAGATTGGTCGCTGCCTGGGACCCTGTGTGTCAGGGCTGGTGAGCGAAGAGGAGTACGCGCAGCAGGTGGAATATGTGCGGCTGTTCCTCGCGGGCAAAGATGATCAGGTGCTGACGCAGCTAATTGCCCGGATGGAGAAAGCCAGCCAGGCGCTGGAGTTTGAAGAGGCCGCGCGCATTCGCGATCAGATTCAGGCCGTACGCCGGGTGACCGAGAAACAGTTCGTCTCGAATACCGGCGATGACCTCGACGTTATCGGCGTCGCCTTTGATGCGGGCATGGCCTGCGTCCACGTGCTGTTTATCCGTCAGGGGAAAGTCCTCGGCAGCCGCAGCTATTTCCCGAAAGTGCCCGGCGGTACGGAACTCGGCGAAGTGGTGGAAACGTTTGTTGGCCAGTTCTACCTGCAGGGCAGCCAGATGCGTACCCTGCCGGGAGAGATTCTGCTCGATTTTAATCTTGGCGATAAAACCTTGCTGGCGGATTCGCTCTCCGAACTGGCGGGGCGTCGGGTGAACGTCCAGACGAAACCGCGCGGCGACCGCGCTCGCTATCTGAAGCTGGCGCGAACCAATGCGGCAACGGCGCTGACGACCCGGCTTTCCCAGCAGTCGACTATCCAGCAACGTCTACAGGCCCTGGCTACCGTACTTAAACTGCCGGCCGTTAAACGCATGGAATGCTTTGATATCAGCCATACTATGGGTGAACAAACGGTGGCTTCCTGTGTGGTGTTCGACAGTAACGGGCCGCTGCGCGCCGAGTATCGACGCTACAATATTACCGGCATTACGCCGGGTGATGATTATGCGGCGATGAATCAGGTTCTGCGCCGCCGCTACGGTAAGGCGATAGAAGAGAACAAGATTCCTGACGTTATCCTGATAGACGGCGGTAAAGGCCAGCTTGGGCAGGCGAAAAGCGTTTTTGCCGGGCTGGATGTGCCATGGGATAAACAGCATCCTCTCTTATTGGGGGTGGCAAAAGGTAGCGATCGTAAAGCCGGGCTGGAAACGTTATTCTTCGAACCAGAAGGCGAGGGGTTTAACCTGCCGCCTGATTCACCTGCGCTGCACGTTATTCAACATATTCGCGATGAATCCCACGATCATGCCATTGCCGGGCATCGTAAAAAACGGGCAAAAGTGAAAAGCACCAGTTCACTGGAGACTATCGAAGGGGTAGGGCCGAAACGCCGCCAGATGCTGCTGAAGTATATGGGCGGGCTGCAAGGGTTACAGCAGGCCAGCGTCGAGGAGATAGCCAAAGTACCGGGGATATCTCACGGTCTGGCAGAAAAGATCTTCTACTCGTTGAAACATTAGGGGCTCTGTAGCAACATAGGGCTAATTTTTACTTCTAACAGATAGTTACCTGTCACTATGCAATTTAATATCCCTACATTGCTTACTCTGTTTCGCGTCATCCTGATACCGTTCTTTGTGCTGGCGTTTTATCTGCCTTTCGTCTGGGCGCCTTTTGCCTGCGCCCTGATCTTTTTTATCGCTGCCGTTACCGACTGGTTTGATGGTTATCTGGCCCGCCGCTGGAATCAGAGCACGCGTTTCGGCGCCTTTCTTGACCCGGTTGCCGATAAAGTGATGGTGGCGATTGCGATGGTGCTGGTGGTTGAGCACTATCATACCTGGTGGGTAACCCTGCCGGCGGCGACCATGATCGCTCGTGAAATTATTATTTCTGCGCTGCGTGAGTGGATGGCCGAACTGGGTAAACGCAGCAGCGTGGCGGTATCCTGGATCGGGAAAGTCAAAACGACCGCGCAGATGACGGCGCTGGTGTGGATGTTGTGGCGGCCAAACGCGTGGGTCGAGTGGGCCGGAATTGCCCTGTTCCTCGTGGCGGCGGTGCTGACGCTGTGGTCTATGCTGCAGTATTTGAACGCCGCGCGTGGAGATTTGCTTGAACAGTGATCGTTTCGCCGCAAATTTCAGCAAACGACACAGGGATTTAAAAAATATCGTTGACTCATTTCGCCAGGTAAGTAGAATGCATCGCATCGAACGGCAGCACAGCTTGCCAGACGATAACAAAATCAAGTGATTAGCAAATTTGCTTGGTGATGCGGGAATAGCTCAGTTGGTAGAGCACGACCTTGCCAAGGTCGGGGTCGCGAGTTCGAGTCTCGTTTCCCGCTCCAGATTAAAAACATCGGCAGCTGCGGGTGTTTAAGCATTAAGGCGCGTTAGCAAAGCGGTTATGTAGCGGATTGCAAATCCGTCTAGTCCGGTTCGACTCCGGAACGCGCCTCCAATTTACATCCCGAGCCCGGATGGTGGAATCGGTAGACACAAGGGATTTAAAATCCCTCGGCCATAGGCTGTACGAGTTCAAGTCTCGTTCCGGGTACCATTGGGATAAAAGCAGAATAATCAAAGCAATAAGCAGTGTCGTGAAACCACCTACGGGTGGTTTTTTCATTTCTGAAATCTCCGTTTCCGAATATGCGTCCGAAGATGTTTTTTCCGCGAACGCATAGCCATTCATTTTTTCTGACCGCCGACAACCGGCACAATTTTAGTTTTCCTGTCGTAAATCGCCGTTTGTCTTGAGTTCTTATGTCCTGAAATAGCCTGTTTCTCCTCGAGGCTTCCTTCCAGATCAGAGACACCTTTCGCCTTCAGGTCGTGGAAAGTGAAGTCTATCTGCAGGTGTGGGTTCTTTTCCTGCGCTGCAATTTTCGCGTCGCGCCAGCGGGAGTTAAAACCGTCTCGGGTGTATTTGCTGCCACTGGTCTGGTGAATGACAAACAGGCTACGGATGCCAGGCTTTAACGGCAGGGAGCGGGCGAGGGAGACAGCTGCGCGCAGGCGCGGCGACCATGCTTTGATTTGCTTCACGCCTGTTTTGCCCTAGCGGATAAAGATCCCGGTTTCCCGTATCTGGTCTTCAGTCAAAGCCAGCACATCGCTTTGTCTGGCCAGACACAAATAAGCGATTTCCATGGTGGCGCGAACTACGTCCGGAGCAACATCGTAAAAGGGGAAGGCCCTGACGCAGGCGATCGAGCTGTCAATGAGCACGCCTTATATTGACTTCCACTACAACGGCAGCAGTGCGGATTATACCGCTCGCCTTATCCACGACAGGCAGAACCGCCTGAACGCGCAGGTACAAAGTTTTTGGGTAACGGACGGGAGGATCACGGCATCATCTACCATGCCAGCCAACCCGGCAACCGGAATGCAACTGACCTCCAATCCTGTCAGATCCATGATGCAGGGGCGCGGGGCTTACGGTGATGTGGACGGTGCTTACGTGCAGATGTACATGGAGGAGCAGGTAGGCACTGAGCACCGGCTGGTGCTGTACGCAGATGGCTTCGGACGCACTGATGCATGGATTTTCCGGGCTGGCGGCACCATCTCCACCGGAAAAGGTGACGTCATGACCACCGGATCAGACGTGCGATTGAAAGAGGGTTTCACGGAAGCTCCTCAAAATGCACTACAGCGTGTTGAAAGGTTAGGGGGGTGCGAGTATCAGATGAAAGGAGAAAACCGTCGACGCCGTGGATTTATCGCGCAGCAGGCTGATACTGTGGACTCAACTTACACCTTTATGGGACGCGAGCAGGAGATCGATGGGGAAAAGTTTCAGGTAATGAACGTGGACTATGTAGCCATCATTGCTGATCTTGTGTCATCAGTGCAGGAGTTAACAAAACAAGTGCATGCTTTGAACAAGTTATTTCGGACAAAGCAATGATAATTATGGGGACGTCTATAGAAAATGGAATTGGGGTAGTATGATTAGAACTAGAGATAAACCATCTTATTAGGTCGATAATGGTGATCTTACGGCATGCAACGGACATAACAGGAACCATATCATATCGTTAATGAACTAAATGTAATGTGTCTTGAGCGTATTTAGGCTACTGGCCGGAGAATAACTCGATACGTACATGCCACCAGAGCGACAGCCAGCATCAGTGCCAAGCATTCGTTTAATGCAATTTTAGTGGTAACGCTAGTCATTCCTGCCTGACTTGCTAGCAGGAAACACATATTCCCGTCTAATGCTGGTGCTGCTGTTTTCTTCCAACATCTTAGAATGCCGCCTAACAGAAAAAATGGGATTATTGTCACCACCGTCACGATTGTATTGGTTAGATAAGGTTGAATGCTAATACGGTAAACAAAGGCCAGCATGACGCCGCAGATGACACCAAATAACATTTTCAACGCCATATCATAGGGATTCTGTAGGCTTGCGAGTGCCATGGTGAAGATACATACTCCGAGAGTTACAAGTTCTCCTGTTTTCCAGCTACTCAAATGAAAAACACATGCACATATCAAAGTGCCTGTGCTAGCCATCGCGGCGAAGCAGAGTGCTTGTTTTGGCGAGCCAGGATCCGCGTATGCTTTGGTATCTTGCCATTTCAATAGTCCCTTATACCAAACAGTATCTTTTTCGTTAAGAGTGAAACGACTGGTAATTAGCGTTACAACAATGACACCAATAAATGTGCATTCAATACGCGATAAGGCGAGTGCCCAAGCGTGCTGCTTAAAAAACAGCGCAGGAATCAAAATAATGACTATCGTAACCGCGGTCATTTGTGGTGCATAACCTTTAGCACCATGACTGGTGCGCATAAGAAAAATGGTGACGAAGATCGTTATGAATAATATTGAAATTAATATCCATGGGTGAATGGTTATTTTCAAAATGGCAAGACCAATTACGGCACCTACTAACGTTCCGGTTATACGATAAAATCCTCTCTGATACATAAGTCCGCGTGTTTGCTGAGAAATAACCCACACGGGCATAGCTGCCCAGTATGCGTTTTCGACACCGAATAGTACAGCAATTGAAAAAGATAACCAAGCTGCAATAACCAGGCGTAACCCATAAAAAATATTTGTATTCATTTCATTTTCTGGCAAGTTTTTTCATTTTAAAAAATTATACGCAGTTATCGTATGTCTCATAGCAATAGTCTGCTTGAATCGAATACCCAGCAACTCTCTAAGTTGCAGAGTTTCATTAAGCCGTTTTACAACGTAGGTAATATCAGTCATTAATTGTAAAAAAACTGATAATGAGATAATGGTATTTTTTCGAACTATGCAGCATAATAGACTCCCCCCTTTCCCATGTTGAGATGATCCATATCAGCACCAAACAGCAGGGAAAGCTGAAGAATAATGTATTGTTCATAAAGTACGCTATTAATTGACCATTTATTCATGCACTTACCCTGATGTTAGTAATTTTTTTGTCAGACATTTTCGTCTTTTTGGGGGATGATTTCGTCGTCCCCGAAAATAGGCTGTCCTTTTTGGTGTACCGGGCGTAAGGAATTACGATTAAAAATCAGGCGCGTAACATCATTACGTGAATAGTGACCGACTGCATCCCCTGATATTTTTGCCATGGTAATATCATCCAAATTGATGTCTGCATAAAGAATGCCTTCCTCATCTTCGGACAGTGGTGTTGCAAGGGAAGCACCATCGGGACCATAAATCCGTGCAAATCCTCCACCAGATTTAAGTAGGTTGTGGTGGCTATCTGTCGTACATAAAGTATCAACCGTTTCTTTGGGAGTTATAGCGCAAGGTGCAATAACAAAGCACTGGCCCTCTACCGCATAGGTTCTTGAAACGGCTATATTAACTTCACCGCTGATTGCAGGGGTTACTTCATTGTAAAGAGAAAAACTTGGCCATGCGCCAACGTGAATTTGCTCATGCTGACTGTACATGGCAAATTTAGTTAAAGGCTGTATATGTTCCCAGCAGCAAAGTGCCCCAAGCTTTCCAAGCGCAGTATCATGTACTGCTATATCTCCACCATCACCTTCACCAAAGACAAGTCGCTCGGCTAACGTTGGCTTAAGTTTACGGCGGGTAGCAATGGTTTTGCCTGTTTCATCAATAATTGCTTGTGACATATAGAGACTGCCGCCATCTTTCTCAGTAAAGCCCATCACCAAGTGAATTTTATGTTGGGCCGCGGCATGTTCCAGACGCATGTACTGCTCGCTCCCCACAATCAGAGCCTGTTTGTGATAATTTTTCATGAACTGCATTGCCCACGCAGGGGAGCCTAACCAGACAAACCATGGATAACCGGGAAGGAAGTTTTCTGGGAATGCTACGAGTCGGGCACCGTTAGCAGCAGCAGCAGCTATTATATCGATGGCTTTGTCGATGCTTGCATCAAGGTTCATGTATACAGGTGCTGCTTGTACGCATGCTACGCGGTAAGATGGAGAATGGGATACGGATATCATTGTTAGTTCCTCGAATGGATGATGTTTCCACTATGATTGAACAAATTTCATTAAAGGAATGAACTGAGTTTATTGCAGGTATTTGTTTATTTTCCAAGTAAGATAGCTTTTACTTATGATGGAATCTGGAAATGATATCGTTGCACTTTTCTCTTTGGTAGAAAAAATAAGTGGTCACCTCCCGGTGAACAGTGCCAAACTAAACTGAAGTATCTTTCAAAAAGTAAGTAAAACAAAAATAGGTGTATATACATTAGTTCTTACTTCACTATTCTATTAAGGACGCTAAATCATCAATGTATTATGAATTTAAACCTCTGACAGATGGATAACCAATATGCACAATTGTGCTGACCAAAGAGATTATTTTAAACAAAGCATCCATCGTCATGAATGAATGCTTACATTCTTAATGTTGTTCAGATATTTATTGGGTGGTGTCACCGCTAGATGTAAAATAACAAAGGTAACCGCAGTTGGTTCAGCATACACGAGCCCTGCTGAACCTGATTTTCAATAACGGATATCTGCTGCGGTTAGAAATCGATCTTCGTCTGTAATCCAACAACCCATGCATTAGGAACTGTGTTCACAGCGCCTGGAGAATGGTAATACTGAATATTAGGTTGCAGCGTCAGCCAGCCCGTTGCTTTGATGCGATAGAAAAGTTCAGTAGATAATTCACCACTACCGGGAGGCAGATACAACGGGTTGGACGAATCAGAGATCCCCGCTAACTCATTGGCCAGAGAACGATTATTCGACCAGCGGTCATTGATTTTTATATAAGTTGAAGCAAGGGCAATAATATCATCGGGACGACTTTCAAACAGCCCGGTATAATACACTCCGGCGCCGTAAGCGTATTGCAGTACCGAGGTATCCTTATCGTTCATTTCTCCGTTAATATAGACTTTCAGACCTTGCTTGCTGTCTCCACCCGGCCCAGTCAGTTGCTGATCAAGGTACACCCACGCTGCGCGCTTGTTGTTGTGTTGTTTGAATCCAGCGGTCGGATTAAGCGCCTGTGCTCCACCGTTTACGCCCTGATAAACATCATCAGAAGTGACGTTGCTATAGAAAGCACCAATAAAATAATTACCAGCCAGTTTTCTATCCCCCCAATGAGGCCTCCATCCTAATAATATCGGATAAATTTCGCCTCTCCCGCCAGAAAAAGTAAGAGACATACCCTTACTGTTTTTCGTTAATTCAGGATTTTGCTGGAAAACACCTGCACGTAAGTAGACTTCCGGCGAAATATTCATGGTCAGATGCACCCCCCAGGAGCCAATTGGCCAGCCATACCAGATAGGGCTGATACCCGGAACCGTCCCACTGTTAAGCAGCGATTGAAATTCCGGATAGCTTGGGAAAAAGTCAGCCGTCGGCGTCATTTTACCAGCGGTAAACTGGAATAGCCTATCGGCAATTCCCTGCGTATAAGTCAGGCGTGTGATGCGGTTTACTGAACCATAGCCCCAAACCTCCTGACTGAGGTTGGGGAGAGTTCCAGAGCGAGGATCGCTCGTACGCTCAATGGTATTAAGACGATGATTATTTCGATTTGTCAGAATAAAGTTAAACTGACCATCAACATCTGTCATTTTACTTAAATCGTAGTTAAAAAGCGCCATGGTTTGGTCGGAGGTACCAACATCAGAAGAACTATCATACCCCCCGACAACATTGACAGCCGTTTCATTGAGATATTGTAGAGCGAAATTAAAACCAAGCTGACTGAGCTCGGTACGGGTTCCACTCCAATCGCCAAATGCCCAAGGGGAATCAGAATCAAAGGCACCATGTGACATTGCATTCGCAGAAAAACACCCCGTGACAACAAATAAACCAGCCAACACTTTATTTTGATTCATCATAACTACCCCAGGAATATAAATTGTTATTGTCATCGCTTTCATCACGCGAAAGAGCTGGGTAATTATTACAGGCAGTTAATACTATCAACTGGACTGGATTTACCGATAGAATTACGCCTGCTTCTCACTCACACGTTTGCCCACATATGAGGCATAGCATTCTGTGATTAGCATCACATTGGTGCACTACTTGTTACTCTTCTGACTCCCTTTACAAGTAGAATGCACGTTGTGACGATCAGATGTCTGGGATTACTGGGCGATTTAACCAATACTACTGTCACTAATAAAGAGGCATCAGTTTTGCATTAGCAGAGAATACATATATTGTTTCAGGTTGAGGAGAAAGCATGCTGATCAGTACCCAATCATTACCGCAATTACAGCGCTATGACTTCTGGCACCAAATAGTGTGCGAACGATTCGTCACACTTGACTTAGGAGTAGAAAAGTCATCATCATGCAAGAATATAGAAGCTCAACTCTCCCACGATCGTATCTCTGATATAGATATAATGAAACTGAGTGCCAGCAGACATTCCGTATCGAGAAACAGTCGTCAGATTCGCCTTGATCGACGAGATGAAGAATACTTTCTTTTCAGCCTTCAGCTTAGCGGCTCGGGTTATCTTGAGCAGGATGATCGTACAGAGCGACTTCAGCCCGGTGATTTCATTCTCTTTGACAGTATTCGTCCTTACAATATGGGTTTCAACGAGGATTTTGAAAAGCTGGTGCTACGCATACCACGGATGCTACTCAAGCAATATATCGCTGCCCCAGAAAGGCTTTGTGCTTACAAAATGTCAGGACAGAATGCAATTGGGCAAATACTTACCCAGTTTCTCACGTCTTTAAGTCATCTACCCTCTTTGCCAGAAGCGGCGCAAACTGGTGTATCTAAAGCCATTATGGATATGGTATCTGGTGCGCTACTAAGTATGCCGCAAAATAATCATTCTCAATTGACGACAGTCAAGTCTTATCATCTGAAAAGAATAAAGAAATTCATTGAAATGAATATTGCAGAATCTGAACTTTCGGTCTCTAGCATTGCGGTAGCAATGAATATGTCTGTTAGCTCACTGTATCGTATATTTGAAGCGGAAGGGATGCCTCTTGCCCAATATATCTGGATAAAACGGTTAGAATTCTGCTGCCGCGATCTGGAAAACAGTGCATTGAAGAATAAGCCTATCTCGCAAATCGCATTCGAATGGGGCTTCACTCACTGTACCCATTTCAGCAGAGCCTTCAAGAAACAGTATGGATTGTCGCCTAAAGCCTATCGCGAACGCGCACTGAATTGTCAGTAAAAGACCACCTTAAACGTCAACTGGCCCAGAGAGATGAGGAGTTGGCCATTCTCCAAAAGACAGCCACCGCCTGAAGTGAAGTACGGTTTATACAACAGTGTCAGGCGGCGTTCTCCGTGGGTGGCGGAAGAACAAGCCAGAAAAGGTCGGCCTCAGTTTGGAGGCCTTTGGTCAGTTCAGCTGCAAGGGCCTTAAGTTTCTTCTCGTCCATAATTTGCCTGTCTCCGTTACTGGAGTGAACATATCAAAAACAGGCAATTACACAATTTTAATTACAGTCTCCCAGTAGCGCCTCTTATCAGAGGCACTACTGCTGCAACTTCAATCCCCAATGTACCACAGCAAGAAGAATGTTTAGTTATGAATCCTTAAGTGATGCGCCATTAGACTCTATAACTTTTTTATACCAAAAAAATGATTTTTTCCTTGTTCTTTCCAGCGAACCATTTCCATCATCGTTGCGGTCAACATAAATAAATCCATACCGTTTGCTTAACTGCGCTGTTGAGGCACTAACAAGGTCAATGCATCCCCAAGAAGTATATCCTAACACTGGCACACCATCACTGATTGCTTCTGCAACCTGCACAAGATGTTTAGACATATAATCTATTCTGTAATCATCATTAACCGTTTTGCTTCCATTTTCATCAAATGTTAATTGATCTTTAGCTCCAACTCCATTTTCAACAATGAATAACGGCTTTTGATACCTGTCATATAAACGATTAAGTGCATATCGTAACCCTTGTGGATCAATTTGCCAGCCCCATTCACTTTGTTTTAAATGTGGGTTTGGCACGCCACCTATCAGATTCCCCAGACCAGGTGCAATACTTTTATCAGCAGTTTCACACGAACTCATATAATAACTAAAAGAAACAAAATCGACAGTATTCATAAGAATATCTATGTCTTCTTTTTCAAAATTAACTTTTATATTGTTATCTGCAAAATATCTCATCATATAACCTGGATACCGCCCCCTAACCTGTACATCGCCAAAAAAATCATTCAGATGTTCAGCTTTCATAGTAGCAATAACATCATCGGGATGCGGTGTAAGCGGGTAACTCGGCATGCTAAGTAACATACAACCGAACTTAGCTTCGGGCATGATTGCTCGGCCAATTTTTATTGCCAGTGCACTTGCTATTAGCTCATGATGTACAGCCTGGTAAAGAGTCTGGTTTGCAAGGTCTTCTTTAGGGGTTAAAATTCCTCCGCTCATAAAAGGCTCATGAAGCACTGAATTTATTTCATTGAAAGTAAGCCAGTACTTAACTTTCCCTTTGTATCTCTCAAACAAAGTTGTCGCATATTTTTCAAAGAAACCAATAAGTTCTCTACTAGCCCAGCCATTATACTTTTTCGCAAGATTTAATGGTGTCTCATAATGGGACATAGTCACCATCGGCTCTATTCCATACCTTTGACATTCATTGAATAAATTATCATAGAAACACAACCCCTCTTCATTTGGGGTCTGATCATCACCATTAGGAAATATACGACTCCAGGCAATTGATGTTCTAAATACCTTAAAACCCATCTCAGAAAAAAGTTTAATATCTTCTTTATATCTGTGATAAAAATCAATTCCGACTAGTTTTAGGTTATCTGCCGTTGGTCCATTAGTTCTTGGCCCTACGACCCCTTTTGGCATAACATCCTGAATACTTAAACCTTTTCCGCCAAAATCAAATGCTCCCTCGGCTTGATTAGCAGATATCGCTCCGCCCCATAAGAAATCTTTCGGGAAGTTCATCTTATGCCTCCTTTTTCAAGGATATAATTGCATCAGAAATAGTTGTGATGTTTTTTTCAGATAATTCAAAATACGAGTAGTCATCTGAATTAGTAATGACTACAGGAGTGATAATATCAAACCCCTCTTCTACAACACTATTTAAATCAAACTCAATCATAAGGTCTCCCTGTGATATCTTGTCACCCTCTTTGATATAACTTTTAAAATATTTACCGCCTAATGTTACTGTTTCGAGCCCAATATGAATCAAAAGCTCGACACCACGGTCGGATACTAGCCCTACAGCATGCATTGAGGGAAGTAACGATGCGATCGTACCATCAAATGGCGCATAAACCTTTCCCTCTGCCGGGAGTATCGCCACACCTTGACCAATAACTCCTGAAGAAAATGTTACATCATTTATTGTTTCAAGTTTTATGACTTTCCCATTAAGTGGGGAATTAATTATTAATGGCTCTTCCTCAGTTGCAGGTTCTGATACTGGTTCATTTGACGTGTTTTTATTATTTTTAACAAATTCACTCTGGCTTACAGGATCATTGAATCCCAACAACCACGTAAATGTGATTGACATAATGATCGTTAACACAACTGCAATACATGCAAACAATAAATTATTACTATTAATCTGACTAATGAAAATGGGTAATGAAACCAGTGCAGGACTACTGAATGCAAATGCTGAAAGTTTTACTGCTCCAATAAAAAACCCAGTAAGTCCGGCAGACACACAAGCGGCGATCATCGGTTTTTTCAACGGTAGATTAACACCATACATACATGGTTCCGTAAGACCGGAGACAATTGCAGTTAAACCCGACGCAAAGGAAGTCTGCTTCAATTTAGTGTCTTTTGATTTCAACCAAACGCCAATACATGCCGCGCCTTGAGACATATTTGAGACAAGCATAGCAGGTAGAATTAGCGTATCACCATGTTCTCCTGCAAGAGCAGCAATAAATAAAGGTGCCAGTGCCCAATGCATTCCAGTCATCACAATAAACGGCATTAATGCACATAATACTACCATGGTAACAATGTAAAATTTATTCTGAACTAAGCCAACTAAATCTGCGAATGCGGTTCCCATTACCGAACCTATTGGCCCCAGAATAAGAAATGCAACAGGTGCAGATATTAATAATACAAGCGCCGGATTAAGAAATGCTTTAGATATAGATGGTGCGATTTTGTCAACTGCTTTTTCGACATAAGACATCATCCAGGCTATCAATATAGCTGGGATTACTGTCGACGAATAATGCGTTGAAATTACCTTAATACCAAGGAATGTATTACCTTCATTATTAATTAGTTTCACAAAATCCGGATGTAATAACAATCCGATAACAGCGACCACCAGCATTGGATTTGCGCCAAATTTTTTGGCAGCGGAGAAAGCGATCAATGTTGGCATAAAATAAAATGCCGCATCACTAATGACAAGAAGATATTGCAGAGTACTTAAATCTTTTGAAAAATAGAATCCCAGAAGAAGATACAAAATTTTAAGCATCCCCGCACCGACTAGGACAGGAATAACTGGGATCATACAAGAAGATAAAACATCAACCAGGAATGAAAATACATTCTTCCTGTTTTTTTTATCTTCCTGTTTTTCCAAACCCTCCCCAAGACTACGTTCATGGGACATTAGCGATTTATAAAAATTAGCAACATTTTTACCCACGATAATCTGATATTGTCCAGCTTGTCTGACTACACCTGCTACGCCCTCAATACATTTTACTTCTTCATCCTTGACTAAAGATTCATCAACCAGAACAAATCGTAACCTGGTCATACAATGCATGACACTACTTATATTGTTTCTACCACCGAGTCTTTCTATTAATCTAACTGCAGAATCATCAAAGGACATAATTACCCCAGGTTTCGTTATTGGCATTAGTCTAGATGCTCACGTTTACTCAATAAAAGGTGAGTTGGCACGAATGACATCCAAATTAATGGTATGTCCCTTATCCAAGATGAAGTTTTTACAGAGCATTCATTCTCAGCTTCAACATCTTGTGTCAGTCACAGGATGTTAAGAGTGGATAAGGTCCCATTCATTTTAAGTTTTCCCGGTTTACAACAGATTTCTCTGAAGGATACTCAGGGGAGAAACCAGCGTCTATCTTCCTTAAAACAAGAGAAGGGTATGTACTTTACGTCTCGTCGTTTTTGCTCATATTTCTGACTTGCTGTTTTCGTGCGTGGCCCCCCGCGACAGTAGACAAATCCTGTTCTCACAATGAGGAGAGATGCGGACGAATTCCTTGACTCTCAGGAGTCACTTTATGCATTCATACTGTAAGTATCCCTGCAAAACGAACCATCAATTTTTAGAGGACCTCTGGGGCTCCAGATCTTAGCAGTCATTCATCGGGACTAATATGATCATGTAAATAGGATTCTGTAACTAAGCATCTACAGCGCTTGTTATGACTAACGTGCTGTAATTATAGGACCAAAACATTCATAATTAAGCAACGTGAATTTGTGTAACTAT
The DNA here is from genome assembly GCF_002806725.1 of Raoultella sp. T31. Taxonomy (NCBI): domain Bacteria; kingdom Pseudomonadati; phylum Pseudomonadota; class Gammaproteobacteria; order Enterobacterales; family Enterobacteriaceae; genus Klebsiella; species Raoultella sp. T31. Next base: position 55,639 of record NZ_PIBO01000001.1, read on the forward strand.
TTGATAATTATGAATAATTTTATTTATGTTTGTTATGAAAATCGGTTATATATCTTTGATTATGAGGTAAAAAGCGCACGATTTAAAATCCCTCGGCCATAGGCTGTACGAGTTCAAGTCTCGTTCCGGGTACCATTGGGATAAAAGCAGAATAATCAAAGCAATAAGCAGTGTCGTGAAACCACCTACGGGTGGTTTTTTCATTTCTGAAACCTCCCCCTGTCTCATATTTGTCGCATCGGACGGTCCACCGACTGGCGCAACGAGCGCCATTATTTGCTCATCACGGGCTGTCTCCCGCTGACGTCATAGCGGGACAATTTTACGCCGGGCGAAAATCCCGGTGAGCCATCCGCTTAAGCTGATATCATCAACGCCTCTGTTCCTCGAAAAAGGTATTCCTATGCTGCATTCTGGCCTGCCGGAGAAGCGCAGAATCTTCATCGGCGATATCCACGGTCAGTACCGCAAGCTCTGCGCACTGCTGGAACACCTTGATACTCTGTACCAACGGGATGATCGTATACTGATCTTTGTCGGCGATCTGATTGATAATCAGCCTGGGGCGCAGATCAACCACCTGGCGGTGCTGGAGCGGGTGAGGGCGGAAGTGGCGTCGGGGCATGCGATATGTCTGATGGGCAATCATGAATTTAACGCCGTTGGCTGGGCAATGCGCCATCCGCTCAGCGCTCAGCCGTTGCGGCCGCATTCGCAGAATAATCGCCGTCAGCATCAGGCGTTTCTGGCCGATGTCGTCGAAGACACGCCTTTGCATAATTTCTGGATCGACTGGTTTAAAACGCTGCCGCTGTTTGTTGATTATGGCGATATTCGGGCGGTACATGCCTGTTGGGAAGAGCAGACCATGACCCGCCTGCGGCCGTGGCTGGATGAACAGAATCGATTGAAACCCGAAAGCTGGGTCGATGCTTTTGATAAACAGCATCCGCTGTTTCGGATGATCGAGACCGTGCTTAAAGGACCGGAGCTGCCATTACCTGCGGGTTTTAGTTTCGTCGATAAGACGGGCGTTGAGCGCCGCCATATTCGTGTACGCTGGTGGCGGGATGATGCAAAAACCTATCGTCAGATAGCCCAGGTTCAGCCGGAAATGGTTAGCCGGATTCCGGATATACCCCTTTCACGGACCCTTCTCGACAGAACAGATGCTCCGGTGGTGATCGGTCACTACACCTTATCCGGCGAACCTCACACCTTGAGCGATCGTGTTGTCTGCGTCGATTACAACGCGGCAAAAGCCGATAACCCGCTTTGCGCCTGGATTCAGGAACCGGGCCGGCTACCCGCGGTGGTTGGGACGTTTGTCCGCGAGCCCGCCTTCCGCCGCTGTGCCGGTTAACAGCGGTATTCAGCGTTCCCTCCCATTTTTCTCAGGCGCGGCACGGTCAAACTGCGGTAAAATAGCGCTCCGGTTCGCCGGAATACTATCCTTTGGGAACGGAATGCCGTTATGGCAATAAAAATAATTTAAATGAGGGATCTTATGGCTACATTGCTTGAAAGCTACGGTGATTGCTTGCGCAAATACGCCACTTTTCGCGGGCGTTCGGCGCGCAAGGAGTATGTGGTTTTTACCGTCGCCAACTTTGTGCTTTCGGCCGTACTGGGATTGATTCCGATCGTGGGTGGCCTGTTTAGTCTGATAATCATTATCCCCGGTATCGCGGTTGCGGTGCGTCGTCTGCACGATTTGAACAAATCAGGCTGGTGGCTGCTGTCACCGTATGCTCTTCTGCTGGTTGGCTTGATCGGTATTATCGCCACCGTTGAAAGCGGCGAGGCGGCTGTCTGGGTATGGATAGCGGCGGCGGGAGGCATAGCGGCGCTGGCGCTGTCTGTCTGGCTACTGTTTGCCCGCGGCACCGACGGAGTGAACCGCTATGGCGACATCCAGCAAGAGAGCGAATACAGCTCGCTGCCCGGCAGAGCGCGCCGCTCTCTTCCGCCGATGATGTCCGGGAACGCCTCGCACAGGCGAAAAAAATGTTTGCTGACGGAACCATCACCGAGAGCGAATACGAAACGATGCGCGCCAGCATCATTAAAGACATTTAACGCTTGCTGAATACGCTGCCGGGTAGTTTTCTCCCGGCATTTCCGCTACTGTATGCGCCATTTTTCTACCACGACGAGCCCGTTTATGAAAACCGGACCCCTGAACGAAAGCGAACTTGAATGGCTGGACGAGATCCTGTCGAAATACGCCGCCGAGGGCGCCATCCTTGATGTCTCAGAGCTTGACGGCCTGCTGACGGCCATTCTCTCCGGCCCGAAAGATATTGAACCGGCTCAATGGCTGCTGGCCATCTGGGGCGGAGCGGACAATGTGCCGCGCTGGGCGAATGACCGCGAGCGTGACCACTTCGTTAACCTGACTCTGCAGCACATGAGTGATGTTGCCGAGCGTCTGGACGAATATCCCGATCAGTTTGAACCGCTGTTTGGAACCCGCGAAGAGGAAGGTCAGGAGCTGACGATTGTTGAGGAGTGGTGCTTCGGCTACATGCGTGGCGTCACTCTCGGGAACTGGCCTGCACTGCCAGAAGAGCCGCGGAGGGCGCTGGACAGCATTGCTTTACACGGCACGGAAGCGCAGTTCACGGCGGTTGAGGCACTCTCTGTCGATGAGTTTATCGCCAGCGTGGACCGTATCCGCCCGGCAGCGCTCTCGTTGTACCAATACTGGACCGAGCATGCTGAGCCGGACGTCGTGCCGCAACCGATCCGCAATGAAGTCAAGGTCGGGCGTAACGATCCCTGTCCCTGTGGCAGCGGTAAAAAATATAAGCAGTGTTGTTTAGCGAAATAACAAAGGGGCCTGATGGCCCCTTTGTTTATCCTACAGCCGGCAGCAGACCCGCGACGATGCAAAACTGAATAGCGACAATCGCGATACCGCACAGCAGAACCAGCCACAGCGCCGGTGTTCCCCCTGCGAGCCGCCAGGGAGCGTCAGGGTGCTGTTTTCGACTCCGCATCGCCAGCAGCGAGGGCAGGATGAGCGCCAGCACCGCCAGCGCGACGCCGGCATAGCCCAGCGCCATCACGAAACCGCGCGGATAAAACAGGGCAAAAGCCAGCGGCGGGAGGAAAGTGATTGCCCCGCTTTGCAGACGACCGCCGGGGCTGTTTTTGCGCTGAAACAGGTCTGCCAGATAATCAAACAGCCCAAGCGCCACGCCGAGGAACGAGGTGGCCAGCGCGAGGTCGGCGAAGAGATGCACCGCCAGTTCAACGTGCGGCGACGCCACGACTTCGCGCAGCGCGTCCAGCAGTCCGTTCAGCCCGGCATTTTGCGCCAGCAGCGCGGTGAAGGCGGGTGAGTCAATACTGCCGAGCGTCGCCAACTGCCAGAAAATATAGGCCACCAGCGGGATAAAGCTGCCGATGATAAAGACCCGACGCAGCTTGCGAATATCGCCGTTGAGATAGCTGACGATGCTCGGCACGCTGCCGTGAAAACCGAAAGAGGTAAAAATCACCGGGATTGCTGACAGCGCCAGACCTTGCTGGAGCGGGAGCGTCAGCAGGTTGATCCGGTGAATATGCGGCAACAACAGCGCCAGCATAATGGCGAGAAAAATGATCTTGGCGCTAAACAGGAAACGGTTAAACAGATCGACCAGCGATGTGCCGAGGCAGACTACCGCGCCGCCGACGGCGGTAAACAGCAGCACGCCGCCCGCAGGAGGCAGCGACCAGTCCAGCCACTGGTTAAGGCTGGAGGCCAGCAGTTCGCCCGCGCCGCTGATGTAGGCAGCGGTCAACGCATACATCAGAAATAACATGCAGATACCGGTCAGCCATTGCCCGTAACGCCCGAGATAACGTGCCGCCAGCGAACCGAGTCCCATATCGGCAGGGACGTGCTGATAGACCTCCAGCAGTAATAATGCGGTGTAGCACATCAGCGCCCACAGCGCGATCAGTAAGCAGAAGGTGACGCCGAAACCCACGCCCGCAGAAGCCAGCGGCATTGCCAACATCCCTGCGCCGATTGTGGTTCCGGCCACGATTAAAATACTACCCAGAGTGCGGTTCTTCACGTTTCTCTCTATCCATGAAGGAATTAACAATCAAATGTGTCGCGCAGAGTATGTGAAATTATCATTCTCGTCAAATGAGGGTTACAGTGGTTGTAACTTAATGTTTACACTCGCGCGGGCCGCCTGAAGACTGCGCTGGCGCAAAGCTTCCTGCCAGCCGTCGGGCTATTCTGGGCGTTTTACAGGAGGAGTTATGCAATCGATTCATGGTCATGAAGTGCTGCAGATGATGCTCGCCTCGGGCGAACCTTACTCGACGGCCAGCCTTGAGGCGGCAATCGTCGCGCGCTTCGGCGCAGATGCCCGTTTTCACACCTGCTCGGCAGAAAATTTAAGCGCGGCGGAGCTGGTGGCGTTTCTACAGAAAAAGGGGAAGTTTGTTGCCGTAGAGGCGGGGTTTAATACGCGTGAGAGTAAAATTTGTCGGCACTAATTTAGCGGCGAATTTAGCGGCGAAGCCGAAACTTCGCCGCCGGGAGAATTAATTCTGCGAGTCGAGCGTCGCCAGCTCTTTATCAATAAAGTACAGGCCTTCGCCGCTTTTACCGACGAGGGTCAGTTTATCAATGACAGATTTAAATAATTTCTCTTCTTCGTGCTGTTCAGCCACATACCACTGCAGGAAATTAAACGTCGGATAATCCTGATTTGTCATGGCGGCGTGGGCCAGCTCATTAATTTTCCGGGTAATCAGCTGTTCGTGTTCGTAGGTGACGCGGAACAGCTCATCCAGCGATGCATACTCGGCAAACGGCGAGGCGATGGCGTTGATGCAAGGCAGGCTGCCGGTATCGGTCAAATAATCAAACAGGCGCTGCATATGGGTCATCTCTTCCTGCGCATGACGGCGGAGGAATGCGGCGGCGCCTTCAAAGCTGTGGTAGCTGCACCATGCGCTCATTTGCTGATAAAGCAGAGAAGAATAAAGCTCAAGATTCATCTGCTCATTTAGTTTATCGATCATTTCTGTTTTCAGCATCGCGTGTGCTCCGAAAATAAAGACGTAACATAAGGGTGTCGCCACTATAATTTGTTATTAATTTATTTGCAAAAAGTAAATTAAAAAAATTATTTATTAAAAATGAAAATGGGAATAAAACGCATTGGCAATTTAATAAGTAATGAGAATGGTTCCGGTTTAATATTTTAGCCAGGGCATATTATCAAAATAAAAACAGAAATAAGGTATCTGGCGCAGGCAGAAAAATGGACTGCCTGAGCGGAGCTTTGTCGGTGCCCGCGGAGACGGGCGCGGGAAGGGCAGGGGCCACGGGCAAAAATGTGAAGCGTAACGTAATTTATAAAACATCTTTTCATAAAATTTGAAAGTGTGTTTATTAAGTAGTAAAGTCCATCACAACGCTAACGAACGATCGCGGGAGTGTCCGCACAGCATTCAGGAGAGTAAAGCATGAAAATTGCACTGATGATGGAAAACAGCCAGGCCAGCAAAAACGCTATCATCCTCAATCAGTTAAACGCTGTTGCCGATGAAAAAGGCTTCCCGGTTTACAACGTCGGGATGAGTGATGAGCACGACCATCATCTGACCTATATTCATCTGGGCATTATGGCCAGCATTCTGTTGAATTCGAAAGCAGTTGATTTCGTGGTGACCGGCTGCGGCACAGGCCAGGGAGCGCTGATGTCGCTGAACATCCACCCAGGCGTAGTGTGCGGCTACTGTATTGATCCGGCAGATGCTTTCCTGTTCGCGCAAATTAATAACGGTAACGCGCTGTCTCTGCCTTTTGCCAAAGGTTTTGGCTGGGGCGCTGAGTTGAACGTGCGCTTTATTTTTGAAAAAGCCTTCACCGGTCGCAATGGCGAAGGTTATCCACCGGAGCGTAAAGAGCCGCAGGTGCGTAACGCCGGCATCCTGAATGCGGTGAAAGCCGCCGTGGTGAAAGATAACTATCTGGATACGCTGCGTGCTATCGACGCGGAACTGGTTAAAACGGCGGTCTCCGGTCCGCGTTTCCAGCAGTGCTTCTTCGAGAACGGCCAGGATAAAGAGATCGAGGCTTTTGTCCGCCAGATAGTCGGCTAAGTCCCTGGTTTTGTCCCGATAAGGCCAGCTTCCGCTGGCCTTTTTGCTTATTTCTTCCTCGCAGAGACGCTGCTGCCGGCCTCCTGGCTCAGCCGCAGACTATCCACCATTCCCACCAGACAAATTAAGGCAATAAAGACGAAGGAGAGCCGGAAGCTGATCCCCGGCAATGCGGTGAGGCTTAACCACTCGCTGGCTTTTTCACCCAGGCGAATGCCGATCGCGCCAAGGGTGATCCCCATGCCCACGGCCAGCTGCGACGCGGTACTGAACAGCGTATTGGTGTAGCTCATCTGCGCCGGTGGGACGTCGGCAAAAGCAAGCGTGCTCACGCCGGTAAACTGAATCGAGCGGAACACGCCGCCGAGAAACAGGATCAGGCAGATGAGCCAGACCGGAGTCTGCGGCGTGAAAAAAGCGCAGGCGAGCAGGGAGATGACGTTTAGCGTCCCGTTTATCAGCAGCAGGCGGCGGAAGCCGAGCCAACGGATGAGTGGCGTGGTCATGGGTTTAATGGTGAGGTTGCCGACAAACACCGCCAGCACCAGCAGCCCGGAGTGGAAAGGGTCCATACCAAAGCCGACCTGAAACAGCAGCGGCAGCAGAAACGGAACTGCGCTGATGGACGCGCGGAAAAGCGATCCCCCGTACATCGTCACCCGGAAGGTCGGTACCCGTAGCGCATCCAGACGCACCATTGGCCAGTCCGCCCGGCGAAAATGGCGAAGTGCGAACAGCATACATCCTGTCCCAAGCCCCAGCAGGGCCAGGGTTGCCCAGCCTTGCGCGCGGGTATCGCTAAGCAGCTCCATGGCGCTCACCAGGCTCACCATGGCAATCGATGTCGCCAGGAAGCCGGGGAGGTCAAAGGGGCGCCGCTCCTCTTCCCGGATATCGGGAATGATACGCAGCGACAGCGCGATCGCTATCAATCCCAAAGGAACATTAATAAAGAATATCCAGTGCCAGCTGGCGTAGCGGGTAATAAAACCACCCAGCGGCGGGCCGATGATCGGCGCAACCAGCGCCGGCCATGTCAGCGTCGCAATGGCCTGGATGAGTCGATCTTTCGGCGTGGTGCGCAGGACCGCCAGACGGCCGACGGGAACCATCAACGCGCCACCGATCCCCTGCAGAATACGCATGGCGACAAAGGTATCCACGTTGGTGGAAAAGCCGCAAAAAACGGAGGCAAGCGTAAAAATGGCCAACGCCAGCGTGAAGATCTTACGTGCGCCAAAACGATCGGCAATCCAGCCGCTGGCCGGGATCAACACCGCCAGCGTAATCAGGTAGGCGCTGATGCCAATATTGAGGTCAACCGCCGCCATGCCAAAATCCGTTGCCATGTCCGGCAGCGCGGTCGCGATCACCGTCCCGTCAAGAAATTCCATGAAAAATGCCCCGGCGACCAGCAGGGCGGGAGCGGAGAAGGCGTGGCCTTCCCGTGAAGAGATATCTGTACTCATGGTGTCAGCCATCGCCAGGTGAGGTGCCGATCGCGGGAAAAACGCGCGGGCGTTTCACTCTGCGATTTTTCTCAATTTTGTTTAATGTATAAATTATTTTTGTGAAAAAATTGTGAGGTAAAGCATGTTTCTATTGATTTATGTGATGCAAGTCATATTATAAGCCCATAAATGGTAACACCTGCATAACAAAACCGGAGTCGCTTCATGAAGCTGCGCAAAATTCTGAAGAGCATGTTCGAGCAGTACTGCAAAACATTCAAAGATGTACCGCCTGCCGGTATGTTCTGATAAAAAAACCTGCTGCGGCAGGTTTTTTTATCTCGCGGGATTTAGGTTACTATGACGCTCCTCGAAAAAGGAGTAATAAATGTCTCAACATCTCACCGAACAAGACGAACTGGTTTCTGACGTTGTCGCCTGCCAGTTGGTTATCAAACAGATTCTCGACGTCATTGATGTCATCGCCCCTGTTGAAGTGCGCGAAAAAATGACCACGCAACTGAAAGCCATCGATTTTGCCAGCCATCCGGCTTCGGCCGATCCGGTGACGCTGCGTGCGGTCCAAAAAGCGATTGCGCTGATTGAGCTTAAGTTTACGCCGCAGGGTGAAGCTCACTAAGTTGTTTCGCCCCGCTGTCATTGGCGATGGCGGGGCGAAAACCCGATGTTAATGCGAGATAGCGGTCCTTGCTGGCTCTGGCTGCTCATCTTTAAATCGCCTACTGTTGCCCCAGCACTCCTCATAACGGTGGCCGACTAAATCTTCCACAATACTGCGCACATCGGCCGGGATATCGCCAACCTTACCGCCTGCTTTAATCCGCGCCACTTCCTGTAATACCACCAGGTACGCTTGACGATCCAGCTTCATCTGCTTACTGAAGACAATGGCCGCCAGCGCCAGCAGGATCACGCCGCTACAGAACACCACCGCAATGGCGGTGACTGCGCTTTCTGGTTGCGTATGCGCTTTCGACTGGAACCCGTAGAAGCTGAGAATGGCTCCCATCGTGAAGACAATAATCGAACGCAGGATCTTGCCGGAGAAGGTCATGGCGCCCGCATAGATCCCTTCGCGACGGCGTCCGGTATAGATCTCATCAACATCGGCGAGGAAGGTGTAAACGGTACATGGAATGTAGTACACGCCACCGGTCCCGAGACCAAACAGGACCGTGATCCCGAACATTAGAATGGTAGCCAGATGGGCAGGCAGGTGGAAAAACCACAGCGAGGTGTACAGCAACACGGAGAAAATCACGATGCTCAGCGCCAGGATATAGGGCTTGCGGGTTGCTGATCGCATCGATGATGCTGGCGACAGAAAAAATAAATGACGCCTCAATCAGCGTCAGTCCGCAGAAGGTGGTGTAGAAATAAAGTAGCCAGGCGCCGCTGATCGCCAGCGCGCCGCTCCCGAGTAAATTCCCGCCGCCGTAAGCTAGCTGATGGCGTAACAAAATCGGTCTTCCCTGCAACCCTGGTGAGGTTGAAGCCGCGTATCTTGCCATTAACATAAACCTCTTGTTTTAAATTTTTGAAACAATTTTTTATATTATTAATTCCAATGGCGAAAAGTGATCGCCATCACTAATCATCCGCTACGTGATTACACGGAGAAGTAATGCGATCGGCTTAAAAGTTTTTAATGCTTTTCAGGAATAAGAACCGCGCCTGAGCGCCGAATATGATGTTGCGGAAATGGCGAGCGCTGGAACGTTATCGGCGATGGGGAGGCGTAAAGCAGGGAATTGACAGGCGGGTGGCATTTATCCGCGAAGCGGTACCACGGCCATACTGTGATTTGCATCGCTTCTATCGTAAACGTCGGGTGAGGGCGCCGGTCAGGGCGAGGGCGATCAGATGGTGCTGAACATTCCCTCAGGCTTCATCCTCCCTGAGGGAACCGTGGATGTGGCGTTCACCGCTACGGTTTTAATCCTCGCAGTGCGCCACCAGACTGAGCAGATGGCGATCGGTTTGCAGCATACATAAACCGGCTTTATCCGCGTTACGGACCTCTTCAAGTACGCTTTGCAGCAGCATGCCGTCTTGCTGCTGCTCTTTCGCGAGCAGCGCCAGGAAGCGACAGGTGGTGTCATCGCGTTGTGCTTTGGCTTCTTCGGTCAGCCCGGACAGCATGCTGCTGCGCTGTTCATAATCGGCCAGAGTCGCGGTAAACAGCTCTTCGAGGGAGTGACAGCTATGGCTGTAACTGCCTTCATTTTTGACGATCGGCCAGCTTCCGCCGGTCTTCATAAAATCGAATACGCGCATCATCTGCGTCACGTGGGATTGTGCCCGGGAGCGCAAAAAGATGGCGGTACCGTTCAGACGCTGTTGCTCGCACCATTCGCTGAGATGCAGATATAAATTTGATGCACGAAACTCAAGGTTCATCTGATTATTGAGCTTTTGAGCCATTCCAGGAACGACCATAAAAAATGTCCTTATTAAGCTGGAGTTATCATTCGCGCGTCGAAAATCTTCGCCGGTGACGATAAAATGCGAGATTTTTTACGCGTAACATTGTCGGCAAAATAATAAATTTGCAATTTCCCTGTGTGTATCGGTAATTAATTAGTGACTACCGATATATACAGAATACCCCCAAGAGTAGGCTAAGAAAACTCTCAAATGGCCTTGTTTTACTTTTAGTTACAATATGTATGAAAAGCACGTTTTTTAACTCTGTTTACCGTTTTTTATTTATTTAACTAATTGATTTTATTTATTTTTATTAATTTCGGGTTTTTTATGCTATGGATGATATCTACGACATATTTATTAAATATGAATTTAATCCTCTGTTCATAACTCTGTCATATCACATCAACAATTCGCTAAAGAATAAATCATGGTAAATGGCGATGACGCCATTTTTACCGGATGAGATAAACGGAGTTATGAAGTGTATTCTGTTATTAACGGTAATAAAATTTCCCTGAGCGATATTTCATCTGGTGAGAAGCCATATCGGTAAAGGAAACGGCTGAAGAAGGGGGGGGGCTGCGCTTTTCGGCAAACCCGCTGAGAAGGGGGCGACGATAGCCACAAGGATAAGTCTGCTGATGATATGGATAATTTTGCTATATTCAGAATTAATTGTCTGACAATTAGCGCTTTTTTTATGTCATTTTTCGCTAAATCTATGCACGCAATTACTGTAATTCCGCGATGTGATAATGCTCTCGTATGGAGAATTGATTTCCGGTTATTACTTAATGAACAACGGCAGTGCGGTGTGCGATTTTTCTAATGCCTTGTTTTAAGTCTGATAAAAAAATTAAGTCCGATACTTCCCTACAGAAATGCGAAATAAAGCTGGAGTTTACCATGCACAAATTTACTAAAGCGCTGGCGGCGATCGGTCTCGCTGCGGTTATGTCACAATCAGCTATGGCTGAAACACTTAAACTCGGATTTCTGGTGAAACAGCCTGAAGAACCCTGGTTTCAGACCGAGTGGAAATTTGCTGATAAGGCCGGCAAAGATTTGGGCTTTGAGGTGATTAAAATTGCGGTTCCGGATGGCGAGAAGACCCTCAACGCCATCGACAGCCTGGCGGCCAGCGGGGCCAAGGGCTTTGTTATTTGTACGCCTGACCCGAAACTCGGCGCGGCGATTGTCGCCAAAGCCCGCGGATACGATATGAAAGTTATCACCGTCGATGACCAGTTCGTTAATGCCAAAGGTAAACCGATGGAGAGCGTGCCGCTGGTGATGATGGCCGCCAGTGAAATTGGCGCTCGTCAGGGGCAGGAGCTGTATAAAGAGATGCAAAAACGCGGCTGGGATGTGAAGGATACCGGCGTGATGGCGATTACCGCCGATGAACTCGATACCGCCCGCCGTCGTACCACCGGTTCCATCGACGCGCTGAAAGCGGCCGGCTTCCCGGATAAACAGATCTACCGCGTCCCGACCAAATCCAACGATATCCCGGGCGCCTTCGACGCCGGTAACTCCATGCTGGTGCAGCATCCTCAGGTGAAACACTGGCTGATCGTGGGGATGAATGACAACACCGTGCTGGGCGGCGTGCGCGCAACCGAAGGCCAGGGTTTTAAAGCCGGGGATGTGATAGGCATTGGCATCAATGGTGTGGATGCGGTTAATGAACTCTCCAAAGCGCAGGCGACCGGTTTCTACGGCTCTTTGCTGCCTAGCCCGGACATCCATGGATATAAAACCAGTGAGATGCTCTACAACTGGGTCACGAAAGGCGTCGAACCGCCGAAATTCACCGCGGTGACCGATGTGGTGCTGATCACGCGCGACAACTTCAAAGAAGAGCTGGCGAAAAAAGGGCTGTAAGGCCTGGTTGACCCTGCCTCCCGCACTCTGCGGGAGGCTGAGCATAGAAGAGCGGAGTTGTTATGCAACAGTCTACCCCTTATCTCTCATTTCGCGGTATTACCATGACCTTTCCCGGCGTTAAGGCGCTGTCTGATATTAGCTTTGACTGCTACAGCGGACAGATCCACGCCCTGATGGGGGAAAATGGTGCCGGAAAATCGACGCTGCTGAAGATTCTCAGCGGCAACTATATCCCTAGCGCCGGTGATCTGCAGATAGACGGTCAGCCGCGCGTATTCACCAACACCACCGAAGCGCTTAACGCCGGAGTGGCGATAATTTATCAGGAGCTACACCTGATTCCGGAGATGACCGTCGCGGAAAATATCTACCTCGGCCAAATCCCGCATAAGTACGGGTTAGTGAACCGCTCGCTGCTCAACTACGAAGCTCGCCTGCAGCTGGAGCATCTGGGGCTGGATATCGACCCGGAAACGCCGTTGAAATACCTCTCGATCGGCCAGTGGCAGATGGTAGAGATTGCCAAAGCGCTCACCCGTAACGCCAAGGTCATCGCGTTTGATGAACCGACCAGCTCTCTTTCGGCGCGCGAGATAGAGCATCTGTTTCGCGTCATCCGCGAACTGCGTGAGGAAGGGCGCGTGATTATTTATGTTTCGCACCGCATGGAGGAGATTTTTGCCCTCAGCGATGCGATCACCGTATTTAAAGATGGCCGCTACGTCCGTACCTTCGATGATATGCAGACCGTGAATCATGATGCGCTGGTGCAGGCGATGGTGGGGCGTGAGCTGGGCGATGTTTACGGCTGGAAACCACGTGAGTATGGCAAAGAGCGTCTGCGTCTGGAGCAGGTCAAAGCACCCGGCGTGCGTAAGCCGGTCGATCTCTCGGTGCGCGGCGGGGAAATCGTCGGCCTGTTCGGGCTGGTTGGGGCCGGGCGCAGTGAGCTGATGAAAGGGTTGTTTGGCGGAACCCGGATCACCGGCGGTCAGGTGTATATCGACGGCCAGGCGATCGATATTCGTAAACCGGCGCAGGCTATCGAGGCCGGAATGATGCTGTGCCCCGAAGACCGCAAAGCGGAGGGCATAATTCCGGTGCACTCCGTACGCGACAATATCAATATCAGCGCGCGTCGCCGGCATATTCGCGCGGGTTGCATCATTAATAACGGCTGGGAAGCGCACAATGCCGATCGGCATATTAAGTCGCTCAATATCAAAACCCCAGGCCCGGAGCAGCTGATTATGAATCTCTCCGGCGGCAACCAGCAGAAAGCGATTCTGGGGCGCTGGCTGTCGGAAGAGATGAAAGTGATCCTGCTGGATGAGCCGACCCGCGGTATTGATGTGGGCGCTAAGCATGAAATTTATAACGTTATCTATGCCCTGGCGGCCTCCGGCGTCGCCGTCGTTTTCGCCTCCAGCGATTTACCCGAAGTGCTCGGTGTCGCCGATCGTATTGTGGTGATGCGCGAAGGCGAGGTGGCAGGCGAACTGCTGCATGACGATGCCAATGAACAGCAGGCGTTAAGCCTTGCGATGCCAAAAGTGAGCCAGGCGGTCGCCTGAGTAAGGAGTCAATGATGTCCTCTGTTACCACCCCTAATGCCCGCCAGACTTCGTTTAGCTTTGCCCGAATCTGGGATCAGTTTGGCATGCTGGTTGTTTTTGCCGTGTTGTTTATCGGCTGCGTGATTTTTGTGCCCAATTTTGCCTCGTTTATCAATATGAAAGGTTTGGGGCTGGCGATTTCAATGTCCGGTATGGTGGCCTGCGGTATGCTGTTTTGCCTGGCGTCCGGAGATTTTGACCTGTCGGTGGCATCGGTTATCGCCTGCGCAGGCGTAACGACGGCCGTGGTGATTAATCTGACGGAAAGCATGTGGATAGGGATTGCCGCCGGTCTGCTGCTGGGGGCAATCAGCGGGCTGGTTAACGGCTTCGTGATTGCCCGTCTGAAAATTAACGCCCTGATCACCACGCTTGCCACAATGCAGATTGTGCGCGGCCTGGCTTATATCATCTCCGATGGCAAGGCGGTCGGTATTGAAGATGAGCGCTTCTTTACCTTAGGCTATGCCAACTGGTTTGGCCTGCCGGCCCCCATCTGGCTGACCGTCGCCTGCCTGATTATTTTTGGTTTGCTGCTCAACAAAACCACCTTTGGCCGCAATACGCTGGCTATCGGTGGTAATGAAGAGGCGGCCCGACTGGCGGGCGTGCCGGTGGTGCGGACCAAAATAATTATTTTCGTGATCTCAGGCCTGGTGTCTGCCGCCGCGGGGATCATTCTCGCCTCGCGCATGACCAGCGGCCAGCCGATGACCTCGATTGGCTATGAGCTGATCGTCATTTCAGCCTGTGTGCTGGGTGGCGTGTCGCTGAAAGGCGGGATCGGTAAGATCTCTTATGTGGTTGCCGGGATCCTGATCCTTGGCACCGTCGAGAATGCCATGAACCTGCTGAATATCTCGCCGTTCTCTCAGTACGTGGTGCGCGGCGTGATTCTGCTGGCGGCGGTTATCTTCGACCGTTACAAACAAAAAGCAAAACGGACGGCTTAACTCTCCCCCAACCTTTTAGTCTACTCCTCGATTATCGCCAGCGCCCGCTGCGCTGGCGATAGCTATCAAAAATGGCGATCCCGGTCACACTGTCTATACTTACATGGCTAACAATCCGTTAACAACCAGCGTTGTGCTGGCCATGAAAGGAGGAAAACAGGGTGGCTGACAAGATATCTGTACCGCCTGTGCCAACCGAACATCATGCCTTTTTCTTTGACCTCGACGGCACGCTTGCCGATATCAAACCTCATCCCGATCAGGTTGTTATCCCCACACAAGCGCTTCAGGCGCTACGGCAGCTTGCGCAGCAGCAGAGTGGGGCGGTGGCATTGATTTCAGGGCGCTCCATGGTTGAACTTGATGCGCTTACCCATCCATACAGGCTGCCGCTGGCCGGTGTTCACGGGGCAGAACGCCGCGATATCAATGGTAAAACGCACATTGTCACGCTTCCTGATGCGCTGCTCCGCGAACTGGATCAGCAGCTGCGGGCTGCGCTGGAGACGATGCCGGGGTGTGAACTTGAACACAAAGGGATGGCGTTTGCGCTGCATTATCGCCAGGCGCCAGCGTACCAGAGCGCGGCGCTGTCGCTGGCGCAGGGGATTGTCAAACGTTATCCGATCCTCGCATTGCAGTTGGGTAAGTGCGTGGTGGAGATTAAGCCGCGTGGGGTCAATAAAGGGGAAGCGATCGCGACGTTTATGCAGGAGGCGCCGTTTCAGGGGCGCAAACCGCTATTCGTTGGCGACGATTTGACGGACGAAGCCGGGTTTAGCGTCGTGAATCAGCTCGGCGGCATGTCGATAAAAGTTGGCAAGGGCGACACCCAGGCGCAATGGCGTCTGCCGGATGTCGCGGCCGTTCAGCATTGGTTAATCAGCATCGCAAATAATAAGCCACAACCAGATGCGCAAAATGACAGGAGAGAGGGTTATGGGGCGCTTAATCGTAATATCTAATCGTATTGCGCCGCCGAATGATAAAAAGGCCAGCGCGGGCGGCCTGGCCGTGGGCATTTTGGGCGCGCTGAAGGCCGCCGGTGGATTATGGTTTGGCTGGAGCGGAGAGATAGGGGATGACCAGAAGCCGCTAGACACGGTGACGCGAGGGAATATCTCCTGGGCTTCGTTTACGCTCAATGAACGGGATCATGACGAGTACTACAACCAGTTTTCCAACGCCGTGCTGTGGCCCGCATTCCACTATCGCCTGGATCTGGTGGACTTCCAGCGCCCGTCCTGGGACGGTTACCTGCGGGTTAATGCCAACCTGGCGAAAAAGCTGCTGCCGCTGATTGAGCCCGATGATATTTTGTGGATTCATGATTATCATCTGCTGCCTTTTGCCAGCAAGCTGCGCAAACTTGGGGTCAATAACCGTATCGGCTTCTTTTTGCACATCCCGTTCCCGACGCCAGAGATTTTTAATGCGCTCCCCCCGCATGCAGAACTACTGGAACAGCTCTGCGACTACGATCTGCTTGGCTTCCAGACTGATAACGACAGGCTGGCGTTTCTTGATAGCATCTCGCTACAGACCCGGGTGGTGACGCGAGATGGCCGACATCATGAGGCATGGGGTAAACATTTCCGTACCGGGGTTTATCCGATAGGCATCGATCCTGACGAGATTGCGCGGAGTGCGAAGGGGCCGCTGCCGCCCAAACTGGCGCAGCTAAAAAGCGAGCTCAAGGGGGTAAAAAATATCTTCTCCGTTGAGCGGCTGGATTACTCTAAAGGTCTGCCGGAACGTTTTCTCGCCTATGAAGCCCTGCTGGAAAAATACCCGCAGCATCACGGTAAGATTCGCTATACGCAGATTGCGCCAACCTCCCGCGGTGAGGTGCAGGCCTATCAGGATATTCGCCATCAACTGGAGACCGCCAGCGGCAGAATCAATGGCCAGTACGGGCAGTTGGGCTGGACGCCGCTGTACTATCTGAATCAACATTTTGAACGCAAACTGCTGATGAAGGTCTTCCGCTATTCCGATGTCGGACTGGTGACGCCTCTACGTGACGGGATGAATCTGGTGGCGAAGGAATTTGTTGCCGCCCAGGATCCGCAGGATCCCGGCGTGCTGGTTCTGTCGCAGTTTGCCGGCGCGGCAAATGAGTTGACCAGTGCGCTGATCGTCAATCCCTACGATCGCGACGAGGTGGCCGCGGCGCTGGATCGCGGCCTGACGATGCCGCTGGCGGAACGGATTGCGCGTCATGCGCAGATGCTGGCGGTCATCAAGGATAATGATATTCATCGCTGGCAGGAGCGGTTTATCGCCGATCTGAAGCAGGTGGAACCGCGTAGTGAGGAGAGCCAATTGCAACGCAAAGTCTCGACTTTCCCCAGACTGGCATAAGTGAGGTAAGCGCGATACAGGCTGACGCCCTGGCGTCAGCCTTTTTCCAGGGAGACCAGTAAAACGTCCACGCCGCTGCTGCCGACGATACTTTTCGCCGAGCAGGTGGCGCGCGAAAACAGGCTATGGTTGTGATTGCCGCATATCACCAGGTCCACGTGATGCTGCTGGCAAAAATCCTTGATGTGGTGGTTCAGTTCGCCGCTGGCAATCGTTACGTTATCAATAGGGTAATCGGCTTCTTTCGCCAGAGCGGAGAGAAAATCTCGCGTTTCTTCATGCATTAAGTCCCGCAGGTTTTCCAGCATTGGCGCCGCAAACTGGTTATATAGCTCCGGGTCGGTGGCCAGCGTAATCAGACTGACTTTGGCATCCAGCGGGCGCGCGATAGAGACCGCTTTATTGATAAGCACGCGGCTTTCCGGCGTTGGGGCGACGGCAACGAGCAGATGAGAATAGGGCATCAGGCCTCCTTCAGATACGCGAATCGATACGCGAAATAACCCTTCCTCCTTTCTTTACTCCCATTTTTTATCTCCCGCAAGGTCTGTCCATCACACATCAGGCGCCCGGTTTTTAGGCGGGAGCAATCACGTTTTCGCCAGCCGGGATTTAGTTTTGGTCATTCGTTTTGCCATAAAAGAAACGCCGTTTTATAAATAGGTGATGCGTGTCTGTCGGCTTGATAAGCGTCGCGCCATCGGCCATTTCCCCGGCGGCGCGGGCTTGCCGGGGCTCCCCCCCCCCTAAGCAACAAAACCCGACATGGCCGGGTTTGACGCTTAGCAGCGCCAGGTGGTGTCGCTGCCGGGTGTATTTTTTGTAGGCCTGATAAGCGTAGCGCCATCAGGCATTTCCCCGGCGGCGCGGGGCTTGCCGGGGCTACAACTCCTGCGCCATCGGCATTTCCCCGGCGGCGCGGGGCTTGCCGGGGCTACAACTCCTGCGCCATCAGGCATTTCCCCGGCGGCGCGGGGCTTGCCGGGGCTACAACCCCTGTGCCATCAGGCATTTCCCCGGCGGCGTGGGGCCTGCCGGGGCGACAAAATCACCGGCCTGACTTACATACGCTCGACGGTTTCAATCCCCAGCGTATCCAGACCCTGCTTCAGGGTTCTGGCCGTCAGCTGCGCCAGCTTCAGGCGGCTGTTGCGTACGGTTTCGCTCTCGGCGGTGATAATCGGGCAGTGCTCGTAGAAACCGGAGAACAGGCCGGCCAGATCGTAGAGATAGGCACACATGACGTGCGGCGTCCCTTCACGGGCCACAACGGTCAGCGTCTCTTCGAACTGCAGCAGGCGCGCGGCCAACTGCGCTTCGCGCTCTTCGCTAATGATAACCGGCGCCGCAGCCAGCGCCTGCGCGTCAACTTCCGCTTTACGGAACACGGACAGCACGCGGGTATAGGCATACTGCATATACGGCGCGGTGTTGCCTTCGAACGCCAGCATATTATCCCAGTCAAACACGTAGTCGGTGGTCCGGTTTTTGGACAGATCCGCGTACTTCACTGCGCCAATACCGACCGCATTGGCCAGTTGTTCCAGCTCATCGGCAGGCATCTCCGGATTCTTCTCGGCCACCAGGCGGCGCGCGCGCTCCAGCGCTTCGTCCAGAAGATCGGCAAGCTTCACGGTACCGCCGGCGCGAGTTTTGAACGGCTTACCATCTTTGCCCAGCATCATGCCGAACATGTGATGTTCCAGCGGTACCGATTCCGGCACGTAGCCCGCTTTACGCACGATAGTCCACGCCTGCATCAGGTGCTGGTGCTGACGGGAGTCGATATAGTAGAGCACGCGGTCGGCGTGCAGCGTTTCATAACGATACTTCGCACAGGCGATATCGGTCGTGGTGTAGAGGTAGCCGCCATCCTTTTTCTGGATGATGACGCCCATCGGTTCGCCTTCCTTGTTTTTGTACTCATCAAGGAATACCACGGTCGCGCCTTCGCTCTCGGTCGCCAGACCTTTCGCTTTCAGATCGGCAACAATACCTGGCAGCATCGGGTTGTAGAGACTTTCCCCCATCACGTCATCGCGAGTCAGGGTGACGTTCAGACGATCGTAGGTAATCTGGTTTTGGGTCATGGTGATATCAACCAGCTTGCGCCACATCTCCAGGAAGTACGTGTCGCCACCCTGGAGTTTTACCACGTAGTTACGGGCGCGTTCGGCAAAGACTTCATCTTCGTCATAATGCTTTTTCGCATCGCGGTAGAAGCCTTCGAGATCGGACAGCGCCATCTCGCCGGCGTTTTCCTGCTGCTGTTTTTCCAGCCAGGCGATTAGCATACCGAACTGGGTGCCCCAGTCGCCAACGTGGTTCGCGCGGATCACCTTATGACCGAGAAACTCCAGCGTACGGACGGCGGCGTCACCGATGATGGTGGAACGCAGATGGCCGACGTGCATCTCTTTGGCGACGTTTGGCGCGGAGTAGTCAACGACGATAGTTTGCGCCTGCGGCTGAGCGACGCCCAGGCGCTCTGATGCCAGCGCGCTGTTCACATTTTCTGCTAAAAAGGCCGGGTCGAGGAAAATATTGATAAAGCCGGGCCCGGCGATTTCAACCTTGTTGGCAATCCCGTTAAGGTCGAGATGAGACAGTACCTGCTCTGCGAGTTGTCGCGGCGCCATACCCAGTTTTTTCGCTACTGCCATCACGCCATTGGCCTGATAGTCGCCGAACTGGATTTTTGCTGACTGGCGGACCTGAGGTTCGCAATCGGCAGGCGCACCTGCCGCGATCAGGGCCTGGCTGACTTTTTCTGAGAGAAGAGCCTGAATATTCACCGGAATACCTTACGTTTAAGGCGCTATAACCCCTGCGGGGCGGCGCCGGAATGTGGACAAATTAGGGCAGGAGTATACTGCATTTGCGCCCATGCGTCAGCACCGCGCGCGCGTTGCCGGGCGGCACGCTTAATGAATCGCCACTCGGCGCGCCCCGCGGAAGATTCCCGGTTGGTCGCCGCCGGGAAACACGATAAATTACCCCCCTTTGACGTGCATTGAGGTGCAGTATGGCAAACTGGCAGCAAATTGATGAGCTAAACGATATTTCCGCGGATCTGCCGCGTTTCACCGACGCGTTAAGCGGACTGGCCAGGCGACTTGGTCTGGATATCTCCCCGCTGGATGCCGACCATATTTCCCTGCGCTGTCACCAGAACGCCACGGCGGAGCGCTGGCGTCGCGGTTTTGAACAGTGCGGCACGCTGCTGTCGGAAAATACCATCAACGGTCGACCTGTCTGCCTGTTTAAACTGAATGAGCCGGTTTCGGTGGCCCACTGGCGTTTCAGCGTGGTTGAGCTGCCGTGGCCGGGGGAAAAACGCTATCCGCATGAAGGATGGGAACACGTTGAAATCGTGCTGCCGGGCGAGCCGGATGCGCTCAATGCCCGCGCGCTGGCGCTGCTGTCTGATGAGGGATTGAGTCAGCCGGGGATTTTTGTCAAAACCAGCTCGCCGAAAGGCGCGCGCGAACGACTGCCAAACCCGACTCTGGCGGTGACGGACGGCAGCGTCACGATTAAATTTCACCCGTGGTCAATTGAGCAAATTGTCGCTAGCGAACAATCTGATGCGTAACAGTGTGAAGCGACGCGGTATTTGAACGGATAAATCATGACATGCTGTGTTGCCCGCAGCGTAAGGAGAAGGAAATGACGCTACTGGAAGTCTGCTGTTATAGCATGGCCTGTGCGCAAGAGGCGCAGCGTTGCGGCGCCGATCGCATTGAACTCTGCGCCGCGCCGCATGAAGGGGGATTAACCCCGTCGCTGGGCGTGTTGAAAACAGTACGTGAAACGGTGACCATTCCGGTGCATCCGATTATTCGCCCGCGCGGTGGTGATTTTTGCTACACCGAAAGCGAGTTTGCGGCGATGCTCGAAGATGTAGCGACGGTCAGGGAGCTGGGTTTTCCCGGCGTGGTCATTGGCGTGTTGGATGTCGATGGTCAGGTCGATAGCGCGCGCATGCAAAAAATCATGGCGGCGGCCGGTTCGCTGGCGGTCACGTTTCATCGGGCTTTTGATATGTGTGCGGATCCGTATCAGGCTTATCGTGCGCTGGCCGATTCCGGCGTCGCCCGTATCCTGACATCGGGTCAGCAGGCGAGCGCTGAAAAAGGTCTTTCATTAATTATGGAACTTATTGCCCTGGGGGATACTCCAACAGTTATGGCTGGTGCAGGTGTTCGAGCGGCCAACCTGGCAAAGTTTCTCCAGGCAGGCGTAAAAGAGGTGCACAGCTCGGCCGGGCACTGGGTGCCATCGCCAATGCGCTTTCGTCATTCCGGGTTATCAATGTCCGCCGATGCCGACGCAGATGAATATTCGCGCTATGCCGTTAATGGCGTAGCGGTGGCAGAAATGAAGCAAATCATTTCTGCGCAGAGAAGTTAAACCGTTTTTTGCTGCACATCATGTCGCCCAATATGATGATTGCCCGTACCAGGCCCCTGCAATTTCAACAGGGGTCTTTTTTTGACCTTTATTTGCGCAGCGCTGACTTTTTCGCCAGCGACTGCTGGGTTTCGGGTTTGTTGGCAATAATCACCGCGCGCACCGGCGCCGGGTAACCTTCAAGCGTTTTACTGCTGTCGTCGGGGTCGAGGAAGTCAGCCAGCGACTCCGTAATCATCCATTCGGTACGGCGCTGCTCTTCGGTAGTGGTGGCGCAGACATCGACAATCCGCACATCGACAAATCCACACTTCTCCAGCCACATTTTCAACGCCGCGGCCGACGGAATAAAGTAGACGTTGCGCATCTGCGCATAGCGGTCGCCCGGTACCAGCACGCTATTTTCATCCCCTGCGATAACCAGCGTCTCCAGTACCAGTTCGCCACCGTCGACCAGCTGATCTTTGAGCTGCCATAAATGGTCGAGCGGCGAGCGGCGGTGGTACAGCACGCCCATCGAAAAGACGGTATCGAAGGCGTTGAGCGGCGGAAGCTGCTCAATACCCAGCGGCAGCAGGTGGGCGCGCCGATCGTTACCCAGCAGCTTACGCACCGCTTCAAACTGGCATAAAAACAGCTGCGTCGGGTCGATCCCCACCGCCAGATGCGCGCCGGCGCCGATCATGCGCCACATGTGATACCCGCTGCCGCAGCCAACGTCGAGAATCGTGCGCCCGGTCAGGTCGGAGAGGTGCGGCAATACGCGCTCCCATTTCCAGTCAGAACGCCATTCGGTATCGATATTCACGCCGTAAAGCGAGTAGGGCCCTTTGCGCCAGGGCATCAGGTTTTTCAGCAGGTTTTCTATGCGTAGCCGATGGCCTTCGCTTAACGGCGTTTCGCTTTCGGCGGTGACGCTATGCAGCAGGTCCAGGCGATACGGGGCCAGTTCGGGCAGAAACTCTACGGCCCGTTCCCACTCGCGGAATTTGCCGTGCAGAGCTTCCCGTTGCCAGGCCGCTACCTGCGCGGGGAGGGTCTCCAGCCAGTGAGATAGCGGGCTGAGAGCGATACGTTGATAAAAATGATTGAAATCGATCATGCTTTTTCCTCTGATTTCACCGCCACCAGTGAACCAAAGTTAAAGCACTGGAACCACAATTCGGCATGTTCAAAACCGGCTTTATGCAGGCGGGCTTTGTGCGTTTCGACCGAATCGGTCAACATGACGTTTTCCAGCATGCTGCGCTTCTGGCTGATTTCCAGCTCGCTGTAGCCATTGGCGCGCTTAAAGTCGTGATGCATGTTGAACAGCAGCTCGCCAACATGCGCATCTTCAAAACTGAATTTTTCGGACAGCACCAGCGCGCCACCGGGGTTCAGCCCCTGGTAAACCTTATCCAGAATAGCCTGGCGTTCATCGGGGGCCAGAAACTGAATGGTGAAGTTCAGCACCACCATGGAGGCGTTGTCGATGGCGATATCACGAATATCGCCTTCCACAACCTCAACGGGCGTTGGCGCTTTGTAGGCATCGATATGGCGACGGCAGCGCTCGACCATAGCCGAAGAGTTATCCACCGCCACAATTTTGCAGCCAGGGTGGGCAATGTTACGCCGGATAGAGAGCGTTGCCGCCCCAAGCGAGCAGCCGAGGTCGTAAACCTGGGTATCGGGCTGAACGAAGCGTTCAGCCAGCATGCCGATCATAGAAATGATATTGGAATAGCCGGGCACGGAGCGCTGGATCATATCCGGGAAGACTTCAGCAACCCGTTCATCAAAGGTCCAGTCGCCGAGGCTGGCAATCGGCGCGGAAAAAAGCGTATCGCGGTGAGACATAACGTTAAACCCGAAAAAACGAAAACGGCGTATTGTGCGCTAATGTAAGGAGAAAACCAACTCCCAGGGCATATACCACAGATTCGCGAGCACCATCAGCAGCAGGGCGCACCAGGTGGCGCTCATTCCGGAGCGACGCCAGCTGAAGAGCCGGTGGTGAAAACCGTAAGAGTGCATCAGTCGTCCGGCAATCAGCAGCATTCCGCAGAGGTGCACCATCCAGTTTTGCGCGCCATTCATCTCCATAAACAGCAACAGAATGATACCAATGGGCACATACTCAACGGCATTGCCGTGCACGCGGATAGCAACCTGCAGCTCGCTAAACCCTCCGTCACCATACCCGACGTGGTATTGCGTGCGCAGGCGTACAACATCGAAAGAAAACTTGATGAGCAATAACGCACCCAACACCGCGTACAGCGCGCTGACCATACAAAAAACTCCCTTTTACTCTTTCAGATGGCTCCGATTAGCATAGCAGGATATCAGAAAAGCGCGGTTTGCTGCGGAATTGACGGTGCGTCCCCGACTTCAGGCATCACCCGGCGTAAATCTTGCCAAAGCGTGCTGACCAGCTCCGGGGCCTGCGCGATGTCCGGGGTGTGGAGAAATAAATAGGGGGTCGTCGACGGGCTCCATTTCGCTAAGGTCTGCAGCCAGACACCAAACAGCCGGTGGTTATGGGCCATGTCGTCGCTGCCGATAAAGCGTACCAGCGGATTACCCGCGGTCACCACGGCATGAACCGGGAGTTTGGGCTTTTTACGCTGGGCGTCAATCATCGCCGGATTTCTCGCGATGGCGCTATGCACCGGGCGACTGTCGAGGATGGCGCGATTCACGTTACGTTGATGCAGCCCGCGATTGAGCGCCTTTTCGGCGTCCCCTTTGGCGAAAAACTCCGGATGCCGCACTTCGACGCCATAGGTGAAATGGGCCGGCAGCGTATCGAGAAACTGCCACAGGGCAGGGAGATCGCCGGGGCCAAAGGTGGCGGGCAGCTGCAGCCAGTACTGGCCAATACGTGTTTCCAGCGGTGCCAGACGGTCAAAAAACTCACGACTTAAATCATCACAATGACGCAGCGCGGCCTGGTGCGTAATCGTCGCCGGGAACTTAAAACAGAAGCGAAAATTATCGTGGGTTTGCTCATACCAACGGCTGACTATTTCAGCCTTCGGCAGGGCGTACAGGGTCGTGTTGCCTTCCACGCAGTTAAAGTGGCGAGCATAATCTTCAAGGCTGGTGATGCCCAGACGCACCCACTTAGGGTGCGACCATTGGGGGAGCCCGATATAAATCATAAGGCGGCGAGAACGTCCTCGGTACTGCGCACGCGAGCGATGCGCGGGAAAATATGCGTCATGCTGCCCTGGTGCTGCCCGGTTGAGGCGGCGCTGCAGGCGTCTTCAACAATAACCAGATTGAAACCCAGCTCCCAGGCATTGCGCGCGGTGGATTCAACGCCGATGTTGGTGGCGATGCCGCAGAGAATAATCGTATCAATACCGCGACGGCGTAGCTGCAGCTCGAGGTCGGTGCCATAGAAAGCGCCCCACTGGCGTTTAGTGACCTCGATATCGCTCTCCTGCTTGCCTAGTGCTGCCGGCCAGGCCCACCAGTTTTCCGGCAGCGCATGCGCGGCGCTCTGAGCATCAACCGGTTGCTTTAGCGCCTCGGCAAAATCAGCGGACCAGCCTACGCGGACCATAATGACCGGTGAACCGTGCTGGCGGCACTTTTCAGCCAGACGGGCCGCGCGCGTTACCACGTCATCGGCACGATGCGGCCCGCCGGCGAAGGGCAAAATGCCCTCTTGCAGATCGATGACGACGAGCGCTGTTTTTTTTGCGTTGAGTTCTGGCATGGTATCCCCGTATCTTCTTCTGTGATTTGGCCGTTACAATACCGTTGCCGATCCGGCTCAAGGGTAACAATTTTTGTTAATTTTTGTGAGCACAGGCAATAAGCGTACAGCAAAGCAACGTACAAACTGCGTCGGGCTTATCGTGCGGCGGAAATTCTATTATAATGACCGCCTTTTTTCATTCAGTTGTGACATTCAGCTAAAGCTGCGACTCCGTCGCCTGCGAGGCAGGCAACAATCCGCCTGCGGCTAAGTTAAGGGATATCTCATGCGTACAGAATATTGCGGACAGCTACGTCTGTCCCACGTGGGGCAGCAGGTGACTCTGTGTGGTTGGGTCAACCGTCGTCGTGATCTTGGAAGCCTTATCTTCATTGATATGCGTGACCGCGAAGGCATCGTGCAGGTGTTTTTCGATCCGGATCGTGCGGAGGCGTTAAAGCTGGCTTCCGAACTGCGCAATGAGTTTTGCATCCAAATCACCGGTACCGTGCGTGCGCGCGACGAAAAAAACGTCAACAGCGAGATGGCCACTGGCGACATCGAAGTGCTGGCTTCTTCGCTGACAATCATCAACCGTGCAGAAGCGCTGCCGCTTGACTCCAATCATGTCAACACCGAAGAAGCGCGACTGAAATACCGTTACCTGGACCTGCGTCGTCCGGAAATGGCTCAGCGTCTGAAAACCCGTGCGAAAATCACCAGCTTCGTACGCCGCTTTATGGACGATCACGGTTTCCTCGATATCGAAACCCCAATGCTGACCAAAGCGACCCCGGAAGGCGCGCGCGACTATCTGGTGCCGAGCCGCGTTCACAAAGGCAAATTCTACGCCCTGCCGCAGTCTCCTCAGTTGTTTAAACAGCTGCTGATGATGTCCGGCTTCGACCGTTACTATCAGATAGTGAAATGCTTCCGTGACGAAGACCTGCGTGCGGACCGCCAGCCGGAATTCACCCAGATCGACGTCGAAACCTCCTTTATGACCGCGCCGCAGGTGCGGGAAGTGATGGAAGATCTGGTTCACAAACTGTGGCTGGACGTGAAAGGTGTCGACCTGGGCGCCTTCCCGGTGATGACCTTCGCGGAAGCCGAGCGCCGCTACGGCTCTGATAAGCCGGATCTGCGCAACCCAATGGAGCTGGTCGATATTGCCGACCTGGTGAAGGCCGTCGAGTTTGCCGTCTTCTCCGGCCCGGCCAATGATGCCAAAGGTCGCGTCGCCGCGCTGCGCGTGCCTGGCGGCGCGGCGCTGACCCGTAAACAAATTGATGAGTATGGCAAGTTCGTTCAGATTTACGGCGCGAAAGGCCTGGCTTACATGAAAGTCAACGAGCGTGCGAAAGGTCTCGAAGGCATCAACAGCCCGGTGGCGAAATTCCTCGACGCAGACATCGTGGAAGCGATTCTTGCGCGCACCGGCGCCCAGGATGGCGATATGATTTTCTTCGGCGCGGATAACAAGAAAGTAGTGGCCGATGCGCTGGGCGCGCTGCGTCTGAAGCTGGGTAAAGACCTGAGCCTGACCGACGAAAGCAAATGGGCACCGCTGTGGGTTATCGACTTCCCGATGTTCGAAGATGATGGTGAAGGCGGACTGACCGCGATGCACCATCCGTTTACTTCGCCGAAAGACATGAGCGCGGATGAACTGAAAGCGGCGCCGGAAACGGCGATTGCGAACGCCTACGATATGGTCATCAATGGCTACGAAGTGGGGGGCGGCTCCGTGCGTATCCATAATGGCGACATGCAGCAGACCGTCTTCGGTATTCTGGGCATCAACGAGCAGGAACAGCGTGAAAAATTCGGCTTCCTGCTGGACGCGCTGAAATACGGTACGCCGCCGCATGCCGGTCTGGCCTTCGGTCTTGACCGTCTGACCATGTTGCTGACCGGTACCGATAATATCCGTGATGTTATTGCCTTCCCGAAAACCACCGCGGCGGCCTGTCTGATGACCGAAGCGCCGAGCTTTGCTAACCCGGCTTCGCTGGGCGAGTTAGGTATTCAGGTTGTGGCGAAAGAGACAAAAGAGTCTGCGGAGAATAAGTAAGATGTCATTCAAGCTTCCCGTTTCCGTTCTGGTGGTCATTTATGCCGAAGATACGAAGCGGGTGCTGATGTTGCAGCGACGCGACGATCCCGCCTTCTGGCAGTCGGTAACCGGCAGCCTGGAAGCGGGGGAGAGCGCAGCGCAAGCCGCCGAGCGTGAAGTAAAGGAAGAGGTCGCGATTGATGTTGCTCATGAGCAACTGACCTTAATGGACTGTCAGCGCACGGTGGATTTCGAGATATTTTCTCATTTACGTCATCGCTACGCGCCGGGCGTTGAGCGCAATACGGAATTTTGGTTCTGTCTTGCGCTCCCTCATGAACGCCAGATTGTCTTCACGGAACATCTGGATTACCGCTGGGTCGATGCGGCAGAAGCCGCCGCCTTGACCAAGTCGTGGAGTAACCGGCAGGCGATTGAAGAATTTGTAATTAACGCCGACTAATCTTCCCGGCCATTCGCAGGTCGAAAGGCTGCGGGAAGCAGGCATTTTTGGAGAGTTTTTTATGGCAGGTCATAGTAAATGGGCCAACACCAAACACCGCAAAGCGGCACAGGATGCCAAGCGCGGTAAGATCTTTACTAAAATCATTCGTGAGCTGGTTACCGCAGCGCGTCTGGGCGGCGGCGATGCCGCTTCCAACCCGCGTCTGCGTGCGGCAGTGGATAAAGCGCTGTCCAACAACATGACCCGCGACACGCTGAACCGCGCTATCGCCCGTGGCGTTGGCGGCGACGAAGACGCGAACATGGAAACCATCATTTATGAAGGTTACGGCCCTGGCGGCACCGCGGTCATGGTTGAATGTCTGAGTGACAACCGCAACCGTACCGTTGCCGAAGTTCGTCACGCTTTCAGCAAAACCGGCGGCAACCTCGGTACCGATGGTTCCGTGGCCTATCTGTTCAGCAAAAAAGGGGTCATCTCTTTTGAAGCGGGCGATGAAGACGTGATCATGGAAGCGGCGCTGGAAGCCGGTGCGGAAGACGTGGTGACCTATGACGATGGCGCGATTGACGTCTATACCGCATGGGAAGAGATGGGCGCGGTGCGCGATGCGCTGGAAGCGGCTGGCCTGAAGGCTGACGCGGCCGAAGTATCGATGATTCCGTCGACCAAAGCGGATATGGATGCGGAAACCGCACCGAAACTGCTGCGTCTGATCGATATGCTGGAAGACTGCGATGACGTGCAGGAAGTGTATCATAACGGCGAGATCTCTGATGAGGTCGCCGCAACGCTCTAATGTTGCTGACCGTTAAATCACTAACCGGAGGTGCGTGATGGCCATAATTCTCGGCATTGACCCGGGGTCACGCATTACCGGTTATGGCGTGATTCGTCAGGTCGGGCGGCAGCTGAGCTATCTTGGCAGCGGCTGTATCCGGACCAAAGTTGACGATTTACCGTCGCGCCTGAAGCTGATTTATGCTGGCGTGACGGAAATTATCACCCAGTTTCAGCCGGACTATTTCGCCATTGAGCAGGTATTTATGGCGAAAAACGCCGACTCAGCGTTGAAGCTGGGGCAGGCGCGCGGCGTGGCGATTGTCGCGGCGACGAATCAGGACCTGCCGGTGTTTGAGTATGCCGCGAGGCAGGTTAAGCAAACCGTTGTCGGCATCGGCAGCGCGGAAAAAAGTCAGGTGCAGCACATGGTGCGCACGTTGCTTAAGCTTCCCGCCAACCCCCAGGCGGACGCGGCGGATGCGCTGGCTATCGCCATTACCCACTGCCATGTCAGTCAGAACGTGGCTCAGATAAGCGAGACGCGGCTCAATCTGGCGCGTGGGCGCTTACGATAACCCCAAATCAGGCTGGATATTCATCCAGCCTTTTTTTATGATACCGCAGATACTTTAGCCCTTAACGCAGGAGCTCCATGTGATAGGCAGACTCAGAGGCATCGTTCTCGAAAAACAACCCCCGCTTGTGTTACTGGAAACGGGAGGCGTGGGCTATGAAGTACATATGCCAATGACCTGTTTTTATGAACTGCCGGATGTGGGCAACGAGGCCATCGTTTTTACCCATTTTGTCGTTCGCGAAGATGCGCAGCTGCTGTATGGTTTTAATAACAAGCAGGAACGCACCTTGTTCAAAGAGCTGATTAAAACCAACGGCGTCGGGCCAAAGCTGGCGCTGGCGATTCTCTCCGGTATGTCGGCGCAGCAGTTTGTTAACGCCGTGGAGCGTGAGGAGCTGGCGGCCCTGGTGAAACTGCCGGGTATCGGTAAGAAAACGGCTGAGCGTCTGATCGTGGAAATGAAAGACCGGTTCAAAGGTCTGCACGGCGATCTGTTTACGCCGGCGGCGGATCTGGTGCTGACGTCACCTGCTGGCCCGTCTGATGATGACGCGGAGCAGGAAGCGGTTGCTGCGCTGGTGGCGCTGGGCTATAAACCTCAGGAGGCCAGCCGGATGGTAAGCAAAATCGCGCGCCCGGATGCCAACAGTGAAACGCTAATTCGCGAAGCGCTCCGCGCCGCGTTGTGAGGTAAGGGATGATTGAAGCAGACAGGCTGGTATCGGCAGACAGTGCCGGGTTTGAAGAGACGGCCGACCGCGCAATCCGCCCGAAATTGCTGGCAGAGTATGTCGGTCAGCCGCAGGTGCGCTCGCAAATGGAGATTTTTATCCAGGCGGCAAAGCTGCGCGGCGATGCGCTCGATCACCTGCTGATCTTTGGCCCGCCGGGGTTGGGGAAAACGACGCTGGCGAATATCGTCGCCAATGAGATGGGCGTCAACCTGCGCACCACCTCCGGTCCGGTGCTTGAGAAGGCGGGCGACCTGGCCGCTATGCTCACCAATCTCGAACCCCACGACGTGCTGTTTATTGATGAAATACACCGCCTTTCACCGGTAGTGGAGGAGGTGCTGTATCCGGCGATGGAAGACTATCAGCTGGATATTATGATCGGCGAAGGGCCCGCGGCGCGTTCTATAAAAATCGATCTGCCGCCGTTTACCCTGATTGGTGCTACCACGCGCGCGGGGTCATTAACCTCGCCGCTGCGTGACCGCTTCGGTATTGTGCAGCGCCTGGAGTTTTACCAGGTTCCTGACCTGCAGCATATCGTCAGCCGCAGCGCTCGCTATATGGGGCTGGATATGAGCGACGAAGGCGCGCTGGAAGTCGCCCGGCGCGCGCGCGGAACGCCGCGTATCGCTAACCGCCTGCTGCGCCGGGTGCGCGACTTTGCCGAGGTGCGCCATGATGGCACCATTTCGCTGGAGATTGCCGCTCAGGCGCTGGACATGCTCAATGTTGATGCGGAAGGGTTCGACTATATGGACCGCAAACTTCTGCTGGCGGTGATCGATAAATTCTTCGGCGGTCCCGTCGGCCTGGATAACCTGGCGGCGGCGATTGGCGAAGAGCGGGAAACTATCGAGGACGTTCTGGAACCGTATCTGATCCAGCAAGGTTTTTTGCAGCGCACGCCGCGCGGGCGCATGGCGACGGTACGCGCCTGGAATCACTTCGGCATCACGCCGCCGGAGATGCCGTAGCCTGGCGCCCGGCAGGGGCGCGATGGCCGCGTCCCGAGCGGGCAGGGATGACGGCCCCGGTCGACTCGCCGTGGCCGGGGAGGAGAGGCGGCTCAGGTTGCGGATTTTTTCATCATGCTGAAGATAAACAGCAGCGCGGCGCACAGCACCACGGACGGGCCGGCGGGGGTGTCATAAAACGCCGAGAAGGTCAGCCCGCCGCTGACTGCCAGAATGCCCACGCCAACGGCTGTCGCAGCCATCTGCTCCGGCGTGCGGGCAAAGCGGCGCGCCGTCGCGGCAGGGATTATCAGCAGCGAGGTGATAATCAACGCGCCGACGAACTTCATGGCGACGCCGATGGTCAGCGCGGTGACCAGCATCAGCAGCAGTTTCACCCGCTGTAGCTTTACGCCATCGACAAACGCCAGATCGGGGCTGATGGTCATCGACAGCAGATTGCGCCACTGCCAGAGCAGGATGGTCAGCACAATCGCCACGCCAATGGCGATAGAGATCAAATCTTCCGGCGTCACCGCCAGTAAATCGCCAAACAGATAGGCCATCAGGTCGACGCGAATATTCGACATCAGACTGACCACCACCAGGCCAAGCGACAGCGCGCTGTGCGCCATAATCCCCAGTAAGGTATCAAGCGCCAGATGCGGGCGTTTTTCCAGCCACACCAGGCCGCCTGCCAGCATTAAGGTCACGGCGATCACCGCATAAAACGGATTTACGTTAAGCAGCAGTCCGAAGGCCACGCCAAGCAAAGAGGCGTGAGCCAGGGTGTCGCCGAAATAGGACATCCGGCGCCAGACCACAAACGACCCGAGCGGGCCTGCCGCACAGGCAAGCATAATCCCGGCCAGCCAGCCGGGTAACAGGAGTTCAATCATCAGCGCTCATTTCCCCTACGCAGTACAATCCGCCCCTGTAGGTCATGGCGGTGATTATGATGGTGACGATAAATTCCCAGCTGTTCCGCGCCGCGCTGGCCAAACATCGAGATAAACTGCGGATGCATGGAGACCACTTCCGGGGTGCCAGAGCAGCAAATATGTTGATTCAGGCACAGCACCTCATCGGTTTTCGCCATCACCAGATGCAGGTCGTGGGAGACCATCAGCACCGAGCAATTAAGCTCCTGACGCAACTGGTTTATCAGATCGTAGAGGGCCACCTGGCCGTTAACGTCGACGCCCTGCGTGGGTTCATCCAGCACCAGCAGCTGCGGCTGGTTGAGCAGGGCCCGGGCCAGCAGCACGCGCTGGGTCTCGCCACCGGAGAGTTTTTGCATCGGCGCTTCAATCAGGTGTCCGGCCTGGACACGTTTCAGCGCTGGCAGGATATCCTGCCGGCGGGTGCCGGGACGTAAGCGCATAAATCGGCTGACGGTCAGCGGCATCGTGGCGTCAAGATGCAATTTTTGCGGGACGTAGCCAATCCGCAGATGATTCTCGCGCTTGATAACACCGTCCGTCGGTGCTACCAGACCAAGAACCACCCGCACAAGCGTGGATTTGCCTGCGCCATTAGGGCCGAGTAAGGTCAAAATTTTGCCGGGCTTTAGCGTCAGCGAAATGTCAGACAGTACGCGTCGTTGGCCGAAGGCGACCGAGACGTTTTCAAGAGTTACAAGATTTGTCATGTCAAATTAGGGGTTGCACAAGCTAGTGAATGTTATAATATCACATCTTTCTCATTCATTACGATGACTAGACGCATTATGTTACATAAAAATACGCTTCTTTGCGCTGGACTTAGCGCCGTTTTTTTGTTCGCTCAGACTTCTGCGGCAAATGCCGCCGTGGTTACCTCAATGAAACCCTTAGGCTTTATCGCTTCCGCTATCGCTGATGGCGTCACGCAGACGCAGGTGCTCCTGCCTGACGGCGCCTCAGAGCATGACTACTCACTGCGTCCTTCTGATGCAAAACGCTTACAGAACGCAGACTTAGTGGTCTGGATTGGTCCAGAGATGGAAGCGTTCATGGACAAGTCAACGCAAAGCATTGCGGCGAATAAAAAGGTGACCATCGCTGAGCTTGCCGGCGTGAAACCGTTGCTCATGAAAGGGGCGGATGACGACGATGACGATCATGGTCATGAACACGCCGCAGGGGAAAATAGTGACGGCGATCACCATCATGGTGTTTACAATATGCATCTATGGTTATCCCCAGAGATAGCGCGGCTTTCAGCGGTTGCAATCCACGATAAATTATTGGAACTTATGCCGCAGAGTCGAGCCAGACTTGACGCCAACCTGAAAGAATTTGAGGAAAATTTAGCCTCAACCGATAAGCAGGTGAGTAACGAGCTCGCACCGCTGAAAGGCAAAGGGTATTTCGTTTTTCATGATGCCTATGGCTACTTTGAAAAACACTACGGTCTGACCTCGCTGGGGCATTTTACCGTAAACCCTGAAATACAGCCCGGTGCGCAGCGTTTACACGAAATCAGAACACAGCTGGTTGAGCAAAAAGCGACGTGCGTTTTTGCTGAGCCACAGTTCAGGCCAGCCGTTATAGAAGCTGTTGCCAGAGGCACCTCTGTGCGCATGGGAACTCTGGACCCTCTCGGTAGCGGAATTAAGCTGGGTAAAGAAAGCTACCCGCAGTTCCTCGACCAACTGGCGAAACAGTATTCGAGCTGCCTGAAAGGAGATTAACGAGGAAGTGAATACGTGCAACAGATAGCCCGCGCTGTCTCTCAGGCATTCAACAATTTGCCACGACCTCATCGCGTCATGCTGGGGTCGTTGAGCGTTCTGACATTAGCGGTCGCCGTCTGGCGACCCTATATCTACCATCCGGAATCCGCCCCTATCGTCAAGACTATCGAGCTGGAAAAAAGCGAAATCCGCTCACTGCTGCCGGAAGCCTCCGAGCCTATCGACCAGGCGCCGCAGGAAGAAGAAGCCATTCCTCAAGATGAACTTGATGATAAAGCCGATAGCGAATCAGGCGGCCACGAATACGTGGTCTCCACCGGCGATACGCTGAGCAGCATCCTCAACCAGTACGGTATTGATATGGGCGATATCGCCCAGCTCTCCTCCGCCGACAAAGAGTTGCGAAACCTGAAAATCGGCCAACAGCTCTCGTGGACCTTAACGGCAGAAGGGGATTTGCAAAGCCTGACATGGGAAATGTCGCGCCGTGAAACCCGCACCTATGACCGGGTCGCTAACGGCTTTAAAATGAGCAGCGAGCAGCAGAAAGGGGAGTGGGTCAACAACGTGCTGAAAGGCACCGTGGGCGCAAGCTTTGTCGCCAGCGCTCGTGAAGCCGGGCTGACCAGCACGGAAGTGAGCGCAGTGATCAGAGCGATGCAGTGGCAGATGGACTTCCGCAAGCTGAAAAAAGGCGATGAGTTCTCGGTACTGATGTCGCGCGAAATGCTTGATGGTAAACGGGAACAGAGCCAACTGCTGGGCGTGCGTTTGCGCTCAGAGGGCAAGGATTATTACGCGATTCGCGCGGAGGACGGCAAGTTCTACGATCGCAACGGTACCGGTCTGGCGAAGGGCTTTATGCGCTTCCCGACGGCGCGCCAGTTCCGCGTCTCATCGAACTTTAATCCGCGTCGTCTGAATCCGGTGACCGGGCGCGTGGCCCCGCACCGCGGCGTCGATTTTGCGATGCCGCAGGGGACGCCGGTTCTTGCGGTCGGCGATGGTGAGGTCGTGGTGGCTAAGCGCAGCGGCGCGGCGGGATACTATGTGGCGGTACGCCATGGTCGTACCTATACCACCCGCTATATGCATCTGCGTAAACTGCTGGTGAAACCGGGGCAGAAAGTGAAACGCGGCGATCGTATTGCGCTGTCAGGTAACACCGGTCGTTCTACCGGCCCGCACCTGCACTATGAGGTGTGGATTAACCAGCAGGCCGTGAACCCATTAACGGCGAAACTGCCGCGTACCGAAGGGTTGAGCGGTTCCGATCGCACCGATTACCTGGCGCAGGTCAAAGAGGTTATGCCGCAACTGCGGTTTGACTAGCAGGATCTCAATGCAAGCCGGTGCCTGTCGCGCGCCGGCTTTTTCTTTTGTAGGTTCCCCGTCGTATCGCTAAACTATACCCACAATAAGTCGCCTTACGGCTTCTGAGGCTGCAACTTGCGGTTTGACGGTGCGGTTTGACGGTGCGGTTTGACGGTGCGGTTTGACGGGATTACCCCCATTATCTTTTTTTATGCAGTACGGCTGTGGACTGGGCATGGAAACGAAAAAAAATAATATTGAGTTTATTCCAAAATTTGACAAATCCTTTTTACTCCCGCGCTACTGGGGTGCCTGGCTGGGGGTTTTTGCGTTTGCCGGCATCGCCCTGACGCCCCCCTCTTTTCGCGATCCGATCCTCGGTAAACTGGGACGTGCGGTGGGTCGGCTGGCGAAAAGCTCACGCCGTCGTGCGCAGATAAACCTGCTGTACTGCTTCCCGGAAAAGAGCGAGCAGGAGCGCGAGGCAATTATTGATGAAATGTATATGTCGGCGCCGCAGGCGATGGTCATGATGGCCGAGCTGGGGCTGCGGGATCCGGCTCATGTGCTCTCCCGCGTCGACTGGCAGGGCAAAGAGATCATCGAAGAGATGCAGCGTAATAACGAAAAGGTGATCTTTCTGGTGCCGCACGCCTGGGGGGTAGATATTCCGGCGATGTTGATGGCTTCGGGCGGTCAGAAAATGGCGGCAATGTTCCATAACCAGGGGAATCCGGTCTTCGACTACGTGTGGAATACCGTCAGACGTCGCTTTGGTGGGCGTATGCATGCGCGCAACGATGGCATTAAACCGTTTATCCAGTCGGTCCGCCAGGGCTACTGGGGCTACTATTTGCCCGACCAGGATCACGGCGCCGAGCACAGCGAGTTCGTCGATTTTTTCGCGACCTATAAAGCCACCCTGCCGGCGATTGGCCGACTGATGAAAGTCTGCCGCGCGCGCGTGGTGCCGCTGTTCCCGGTTTATGATGGCAAAACGCATCGTCTGACGGTGCTGGTGCGTCCGCCGATGGATGATCTGCTGGATGCCGATGATCACACGATCGCGCGACGAATGAATGAAGAGGTCGAGATTTTCGTCAAGCCGCATACCGAGCAATATACCTGGATCCTCAAATTGCTGAAGACGCGTAAACCGGGGGAAATCGAGCCTTATCAGCGCAAAGAGCTCTTTGCGAGAAAGAAGTAGCGCCTGCCTGCATCTTCCCGGCCCAGCCACAGAGAGCCAATGAACCTGGCGGGTTCATTGGCTGTATTGTCGGAGTAAAGCCACATGCTCGCTTATCAACCGGTAGCGGTATTCCGGGCGGCCGGTGAGACCATAGTGGTTATTGGTGAAGAGGATCCCCGTCTTTTCCAGCCAGATTAAATACTTACGGCACGAAACTCTGGAGATTTGCAGTGCGTTGGCTATCTCATTGGTTGAAAAAGCGTTCTCCTGATGGCTATCAATCCATTGGCACACCAGGCGCAGCGTTTGCGGCGTTAATCCCTTAGGTAAGCGGCGGGTGTTATCCGGGCGCTGAATACCGTTGCGCAGTAAATCATCAACATCGGACTGCTCGAAGCAGGATTTGGCGTGTTGCAGCTCGCGTCGTTTGCGCCATGTCAGCAGCGCCTCTTCAAAGCGCGGGAACTGAAACGGTTTAATTAAGTAATCCACCACGCCATAGTGCATCGCCGTCTGGACGGTTGCCGCATCAGCGGCGGAGGTAATCATGATCGCATCGATGCTGCGGGCGTTGGTACGCAGGGTGGGCAGCAGATCCAGCCCATTCTCTTGCTGCATATACACATCCAGCAGGACCAAATCGATCGCGGGCGTATGATTCAGCATCTGCTCGGCTTCCCCCAGCGTTGAGGCGATACCGCAGCAGCGAAAGTCGGCGACCCGGCTGATAAACAGCCGGTTCAGCTCCGCAACCATCGAATCATCATCCACAATAAGCACATTGAACATGCGCGGCTCCTTAGACTATCGGGAAGCATGGGGGGCGACGCCTGGATGCTTCCCGCAGGTTTAATGAAGGACGGTGTGGCTACAGCGATGAACGCTTATAGGAGGTGTAACGCGCGTGCCAGAACGTTTTATCAATATTGGCGATCAGCTCTTCCTCGCTGAGTTTGGCGGCGACGCCTTCGGCCTGGGCCACCAGGGCGACATCAAGGGCGATGGCCCGGGAAATCATCTCAATATCTTCCACCGCCGGTAATAATCCGCCTTTGCCGGTGGTGGCTAACGGCGAGTGGGCCGCCAGCGTTTTACTGCAGGTAATCAGCATGGCTTCGGTGACGCGCTCCGCTTTGACCGCCAGGATACCTAACCCCAGACCGGGGAAAATATAGGCGTTGTTGCACTGCGTGATATCATAGGTCTCACCCTGGCAAAACACCGGTTCAAACGGGCTACCGGTGGCGATCAGCGCGCTGCCCTGGGTCCATTCGAGCAATTCTTTCGGCTGCGCTTCGGCACGGGAGGTCGGATTAGAGAGCGGCATCACAATTGGCCGCGGGCAGTGGCGGTGCATTTCTTTGATAATCTCTTCACTGAACAGACCCGGCTGGCCGGAGACGCCAATGAGTACGGTCGGGTGCACATTGCGCACGACATCCATCAACGACAGGTTGGCAGACGTCACATCCCAGTGGGCAATGGTGTCTCGCGGCGTCACGAGGCTTTGCTGAAAATCGAGCAGATTGGGCATCTCGTCGGTCAGTAAACCAAAACGATCGACCATGAAGACCTTGTTGCGGGCTTCTTTCTCCGACAAACCATCATCCACCATCAGCGCAATAATTTTTTCGGCAATCCCGCAGCCGGCGGAGCCGCCGCCGAGGAAAACAACCCGCTGGTCGCGTATACGGGTGCCCGCCACTGCGGCGGCGGCAATCAGTGTACCGGTGGTGACGGCGGCTGTGCCCTGGATGTCATCGTTGAAGCAGCACAGTTGGTTGCGATAACGCTTAAGCAGGCGGCCGGCATTCTTCTGGGCAAAATCTTCAAATTGCAGCAGGACATGCGGCCAGCGACGTTTTACCGCATCGACAAACATATCCATAAACTCCATATATTGATCGTCGTTAATGCGCGGATGACGCCAGCCCATATACAGTGGGTCTTCCAGGTGCTTCGTATTGTTGGTTCCGACATCGAGCATCACAGGCAGCGTCGATGCAGGATGAATGCCGCCGCAGGCGGTATACAGTGAGAGTTTGCCAATCGGAATCCCCATCCCGCCGATCCCCTGATCGCCCAGACCAAGAATACGCTCGCCATCGGTGACGACGATCACCTGAATATCGTTGCGGGAGAAGCTTTGCAGCATCTCATCAATGTGATGGCGGTTAGGCCAGGAAATAAACAGACCGCGCCCGCGGCGGTAAATCTCGGAGAAGTGTTCGCAGGCTTCTCCAACGGTTGGCGTATAAATGACCGGCAGCATCTCTTTCATATGGCTGCGCAGCAAATGATAAAAGAGCGTCTCGTTAGTATCCTGAATATTCCGCAGATAGATATGCCGGGAAATGTCACGCTTAAATTCACTGAACTGCTTCCACGCGCGATCCGTCTGTTCTTCGATGGTTTCGACATTATGCGGCAGTAATCCCTGAAGATTAAAAGCCGTTCTTTCCCCCTCGGTAAAAGCGAGTCCTTTATTTAATAGCGGATTTTCCAGCAGAACTGCGCCATTGTAAGGGGTATATAATGTTTCTTTGGCTAACATTTCGTGACTCCTGAACATTGTTTAAATAAATACAGGTTTAACCCGGTAAATACTATTTCGCCGGGGACGGCAGTTAAGAAATTAAATAAATCATGATGCCTTCGGTAACCACCCCAATGGCGGTGCCGAGTAAAATCGAGGATGAGGCCGGTTCAATATAGGTATCGCTGCGCAGCGCAAACATTCCGGCGGCGATGGCCGAAGGGGTTGCACCAATAATAATGACCTGCTGCATCAGCGTGTGGCTAAGACCGAAAGCCAGGCCTGCCACGGCCATCATGGCGGGCTGAATCAGATTTTTAATACTGATGTTGGTGCAGGTCTGAATATTGACCGTCGGGCGTTCTCCATAAAACAGCAGACCAAGCGCGAACAGCGACAGGCCGCCGGCAATTTTCCCGACCATTTCAATCGGCATGCTGAGCATATGCGGCAGCTGTACGCCAGCAAGGCTCAGCAGCACCCCGGTGATGGGAATCCAGACGATAGGGTTTCTGATAGCCTTCATCAGGTTTTGCGCAATCAGCTTGCCGGCATGAATGTCCTCTCCATCATCAGCGGCATGTTTATCGCCCATACGAATCAGGATTATCGTCAGGGGAATCATGAAGACGCTGGTGATTAAGTTGCCGATAAGCACGCCAAGAAACCCTTCAGGCCCAATCAGGACGGCAAGGACCGGCGCACCGAAATAGGCCATATCAGGAAATGCACATACCAGGGACTGGAGCGCGCTGGTTTTGATATCATGGCGGAAAACGTAGCGTGAGATCAGCAGGGTAAGAAAATAGGACCCCATCAGGCCAATCACTAATACGGCCATAAAGGCGAAGTTTTTAATTTTATCCGGGTTGGTATTTAATGCCCCAATAAAAAGATGAAAGGGCAGAGCAAACCGGATGACGACGGTGGCTAACACCGAGGCGTCTTCACGACGGGTATAGCCTAACTTACCGCTGAGCCAACCGAGTAACATGATAAACACTAATGGGAACAATGATTGCAATAGCAGCGTAGGCATAAATTATCCTGAAAATAGTGTGTAGGGTTCGTTGTGTTTTTTAATCTAGCGATCCCCTATGGTATGAAAGGTGATTGAAATCACAGTGGCGGTTGTTTAAATAATTTCGCTTTGGGAACTTTACTTACAAATGCGACCTCAGCGATTAACTCCTTGTTTTTCATGGTTGCTAATAACCAAATGTCGTGATGAATAACTTTAACTACGCCGTGATAATTTAAATTACTTAAAGTGGAGTTTCTAACTTAGTCACAAAGTCGTGAGCGCAGTCTGTTATTTTCTTTTTTAAAGGAAAGCCCTGTGCTACCGTTTTTATGTTTTTAATTCGAATACCTCTTCATTTTTTGCTTTTTATTATTATTTGACTGCGCAATTTTAATATTGCGCGACGACCCTACGCCATCTATCACAATGCAGGTGAAACATGAAAAATAATTCACTCAACCATCCGGTAGAACAAACGCACTCGAGCGAGCAAGCTCCACGCTTCTTATCCAATGTTTCCAACGTTGACGTCGGCGCCGTACCTTTAACGTTGTTTGTCGGTATCGCGACGATTGTCGCTGTCTCTGCAATGGCGGGACTGCTGCCAAAGAATATGATTGGCGGACTGGCGGTCATCATGACCCTCGGATTCGCTCTGGCCAAAATCGGGCGAATGGTACCGGTGCTTAAAGATATCGGCGGCCCGGCCATTTTGTGTCTGATGATGCCGTCGGTACTGGTCTATTTCGGGGCGTTTGATCCCCATACGCTGAGCACCGTGCATCTGTTGATGAAAGAGGCCAATTTACTCTATTTTGTCATCGCCTGCCTGGTGGTCGGCAGTATTCTGGGCATGAACAGAACCATTCTTATTCAGGGTATGGTGCGCATGTTCGTTCCGCTGATTGTGGGGACCGGGGCGGCGATCGCGACGGGTCTGCTGGTGGGGAGCCTGTTCGGCTACAGCATATACCATACCTTCTTCTTTATTATTGTGCCGATTATCGGCGGCGGCATTGGGGAAGGGATCCTGCCGCTGTCGCTGGCATATTCAGCGATCCTCGGGCAAACGCCGGATGTGTATGTCGCACAGCTGGCACCTGCCGCGGTAGTGGGGAACATCTTCGCCATCATCTGCGCGGGCTTTCTGGCACGCCTGGGTGTCCGCCGCCCGGCGCTGTCCGGCGACGGCATGTTGATTCGTAGCCATGATGATAACCACGTTTTCTCGCAGTCGCAGGGAGGGCAGTCCACCGACTTCCAGCTGATGGGAGCCGGGTTGTTAATGATCTGCGCATTTTTCATCGTTGGCGGGTTGCTGGAGAAAGTGCTGCATATTCCGGGACCGGTATTGATGATTCTGGCCGCCGTCCTGTGCAAATACAGCAAAATTATCCCCGCCGCGATGGAGCTGGGGGCGCACAGCTGCTACAAATTCGTTTCTGCAGCTCTCGTCTGGCCGCTGATGATCGGTCTTGGAATGCTGTATGTCCCGCTGGAGAGCGTGGTTTCCGTCTTCTCCATCGGCTATGTCGTCGTGTGCGGTTCCATCGTCATTGCCATGGCGTTGAGCGGGTTTTTCATCGCTTCCCGGTTGAATATGTATCCCGTTGAAGCGGCGATCGTCACCAGTTGCCACAGCGGGCTGGGCGGCACCGGGGATGTGGCGATACTCTCGGCATCGAATCGCATGTCGCTGATGCCGTTTGCACAGATTGCCACCCGTATTGGCGGTGCTTCAACGGTGATCGCGGCGACGCTGCTGCTGAGCTGGATTGTCTGATTAAGGATAAAAAAACCTGCCAGATCAGGCTGGCAGGTAGGGGGCACGATGGGGGCGGTATTACTCGACGGTCAGAATACGCGTGGTGTTGGTGCTGCCGATGGTGCTCATGACATCACCCTGAGTGACGATAACGAGGTCACCCGAAACCAGATAGCCTTTATCGCGCAGCAGGTTCACCGCATCGTGCGCCGCAGCGACGCCGTCGTTGGTGCTGTCGAAGTAAACCGGCGTTACGCCGCGATACAAGGCGGTCAGGTTCAGGGTATGTTCATGGCGGGAGAGGGCGAAAATGGGCAGGCCAGAGCTAATGCGTGAAGTCATCAGCGCGGTACGACCTGACTCGGTCATGGTGATGATCGCGGTGACGCCTTTCAGGTGGTTCGCCGCATACATCGCTGACATGGCAATCGCCTCTTCAACGTTGTCGAACTGGACATCCAGGCGGTGCTTGGACACGTTGAGGGTCGGGATTTTTTCTGCGCCCAGACAGACGCGCGCCATCGCGGCCACGGTTTCCGACGGATACTGGCCAGCGGCGGTTTCCGCTGAGAGCATCACGGCATCGGTACCGTCGAGGACGGCGTTGGCGACGTCCATGACTTCCGCGCGGGTTGGCATCGGGTTAGTTATCATCGACTCCATCATCTGAGTCGCGGTGATGACCGAACGGTTCAACTGACGGGCGCGGCGGATCAGCGCTTTCTGAATACCCACCAGTTCCGGGTCGCCGATTTCAACGCCAAGGTCGCCACGGGCAACCATCACGACGTCAGAGGCCAGAATAACATCGTCCATCGCGTCCTGATCGCAAACCGCTTCCGCACGCTCGACTTTCGCCACGATACTGGCATCGCAACCGGCTTCGCGCGCCAGACGGCGGGCATAGTTCAGGTCTTCGCCACAGCGCGGGAAGGAGACGGCCAGGTAATCAACGCCGATTTTCGCCGCGGTGACGATGTCCGCTTTGTCTTTCTCCGTCAGCGCTTCAGCGGACAGGCCGCCACCCAGTTTGTTGATACCTTTATTGTTTGACAGCGGTCCGCCGACGGTGACCTCGGTGAACACTTTCAGACCCCGAACTTCGACCACTTTCAGCTGTACGCGGCCATCGTCCAGCAGCAGGATATCGCCAGGCACGACGTCCGCCGGCAGGCCTTTATAATCAATACCGACTTTCTCTTTGTCGCCTTCGCCTTTAGCCAGCTCTGCATCAAGCAGGAATTTGTCGCCGATATTAAGAAAAATTTTACCTTCTTTGAAGGTGGAAACGCGAATTTTGGGGCCTTGCAGATCGCCCAGGATGGCCACATGACGGCCCAGTTTTGCTGCGATTTGACGGACTTTATCCGCCCGCATCTGATGATCTTCCGGGGTACCGTGAGAGAAGTTCATACGTACTACGTTAGCGCCTGCGGCGATCACCTTTTCAAGGTTGTTATCACGATCGGTTGCCGGGCCTAAGGTCGTTACGATTTTGGTTCTGCGAAGCCTTCTGGACATGTAATACTCCGTTGACTAAAACAACTTTGGTGTTGCGTGAACATGGAATCGGCGGTGCCGGCCAGCAATGTCGCTATGCCGGAACGTAACCGAAGGTGTAATGGGTCACTACCTAATTATCAAGTTTTATGGGTTATCGCTGTGTACAGGCAGTTCTTTATCAAAACGCGATTCTTTCAATGCTTCCTTGACCCTCTTCAAGTTATCTCTGAATTTCGCTCCCCGACGGAGGGTAAAGCCGGTGGCCAGCACATCTATCACCGTCAACTGGGCAAGACGTGAAACCATGGGCATATAGATATCCGTATCTTCGGGGACATCAAGCGTAATCGACAACGTCGCCTCTCGCGCCAGCGGGGTCCCCGGCGACGTAATGGTGATGACCATGGCATCGTTTTCACGCGCCAGCCGCGCCAGTTCGACCTGGCTTTTCGTCCGGCCAGTATGTGAGATAATCACGACCACGTCATCATCATTGCAATTCATACAACTCATGCGTTGCAGGACAATGTCGTCGGAGTAGATAACCGGAACGTTAAAACGGAAAAATTTGTTCATGGCGTCATGCGCGACGGCGGCCGAAGAGCCGAGGCCAAAGAAGGCAATTTTCTTGGCCTGCGTCAGAAGGTCGACGGCGCGATTCACCGCTGACATATCGAGAGAGTGGTGGACCTGATCTAAACTGGCCATGGCGGACGCGAAAATTTTTCCCGTATAGGACTCTACGCTGTCGTCTTCATCGACATTGCGGTTAACATAGAGAGTACCGTGTGCCAGGCTTTGTGCCAGGTGAAGTTTAAAATCGGGAAAGCCGCGGGTTTCCAGGCTCCGGCAAAAGCGGTTAACGGTCGGTTCGCTGACGCCCGCCTCCAGCGCCAGGGCCGCAATGCTTGAATGAATCGCCTGAGCAGGCGTAGCAAGAATGACTTCCGCCACTTTGCGTTCGGATTTGCTAAGGTGTTCCAGTCGGGACTGGATTTTTTCCAGCATGTTCATGGGTAACGGAGCGCTCATCAGTGGAAGCGATTTCATTAATGGATGAAATCATCAGGCGTTTTAGCAAGAATATACCTCTCCGTTATGACAAGCGGGGAAGAATAACGTTAAAAAATGTTGTTTTTTTTCATTACATGATCAGAGTCGTATTTTATTAACCTGAAACCGGTCGTAAGAACGAACAAG
Organism: Raoultella sp. T31; assembly: GCF_002806725.1. NCBI lineage: Bacteria > Pseudomonadati > Pseudomonadota > Gammaproteobacteria > Enterobacterales > Enterobacteriaceae > Klebsiella > Raoultella sp. T31. The sequence continues at coordinate 99,371 of NZ_PIBO01000001.1, forward strand.
TCTGGCCGTTTGCCTGAATAGTCGCCGGAAGTTTTCGCCACGTGCGGTTTAACGTCGGGAATGGCGGCCTGAGGGTTTCGGGAAGTTCGTAAACACAGTACAGTGTAGTGTAAGAAAATTACAAATATAGCCTGGCATAAGCACCAGTCTATCAACTGAGGAGAATGACATGGCGGTAACGCAAACGGCCCAGGCATGCGATCTGGTCATTTTCGGCGCTAAGGGTGACCTGGCGCGTCGTAAATTGTTGCCTTCCCTGTATCAGCTTGAAAAAGCTGGCCAGATCAACCCGGAGACCCGGATTATCGGGGTCGGACGTGCTGACTGGGATAAAGATGCTTACACCAGGGTCGTACGTGAGGCGCTTGAAACCTTCATGAAGGAAAAGATTGATGAAGGTTTGTGGGAAACCCTGAGCGGACGTCTGGATTTTTGTAACCTTGATGTGAACGATACCAAAGCGTTTTCCCGTCTGGGCAAAATGCTGGATCAGGAAAAACGTGTCACCATCAACTATTTCGCGATGCCGCCGAGCACCTTTGGCGCCATTTGCAAAGGCCTCGGTGAAGCCAAACTGAACGCCAAACCTGCGCGCGTGGTGATGGAAAAACCGCTGGGTACCTCTCTGGATACTTCTCGCGAGATCAACGACCAGGTCGGCGAATTCTTTGAAGAGTGCCAGGTTTACCGTATTGACCATTATCTTGGCAAAGAAACGGTGCTCAACCTGCTGGCGCTGCGCTTTGCTAACTCCCTGTTTGTCAATAACTGGGACAGCCGCACGATCGACCACGTCGAAATCACCGTCGCGGAAGAAGTGGGCATCGAAGGCCGCTGGGGTTACTTCGATCAGGCCGGGCAAATGCGCGACATGATCCAGAACCACCTGCTGCAAATCCTGTGCATGATAGCGATGTCGCCGCCGTCAGACCTCACTGCCGACAGCATTCGCGATGAAAAAGTAAAAGTGCTGAAGTCGCTGCGCCGTATCGACCGTTCCAACGTGCGTGAGAAAACGGTCCGCGGTCAGTACACCGCCGGCTTCGCCCAGGGGAAAAAAGTCCCGGGCTACCTCGAAGAAGAGGGGGCGAACAAATCCAGCAATACCGAGACCTTCGTGGCTATCCGCGTGGATATCGATAACTGGCGCTGGGCCGGCGTGCCGTTCTACCTGCGTACCGGTAAACGTCTGCCGACCAAATGCTCTGAAGTGGTGGTGTATTTCAAAAGCCCCGAGCTGAACCTGTTTAAAGAGAACTGGCAGGAGCTGCCGCAGAACAAGCTGACGATTCGTCTGCAGCCGGATGAGGGGGTGGATATTCAGGTACTCAACAAAGTGCCGGGTCTTGACCACAAACACAATCTGCAGATAACCAAGCTGGACCTGAGCTATTCGGAAACCTTCAACCAGACTCACCTGGCGGATGCCTATGAACGTCTGCTGCTGGAAACCATGCGCGGTATCCAGGCGCTGTTCGTGCGTCGCGATGAGGTCGAAGAGGCGTGGAAGTGGGTTGACTCCATTACTGAAGCCTGGGCTGCCGATCGCGATGCGCCGAAGCCTTACCAGGCTGGTACCTGGGGGCCGGTCGCTTCGGTGGCGATGATCACCCGTGACGGTCGTTCCTGGAACGAATTTGAATAGTGCGGATGTTATCCGGATGGGTTATTTTACCGGTAACATGATCTGACGCAGCAAGTCGCATAATTTTTGCTCTTTTAAGCCCCGGGAGGATTCACCCCCGGGGCTTTTTTTATTACACTGCGAACAGATATTTTGCCGCTGAGCTGCAGTATTGGTGCCTTTCACCTTTTAAGAAGTTGTTAAAATGCTGTGGCCGGACAGATAAAAATTCAGGAGCCTTTATGAATTCGACAATGTTACGGGTAACAAATCGCATTATCGAACGGTCGCGCGATACCCGCACTGCCTACCTCGCACGGATTAACCAGGCGAAGACCGATACCGTCCATCGCGCGCAGCTGGCGTGCGGTAATCTCGCCCACGGCTTTGCTGCCTGTCAGTCGGACGATAAAGCCTCGCTGAAAAGCATGTTGCGTAACAATATCGCCATTATTACCTCCTACAACGACATGCTTTCCGCCCACCAGCCCTATGAGTACTACCCGGATATCATTCGCAAAGCGCTGCATTCGGTAAATGCGGTAGGCCAGGTCGCGGGGGGAGTTCCGGCGATGTGCGATGGTGTCACCCAGGGGCAGGACGGGATGGAACTCTCGCTCCTGAGCCGCGAAGTGATTGCCATGTCCGCGGCGATTGGTCTGTCGCATAACATGTTCGACGGCGCGCTGTATCTGGGCGTATGTGACAAAATCGTCCCCGGCCTGACGATGGCCGCGCTCTCCTTCGGCCACCTGCCGTCAGTGTTCGTACCGTCTGGCCCGATGGCCAGCGGTCTGCCAAATAAAGAAAAAGTCCGTATCCGCCAGCTGTATGCCGAGGGGAAAGTCGATCGTATGGCGCTGCTGGAATCTGAAGCGGCGTCCTACCACGCGCCGGGTACCTGCACATTTTACGGTACGGCGAACACCAACCAGATGGTGGTGGAGTTTATGGGCATGCAGCTCCCAGGCTCGTCGTTTGTGCATCCGGATGCCGAACTGCGCCAGGCGCTGACCGCCGCCGCCGCACGCCAGGTGACACGCATGACCGGTAACGGCAATGAATGGATGCCGTTAGGCAAAATGTTTGATGAGAAAGTGGTGGTCAACGGGATCGTTGCGCTGCTGGCAACCGGCGGGTCGACCAACCATACAATGCACCTGGTGGCGATGGCTCGCGCGGCGGGGATTATCATTAACTGGGATGATTTCTCCGATCTCTCCGACGTTGTGCCGCTGCTGGCGCGCCTTTACCCGAACGGCCCGGCGGATATTAACCACTTCCAGGCCGCGGGCGGCGTACCGGTGCTGGTACGTGAGCTGCTCAAAGGTGGCCTGCTGCACGAAGATGTCAACACCGTGGCCGGTTTTGGTCTCTCCCGTTACACCATGGAGCCGTGGCTGAATAACGGCGAGCTGGACTGGCGCGAAGGGGCGACGGCGCCTTTAGACGAGCAGGTTATTGCCACTTTCGACAAGCCATTCTCTCGCCATGGCGGGACGAAAGTGCTCAGTGGCAACCTCGGGCGCGCGGTGATGAAAACCTCGGCCGTACCGGTTGAGAACCAGATCATTGAAGCGCCAGCGGTGGTGTTTGAAAGCCAGCACGACGTCTTGCCTGCTTTCGAAGCTGGCATGCTGGACAAGGATTGTGTGGTGGTTGTTCGCCATCAGGGGCCAAAAGCGAACGGCATGCCAGAATTACATAAACTTATGCCGCCACTTGGTGTATTATTGGACCGCCGTTTCAAAATTGCACTGGTGACCGATGGCCGACTCTCTGGTGCATCAGGCAAGGTCCCGTCAGCAATCCACGTTACGCCTGAAGCGTACGATGGCGGGCTGCTGGCAAAAGTACGTGATGGCGACATCATCCGCGTTAACGGGCAGACGGGCGAACTGACGCTGCTGGTGGATGACGCTGAACTGGCGGCACGCCAGCCGCATGTTCCTGACCTCAGCGGTTCGCGCGTCGGGAGCGGCAGGGAAATGTTTGCAGCGCTGCGTGAGAAACTCTCCGGAGCAGAACAGGGCGCAACCTGCATCACTTTTTAAGACGATACAATTTGTAGATCTGGCGAGAGAGAAACTCTGATGAAAAACTGGAAAACAACTGCAGAAGCAATCCTCACCAACGGCCCGGTTGTCCCGGTGATCGTGGTGAAAAAGCTGGAACACGCTGTGCCGATGGCCAAAGCGCTGGTTGCCGGCGGCGTACGCGTACTGGAAGTCACGCTGCGTACCGCATGCGCGCTTGATGCGATCCGCGCGATTGCGAAAGAAGTGCCGGAGGCGATTGTCGGCGCAGGTACCGTCACAAACGTAGAGCAGCTGAAAGCGGTCACCGAGGCTGGCGCGCAGTTTGCTATCAGCCCGGGTCTGACCGAATCCCTGCTGAAAGCGGCGACTGAAGAAGGGACCATCCCGCTGATCCCGGGGATCAGCACCGTCTCCGAACTGATGCTGGGCATGCAGTATGGCCTGAAAGAGTTCAAATTCTTCCCGGCAGAAGCTAACGGCGGCGTAAAAGCGCTGCAGGCGATTGGCGGTCCGTTCGCGCATATCCGTTTCTGCCCGACTGGCGGGATCTCTCCGGCGAACTACCGCGACTATCTGGCGCTGAACAGCGTGCTGTGCATCGGCGGTTCCTGGCTGGTTCCGGCGGATGCGCTGGAAGCCGGCGATTACGCGCGTATTACCAAAATTGCTCGCGAAGCGGTTGAAGGCGCGAAGTAATTTTCACGCCCTGAACAATCGCGAAGTCCAGACCCGATCGCGTTGACGCGACCGGGTTTTTTTATCCCTGAACCAGCACGGCCGACGCGGCGGCTTTCGCGCGCGCCACCGCCTCATCGACGCTATCGGCGACGGCCAGCGTGACGCCCAGCCGACGAGAACCGTCAATCTCCGGTTTACCGAACAGACGCAGCTGGAGTCCCGCGCCTACCGCGCCCTGAAGATTGCTAAAGGTGACGTTCTGGCTGGTGAGCTGCGGCAGAATGACCGCGGAGGCCGCCGGGCCATACTGGCGAATCGCGCCAACCGGCAGGCCGAGGAAAGCACGAACGTGCAGGGCAAATTCCGAGAGGTCCTGGGAAATCAGCGTTACCATCCCGGTGTCGTGCGGGCGAGGGGAGACTTCACTGAAGATAACCTCATCGCCGCAGACGAACAGCTCCACGCCAAACAGACCGTAGCCGCCGAGCGCCAGTACGACTTTGCTGGCAATCTCCTGCGCGCGGGTCAGCGCCTGCTCGCTCATCTGCTGTGGCTGCCAGGATTCGCGGTAATCGCCATCCTCCTGGCGATGGCCGACCGGCGCGCAGAAATGGACGCCGTCGACCGCGCTGACGGTAAGCAGGGTTATTTCAAAATCGAAATTGACCACTCCCTCGACGATAACCCGACCGGCGCCAGCGCGACCGCCTTGTTGCGCGTAGCGCCAGGCCTCTGCCAACTGATCAGAGTGACGAATAAAGCTCTGGCCTTTACCCGAAGAGCTCATGACCGGCTTCACGATACAGGGCAGGCCAATCTCCGCGACGGCTTCGCGAAAGGTCGCTTCGCTGTCGGCAAAGCGGTATGCCGAGGTGGGAAGCTGCAGCTCTTCTGCGGCCAGACGGCGAATACCTTCGCGATTCATGGTCAGTTTCGCCGCACGAGCGGTGGGGACGACTTTCTGTCCGGCCTGCTCCAGCTCCACCAGCATATCCGTGGCGATGGCTTCAATTTCCGGCACGATAAAATCGGGCTTTTCTTGCGCAATCAGCGCGCGCAGCGTTTCACCGTGCAACATGTTGATGACGTGCGAACGGTGCGCCACCTGCATGGCCGGCGCGTCGGGATAGCGGTCGACCGCGATAGTCTCAATACCCAGCCGTTGGCACTCAATAGCGACTTCTTTACCCAGTTCGCCGGAACCTAACAACATCACTCGCGTCGCTGCCGGACGCAGCGCTGTGCCTAATAACGTCATGACTCTTTTCCACAGTAAAAAAACATGCGTCGCATTATAAACGAAAACGTTTGCGTCTGTCTTTACGGCTGTTGGTTGAGTCGCCGGTGAAAATTTGCTATACTGTATAAAAATACAGTATAAGAGGCTGCACAATGGCGGTTGAAATTAAATATGTGGTGATCCGCGAAGGTGAGGAAAAAATGTCGTTTACCAGCAAAAAAGAGGCCGATGCTTACGACAAAATGCTCGATCTTGCCGACGTCCTCAACGACTGGCTGGTAGCGTGCCCGCTGACGCTGGACGAAACCCAGCGCGATGAAATGGCAATGTGGCTGGCGGAACGCAAAGAGACATTGAACCACATCCTGAGATCGGGAAAGCTCCCGGAAGCGGAAGATGCTACGGGCGGGCAGGTTTCCCAGGATGAGAGCGCCGCGGCCGAAGCCTCAGAGGCCGCAGCGGAAGGGACGAGCGAACAACCCGCGGTACCCGCGCCCGCAAAATTGCGCAAGGCGAAGGCCGCCTGAGTGCGGCCGAATTTGCGCATCTTTAGTTGCTCATAACATTTCCTGACATCTCGTCGTTTAGGCTGATGACATCGCGTAATAAGCAACGAGGGAAATCATGGCTAACTGGCTTAATCAACTCCAGTCCCTGCTGGGTCAGCAGGGACCGTCTTCCTCATCAGGCGAGCGGCCGGATGGTAAAAGCTTCCTTCTGCCCGGGGCGCTGGGCGGGCTGGCGGGGCTGCTGGTGGCGAGTAAATCATCGCGCAAGCTGCTGGCCAAATATGGCTCCAGCGCACTGCTGGTTGGCGGCGGCGCGGTGGCGGGGAGCGTGCTGTGGAACAAGTATCAGCAGAAAATGCGGGAACATTCGCCGGCGCAATCTACCGCTTCCGCTGCACAGCCTGGCGGGTCGTCAACCTCGCCAGCCTCCGGGCTCGATGCGCGTAGTGAACGACTCATTCTGGCGCTGGTGTTCGCCGCTAAAAGCGACGGGCACATCGATGACAGCGAACGGGCAAACATCGAAGAGCAACTGCGCGCCGCCGATATTGCCGTGCAGGGGCGTGTATTGATCGATCATGCCCTGGCGCAGCCGCTTGACCCGCAGCGCCTGGCACAGGGCCTCAACAGCGAGCAAGAGGCGCTGGAAATCTATTACATCAGCTGCGCGGCGATTGATATCGACCATTTTATGGAGCGCAGCTATCTCAATGCCCTCGGTGAGGCTTTAGGGCTGCCGCCGCCAGTGCGTGCCGACATCGAACGGGATATCCAGGCGCAAAAACAGACGCTTTCTCCCTAAATCAGCAGGTTTTGCTTGCAACGCGGGCCACTTTTGCCACCCTTATAGACACGCCATCCTTCAAGCCGCTTCTTGAATGATTTTGTGTATGAAATACAGGATGCAGAAGACCAAAAGATGCCACCAAAAGCAAAACGAATCCCCCACGCCATGACCCTTCATGGCGATACCCGTATCGATAATTATTTCTGGCTGCGCGACGACGAACGTTCGCGGCCGGAAGTGCTGGATTATCTTCGCGAGGAAAATGAGTACGGACAGCAGGTCATGTCCACTCAGCGTAGCCTGCAGGAGCGGGTGCTAAAAGAGATTATTGACCGTATCCCGCCGCGCGAAGTCTCCGCGCCCTACAGCAAAAATGGCTACCGCTATCGTCAGGTGTATGAGCCGGGCTGTGAATACGCTATCTATCAGCGCCAGTCGGTGCTGAAAGAGGAGTGGGATGAATGGGAGGTGCTGCTCGATAGCAATCAGCGCGCGGCGCAGAGCGAATTCTATACTCTCGGCGGGCTGGGCATTTCGCCGGATAACACGCTGATGGCGCTGGCGGAGGATTATCTCTCCCGAAGGCAATATAGCCTGCGCTTGTGCAATCTGCAAAATGGCGAATGGTACCCTGAAGTGCTGGAAAACGTTTCGCCGGAATTTGCCTGGAGCAATGATTCGCAGACGCTGTGGTATGTCCGCAAGCACCCGACTACGCTGCTGCCTTATCAGGTCTGGCGGCACACCGTGGGCGCGTCGCCGCTTTCCGACGTGCTGGTCTACGAGGAGACGGATGAAACCTTCTACGTCAGCCTCCATACCACCACCTCCCGGCAATTCGCCGTGATCTATCTTGCCAGCGCGACCACCAGCGAAGTACGGCTGCTGAATACCGAAATGCCGGATGCGGAACCGGTGTGTTTCCTGCCGCGACGTAAAGATCACGAGTACAGTCTCGATCATTATCAGCATGCCTTTTATCTTCGCTCCAACCGCGAGGGGAAAAACTTCGGTCTCTATCGTACCCATGAACGCGACGAACAGCAGTGGGAGACGCTGATTGCCCCGCGCCAGGAGGTGATGCTCGAGGGATTCACCCTGTTTACCGACTGGTTGGTGGTCGAGGAGCGCCAGCGCGGGTTAACCAGCCTGCGTCAGATCAACCGCAAGACCCGGGAAGGGGTTGGGATCGCCTTTGATGACCCGGCCTACGTGACCTGGCTTGCCTATAATCCGGAGCCGGAAACTTCCCGCTTGCGCTACGGATACTCATCCATGACCACGCCGGATACGCTGTTTGAGCTGGATATGGATACCGGTGAGCGGCGGGTACTGAAACAGCAGGAAGTCAAAGGGTTTGAGGCCAGCCATTATCGCAGTGAACATCTGTGGATTAAGGCCCGGGATGGCGTGGAGGTTCCTGTTTCGCTGGTTTATCGGCGTGAACATTTCCGCAAGGGCGTCAGCCCGTTGCTGGTCTATGCCTACGGGTCGTATGGTGCCAGTGAAGATGCTGATTTCAGCGCCAGCCGCTTGAGCCTGCTCGATCGTGGTTTTGTGTTTGCGATTGCCCACGTTCGCGGCGGCGGTGAATTAGGGCAGCAGTGGTACGAAGACGGCAAGTTCCTGTGTAAGAAAAATACCTTTAACGATTATCTCGATGTCTGCGATGCGCTGCTGGCGCAGGGGTATGGCAATCCTCGCCTGTGCTACGGCATGGGCGGCAGCGCGGGCGGGATGTTAATGGGCGTCGCCATCAATGAGCGGCCGGAGCTGTTTCACGGGGTGGTCGCTCAGGTTCCATTTGTCGATGTTCTGACCACCATGCTCGACGAGTCTATTCCGCTGACGACCGGGGAATTTGAGGAGTGGGGAAATCCGCAGGACGAAGAGTACTATCGCTATATGAAGAGCTACAGTCCTTACGATGGCGTCACGGCGCAGGCCTATCCCCACCTGCTGGTTACCACCGGTCTGCACGATTCCCAGGTGCAATACTGGGAACCGGCAAAATGGGTGGCGAAGCTGCGCGAGCTGAAAACGGACGATAACCTGCTACTGCTGTGCACCGATATGGATTCAGGGCACGGCGGGAAGTCGGGGCGCTTTAAAAGCTATGAAGGGGTGGCGCTGGAGTTTGCCTTTTTGATTGGCCTGGCGCAGGGGACGTTACCCGGCCAGGCGGACGTTTAGCGTCGCTACTCCCCGAGATAGTGCTTGAGGGTCAAGCGCAGCTCGGGGCTCATCCGATCCAGGTTATTGAACAGCCAGCGTAAATAGCCTGGGTCGTTTTCTGCGATTTCGGCCACCGCCTTGCCGCGATATTTACCGAAGGTAAAGGTGGTTAACAGCGACGGGCGACCGGTAATGGTCGCCATCTCCTCAGGCTGCCAGCCGGAAACGTTGATAATATCGAGAAGCAGCGCGGCGGTGATATAGCAGTCGTACAGCGCGCGGTGTTGATGCAGCCCCGCAGGCGTTGCGACACTCAGCTTACGCGATTTATACAGCCCCATATTGCTGTATTTAATCCCGGGCCACAGGCGACGGGCCAGCTTCATGGTGCAGATCCACTCTCCGTGCATTTCCGGTAACACCCGGCGGTCGAAGCTGGCGTTGTGGGCGACATACCACCGACTGCCGATGTAATGCGGCAGCACCTCTTCAATCCACGGTTTATCGGCGACCATCTCTTCGGTGATCCGGTGAATCGCCATAGCCTGGGGGCTGATAGGCCGGTCGGGACGAACCAGATGGCTCATGGGGTTGGTTATCTGACCATCGACAATATCAACAGAGGCGATTTCAACAATGCCTCCCTGCAGTCCGCAGGTTTCCGTATCGATTACGCGTAGCATGGCTCACTCCGGCCCAAAGAAACCAGCGTAATGGAATGCGCAGCGCTTGCCAACCGGGACGTCCGTAGGGGACAGGAATTATTTCGCTTTGGGTTCATAGGGCAGGCGCGACAGCGAAACGGACGCCAGGCGATGGGCGATCAGACGTTCACGGAACCAGTCGCGCAGATGTGACGGCTGCTCCCGCTCCACTAAATCGGCGACCACGGGCATATTGTAACGCTCTTTAAAGGCGACACCGGCTGCGGCAAGGTCGACGTTCACTTTGTCCATCTCGTCCTGCGAAATTTTGGCCAGATTTTTTTCCATTTGGTTTCTCCTTCATGATGCCGAAAACCGATCGGGCGCGACGTCGGACCGGGACGCATCGCTCGACTACGCCATTATACAGGGTTATTCTCTGTGCTACATACATAACGAAAAGGAATGACGATTATGCGTACCATCGCCGGGCGCGCGCTGCGCGCCTCCGTTTTTGTCGCCGGTTTCCTGGTCAGCGCTGCGGCCTTTGCCCATGCGCATCTTCAACAGCAAACGCCGGCCGCGGATTCTACTGTCGCCGCTTCTCCCACATCGCTGACCCTGAGCTTTTCTGAAGGTATTGAAACCGCCTTTAGCGCAGTGACCCTGACCGGTCCGCAGCAGAACGCTATTGCGACCGGCAAGCTGGCGCGCAGCGACAGCAATAAAGCGCAACTGATTGTTCCGCTGACGCAGTCGCTGTCCGCGGGGGAGTATACCGTTGACTGGCACGTGGTCTCTGTTGATGGCCATAAAACCAAAGGGCAATACCACTTTACCGTGAAATAACCCATGCTCACGGGAATCTATATCGCTCTGCGCTTCGTCCACTTTCTCTCGCTGATGGTGGCGTTTGGCTGCGTGCTGTACGGCGCGTGGTGGGCGCCGCCGGCCTTGCGGCGATTGCTGATGCAGCGCTTCTTCCCGCTACTGCGGCATCTTTTGCTGCTCAGCGCACTCTCTGCGCTGCTGATGCTGATGGTGCAAGGCGGCCTGATGGGTAACGGTTGGCCGGACCTCTGGCAACCGGCTATCTGGCAAGCCGTCGCGGGCACCCGCTTTGGCAGCGTCTGGGTCTGGCAGATCCTGCTGGCGTGGGTTGCGCTGGCGATCGCGTGGCTCAAACCGCGTCGTCCGGCGCGTTTACTGCTGGTACTGCTGTGCGCGCAGATCTTGCTGATGGCGGGCGTGGGCCATGCGGTCATGAGCGAGGGCGTGCGCGGCGCGGTGCAGCGGACTAACCACGCTGTGCATCTGTTCTGCGTCGCCGGCTGGTTTGGCGGGCTGCTGCCGTTCATCTACTGCCTGCGCCTGGCGCACGGGCGCTGGCGGCAAGCCGCTATCGGCACCATGATGCGCTTTTCTCGCTACGGGCATCTGGCGGTCGCCGGCGCGATCGCCAGCGGCGTGGTGAGTGCATTGCTTATCCAGGGTGGATTATTCCGTGATTCGCCGTGGGGAGAGATGTTATTGATCAAATGTGCCCTGGTCGCAGGGATGGTAGCAATTGCGCTGGTGAACAGGTATGTTCTGGTGCCACGTATGTCGGTGAACGGAACGCGAGCGGAGTCGCTCATTTTGCGCACCACGCAGGTTGAAATGGCGCTTGGAGCATTGGCGCTGCTGGCCGTCAGCCTGTTTGCAACCTGGGAACCTTACTGAATTAACTGGCTAAATCATGAAAAAAACTCTTTTAACTCTGTTGTTACTGGCAAGCTCCGGCGTCGCGCTGGCGGCACCGCAGATTATCACCGTTAGCCGCTTCGAAGTGGGGAAGGATAATTGGGCGTTCAATCGCGAGGAGGTGATGTTGACCTGCCGCCCGGGGAATGCGCTGTATGCCATTAACCCCAGCACGCTGGTGCAGTATCCGTTGAATGACGTTGCTGAGCAGCAGGTGAAGGCGGGTAAAACCAGCGCGCAGCCGATCTCTGTGATCCAGGTCGACGATCCGCAACATCCGGGACAAAAAATGAGCCTGGCGCCATTTATTGAGCGCGCGCAGAAGCTTTGCTGATCCCCGCGCGTATCTTACTGTATTAGCATATAAAAAACCGCCAGCATTCCTCTCAGGAAGCGGCGGTTTTTTGTTGGCACTGACCATTTTGCCAGGAATTATTCGACCACTTTTGTTGCGGACTGGAAAACCTGACGCGGTAAACTATTCTTATAAGGCAAGGCGACTTAGCCTGCATTAATGCCAACTTTTAGCGCACGGCTCTCTCCCAAGAGCCATTTCCCTGGACCGAATACAGGAATCGTGTTCGGTCTCTTTTTATCTGAAACTTATCAAATCGCTACATAATAAGACCGCAAATCATCCCGCATTTCGCGTTACGGTCTTTTCCCCTTATACCACAACAAAAAACGCCTTCACATTCTCTTTACAGAAAATCTGAGCCGGATTACGGGTCAGCCTCAGGCGATGGCGCACCGCGCTTTTGGAGAGCAGGCCGCCATCTGAGCGGGATATTCGGGCGCCGAATATACGCCGGGATATGATTTTATGGCGAACTATTTGGCTGCTTATTGATAGCAAATAAAAGGGCGGGGTGAAGAAGGTGGCGTGATGAAAACAAGGCATTATTCAGGGGCGGTGAATGACGGATACAGCTGAGATTCAAGGTAGCTGACGAGGGCCCAAACTTCACCGCTGAAAATAAACCAAAGCGCAGCGAGCAAAATTATTATCACGATAACCAGAAGGGCAATTTCACTTTTACTCATAACTTCAATGACTACCCGAAAGGAAAACGATGAAGGTATGATAGTAACGAAACCACAGGATAAGATGCAAACGCCGTGATTTAAAAACGGCGTTTGTTTGATATGAACAGGTGTTAGTCCGTCAGAGTTGGGGAGTCAGCTGCGCGACCTGCGCGGTCAGTTCGTCCAGCAGCTGAAAACGGCGGCGGTATTCTGCCCGCTTTTTACTGGCTATCTCTTCCAGTGATTTTCTTTCCATCTGTAACGGTAAGCGCCAGCGCCAGGCGCCATCGGCTACGCCATCAATAGACTGCCAGAACTCATCATAGCTGGCGTGGAAATGGCGCCCCTTGCTGAGACGATAGCGCAGCGCGCGGAAAACGTGACCGTTATCGCTGACGCCATAAATGGCCTGAATGTGACTTCTTGCGGCCAGCGCCCAGATAAATTCGAGCAGCAGGCGTTTAGGAAACAGACCATAGCAGGCGCGGGTGGCGAGTTTGATGACTTCGTGCGGCACATCGCGTCGCGGCCCCTGCAGTCCGCCGATAACCAGCTGCCATTGCTCCTGCTGGCGCACGACGCTGAACGTGGCGCTGGCCAGCAGCGTCTGGTTGCCGTCGTGCAGCCACAATGTGGTTTCGCCTTCGCGCTCGGCTTTACCTGCGGAGGAGGCGGAGAGAGTGAAGCGGGCTTCATCTTTGCCCTGTAATTCCAGCAGGGTCGTCTCGTTGGCGGCGGTCATCGCGGCAGCCAGCTTCGTGCCTGACAGTGAGTCGATGAACTGATAGTGACTGATAATCGCCTGGGCGCGCTGGCTGGCGTTTAACCCACGTCTCAGATACTGGCGGTGAACTTTACCCGGCAGGGTAACCTGTGCGGCAAGTAACTGATTAAAGTCAGGACGCCCGGAAAGATTATCCAGCATCGCGCGCGTTGGCGTATAAAATAAGGCCGTACGCAATAAAAATTTAAGCCGGTAATTACGCTTTTGCCAAATCGGAGCGGGAATAAGTCTGCCCATCACCAGATCGGCAATAAGATGGGTGCGTGTCTGTTGTGCGAAGGCGGAGTGCAGGCTATTGTCCGTCACGATAAAATACCTCGTTGTTATTTAGCCTCTATTTTAAGGGCCCGGTGAGGTGAGATTAATATCCTGGCGGACTATATTTCTGTTTCGTTTATATTTGATTGAGGTGGGGATCTTCGGGAGAGCCGGGGAACGAATTAACTATAATTGCATCAGGAGGACAAAATATGTATCAACACATCGATGGTTCGGCCTGGCGCAATATCTGGCTGATTGGCGATCTGCACGGCTGCTTTGCCTTATTGATGAGCCAGTTGCGGCATATAAAATTCGACCCTTACCAGGATCTTCTCGTTTCCGTGGGCGATTTGATCGATCGCGGGCCGCAAAGCGCGAAATGTCTCGCGCTTCTCGACTGCCGCTGGTTCTGTGCGGTGCGCGGTAATCATGAACAGATGGCGCTGGATGCGCAGGAGAGCGGGGTGCAGACGCTATGGGCCATGAACGGAGGCCACTGGTATCAGGAGAGCACGCGCAGCGAACGGCGACACATTGACGAACATCTCAGGAGCTGTCGCCAGCTGCCGCTGATCGTGGAACTCAGCGCCGGATCGCAGCGTCATATTGTGGCCCACGCCGATTACCCGGCGGCGACCTATCGTTGGCAGCAGCCGGTCGACGAACAACAGGTGCTCTGGAGCCGACAACGGCTGATGGATCATCTGGCTGGTCGACATGGCGCGATAGGCGGAGCGGACCACTTCTGGTTTGGCCACACGCCGTTGAAGCAACGCTATGATAGCGATAATCAACATTATATTGATACGGGGGCGGTATTCGGCGGTACGCTGACTCTGGTACAGCTGCAATCAACGGTTTAAAAATCGCTGTATTCGCGGGCAGGCTGCCAGAAACTATCAATAAAATCCTCAACCGGAAAACAGCCGCCATGGCGTATCCGCTGATCGTCCATCGCGACAAGGCACCGTTGTTCATTATCGTAAACGTCGACGACAATATCTTCGCAACCACCGTCCAGATAACAAATAAACAAAACTAAGGCGAACATCGTGGCCCCATCTTTGGGTTTGTTATCAGTATAGGGTAGCCCATAAACGGCGGGAATAAATAACCCGTCTCAGGCGACGGGTTCTTTTTGAATCAGGCTACGCGCATGACCCAGGCATCGGATTGTTGATCGTAGTGCTTACGGTAGAGGACGGAATGTTGGCCATCAAGAATGGCAGGGACGCTGGTTTCCGCATCCCAGCCATCCAGCTGCATGCAGAGGTCCGGATCGGATTTGCAAGGAATACTTAACGTTCGCTCTCCCTGCTGTTCGCCGTGCAGCTCGGCATCATCTATCTCAAATGCGCCGATTCGAATGTTGGTTTTACGCATAAATTCACCCCGTTGTTGCGCTGATTTGTGGTACGACCAGTCGGGCCGACATTTTTCAGCGTAGACAACGGGGGACAAACCGCCAGTAAAAAAATGCGGTTTTTTTGCACTCTATCACGCCTTACCGGCAAAAAGTTTACCGTCGCGAACCAGCTCTCGCGGATAGCTGTTTTTCAAACGGGAGCCGACTTTTTTCGCCAGCCCCAGGGGCGCCCCCTGGAACGTGACGATGACTTCATCCTGCTGCGGCGGCGTTTGCGGGTAGATGTCGCGGCCGCGATACCACTCTTGCGCTTCATCCGGCGTCAGTTCAAAAGGGGCGTCCGGCGCGGCGAGCGCAATGACCGCTTCGTGCTGCCAGCGATAGCCTTTGTTATGGGTTTCCGCCAGGCGAATGCCAATCCGCGAAAAACGGACCTGGCCTATCAATGATTCCAGCGCTTTCGGGAACAGCCAAATCTCTTTATCACGCTGCCACAGCGTATGACCGTCATCCCAGCGCAGTCCGATGGCGGCGGCAGCGGCGGAAATCGCTGCTGCCTCACGGCTTTTAAGCGCTGAGAAAGGAAATTTTCCGACTTTGTAACCCGGTGCCGGTAGCGCTTCGATCGCCGCGGTTTTCTTGAGGCGGGCAACAAAAAAGCCTTCGCAGTCAAAAATCTGCGGAAAGACGTGGAGAAATCCCTCTGCGGTTAAGGCATCCGTCGCCTGCGGGAACAGCGCGCCGAGCCTTAGCACCTCGACCGCCTGCGGATAGCGTGCCAACAGCCACTGCACGACCTCTTCGTTCTCTTCCCGGTTGAGGGTACAGGTTGAGTACACCAGCGTGCCGCCGGGGCGCAGCGCGTGAAATGCGCTATCGATCAGCTCCCGCTGGGTTTCGGCGATCTGCTGATTACTCTCCGGCGACCAGTTTTTCAACGCATCGGGGTCTTTGCGCACCACCCCTTCGCCGGAGCAGGGCGCATCCAGCAGGATGGCATCAAAGCACTCCGGCAGCGCGGCGCCAAACACCCGGCCATCGAAGTGGGTCAAGGCAACGTTGCTGATGCCGCAGCGGCTGATATTGGCATGCAGCACTTTAACCCGGCTGGCGGAAAACTCATTGGCGAGGATCCCGCCTTCATTTCCCATGCGCGCGGCGATCTGCGTGGTTTTTGAGCCCGGCGCGGCGGCCACATCCATGACCCGCTGCGGCATGTCGCCATCGGCAAACAGCGCGGCAACCGGCAGCATCGAACTGGCTTCCTGAATATAAAACAGGCCGCTGAGATGTTCGGCGGTGCTGCCCAGCGGCAGGGCGTCCTCATCATCGCGTTCGATCCAAAAGCCCTCTTCGCACCACGGGATCGGCGTCAGCTGCCAGCCATAGGGCGCTACCCGCTGCACAAAGTCGGTGACGGAAATTTTCAGCGTATTCACGCGCAGGCTGCGGCGCAACGGGCGCTGACAAGCGGCGATAAACGCCTCGAACGAGAGATGCGTAGGCATCGCGTCACGCATTTGAGCAAGGAATTGGTCAGGAAAATAGACTGCGTTTTGAGCCACGGGTGCGCACCACAAGAAAAAAGGGTGCGCAGTTTATCATAAACGCTCCGGCGGGGGACACCGGAGCGTTTTGCTTACTGTGGCAGGGCTGTGCCCCATTCACGCCACTCTTTTGGTTCGTTTTCCAGCAGCAGGAAGTGTTTGCCATCCTGCGCCTTCGGTGCCAGCGGCGTGCCCGGCGGGGTGGCGAAGGAGATGCCGCCGCGAATGAACTGGTTAAAGGTCCCGGTTTTCACGACGCCGCCAATCAGGCCAAAGTCGAGGTTATAGCCGGAAGAGAGCCAGAAGACCGAATTGTTACGCACCAGATACTGATAGCGTTTGCTGATCCGCAATTTGACCATCACGCGATCCGACATCGAGCCCAGCGTCAGCCCGGTGACCGTACCGACTTCCAGTCCGCGGAACAGTACCGGCGTCCCGATATCCAGCGACCCGGCTTCCGGCACTTCAACCACGATGCTCAGACCGTCAATATAGCGGGAGTCGCTAATGGTCGTTTCCTGAATTTCGAAATCACGGCGTGGCGTGCCGCGACCGGGTTCAACATTGATATAGGGCTGGAAAATGGTATCCAGGTGTTCGACGCCCGCCGCAGAAATCTGTGGGGTGATCACCGAGAAGCGGGTCCCGCCGCGGGTGAAGGTGTCGACGTACTCCGGATAGAGAACCGCTTTCGCCTGAACTTCGTTTTTCGCGGTAATCAAATTCAGGGACTGGATCTGGCCGATATTAATGCCCAGATAGCGAATCGGCATTCCTGCGGAAATTTTACCTGCATCAAAGGCATGCAGCGTAATCTGGCCACCGACCGCCCGCGCGGCGGTTTCGGAAGCGTAGAGAATGCGTTTGTTGCCCATTCGCGCGCCGGCGCTGCTACCGCTGAGATCGTCGAAGCTAATCGCGCCTTTCAGGGCCCGCGACAGCGGTGATGCCTGCACCGTCAGACCATTGCCATCGAGCTGGACTTTGGCGCCCCCCTCGGCCCAGAAGACGCTATTGTTGGTCAACAGATGGCGATATTCCGGCTTGATATGCAGATCGATATCAAAGGCATTGCGGCGGGGTTTAACCGAAATGATCTCGCCGACGGCAAACTTACGGTACAGCACCACCGAGCCTTCCTGCACATCCGGCAGGGTTTCAGCCGTCAGGCTGAGGGTGGTGGTGGGCACTTCGCTGAGGCTGTTTTCTTCCGCCTTCTCCATATTGGCATACAGCGGATAGCTGGCCTGGATGGCCCCTTTCTCGCCAGGGATAATGCGAATACCGCCTTCGACCCACTCGCTGGCGCTGGCGCCCAGCACTTTAATGCCATCAAAACCCACCTTCACATCAAAGCGGCTGTTAACGACAAATTTACTGTCGCCGCGCACCAGGTCGCGATACTCAGGGGTAATGGCCACCTGGAACGTGACGCCTTTAGCGGTCAGCTTGCGCTCCAGAACCTGGCCTACTTTCACACCGTGCAGCACCAGCGGCTGCCCGGCATCAATACCGTAACTCTCCGCCGCCGTGAGCGTGAGGGTAGCCACATCCGGTTCTTCGAGCAGGGATTTATCGGCCGGAAGCACCACAAAGTGATTCCGCGTCTCTCCCTCTCCGGGCACCAGTTCGAAGGTATTCCCGGTCAGCAGGGCGCTGAGACTGGGGTTATCCAGCGAGATTTTCGGCTTTTTCATCTGGATAAGCGTCTTCTCCCTGAGCAGGGTGACAACGCTTGGATCAACCGTCATCTCACCGGTCACTTTACTGCCGGGATTAAGGTTGAGTTTGGTCAGTTGCCCGACTTCCAGCCCCTGATACATGAGCGGAGTGGAGCCAGCTTTCAGGCCTTCGCCGTCAGGCAACTCGAGAGTGACCAGGACCCCGCGCTGGCTGTGAGCCAAATCTTCGTACAGACCAAACTCATCGTTTTGTTGCGCGGCCTGGGAATCGGCAGGAGAGTCAAAGGCAATGGCGCCGTTAACCAGCGCGGACAGGCTTTCGAGCTGGACCTTCGCGCCGCTGAGGCCGACATCGGCCTTAACGCCTGACACATTCCAGAAGCGGCTGCCTTTTTTCACCAGGTTCGTAAAGCGGCGTTCGATCAGCACATCGATAGTGACGCCCTGGTTGTTATCATTGAGCGCAAAATCGTAAACCCGGCCCACCGGAATCTTGCGGAAGTAGACCAGCGAACCGCTGGTGAGCGAACCGAGGTCCGGCGCCTGCAGATGAATCATCAGCTCGCCGTTGTTGATATGGTATTTCGGCTGGGTATCGAGGGCGACGAAATGGTCCTCCGGGTCGCCCTGGCCGGGCATCATACCGATATAGTTGCCGCCAACCAGCGCATCAAGTCCGGATACCCCGGCCAGCGAGGCTTTCGGCGTAACCAGCCAGAACTGGGTATCCTTGCGCAGAGCCTCTTTCATATCGCCTTTCACGCTGGCAGAGACTTCAATTTTGCTCAGATCTTTGCTCAGCGAGATATTCTCGACGGTGCCCACCTCGACCCCCTGGTAGCGGATAGGCGTGCGCCCCGGGACAATCCCGTTGGCCGACTGGAAGTCGATGGTGATGGTCGTTCCGCGATCGTTATAGCTGGTCCAGATCAGCCAGATGGCGATCAACAGGGCTATTACCGGCAGCAGCCAGAATGGCGAGATGCGACGTTTGGTTTTAATTCTGGCTTCAGTCTGTGAAGCGGGCGTTTCCTGACTCATGTGCGTCCCAAAGTAAGCGGCTGTCCAGCCATTCAACAGCAAGGATAGTTAATATTACCGCGGCGCCGAAATATACCGCAGCAGGCCCCATCGTGAAAGCGAGGAGTTGGTCGCGATTAATCAGTGACATGGTTAATGAGATAACAAAAAGATCCAACATGGACCAACGGCCGATCCAGGTAATCAGCCGCAGCAGGATGATGCGGGTACGCAACCCCTGTTCGCACTTGAATTGTATGCTGACTAACAGCGTAAACAACACAATAACTTTGGTAAATGGCACCAGGATACTGGCGATAAACACCACGCCGGCAATCGCCACATTGCTATTGGCCAACGACATGATCCCCGACAGAATCGTGTCATCCTGGCGCGCGCCGTTGACGTAAATAATTGAGATCGGCAGCAGGTTAGCGGGCAGCAGGAAGACCATCGAAGCAATCAGCCCGGCCCAGCTCCGCTGCAGGCTTTGCGGCCGTCGATGGTGGAGCGGCGTATGGCAGCGTCGGCAGCGTCCGCGGGGATCGCGAAAGCCGGTGTAATGGCAGCCGGTGCAAACCTGTAGCGCCGGGTCGGCCCGAAACGCGGGTCGCTGGGGATAAAATCGCTCCCACAACTCTTCGACGTTCATATGAATGATAGTCAGAATGCTCAGCAGGGTGAGCGAGATAAAGGCCACAAGCCCGACGCCCGGTTGCAGGAAGGCGTAATCCTGCACTTTGATAGAGGCCACGCCAATACCGACCAGATAGATATCCAGCATCACCCACTCTTTGAGCTTCTCCAGCATCAGCAGCACCGGGCGTAAATTCATGCCCAGAACGTTTCCCAGCCAGAGATAGGAGATAGAGATGACCAGCAGCGCCGGCGCGCCAATCGCGCAAAACAGCACCATCGCGGCAGTGAGCGGATCGCCCTGACCGGTCATTTGCCAGATCCCCTGAATCACGTTGGCATCGATACGTACGCCGAGCAGATGCAGACGCAACAGCGGCTCGGTCCAGGCGAAGGGCATCAGGAGTATCATGGTAATGGCCATACAGCCCAGCCGCGTCAGAGACCAGTCACGGCCATCGCGCACTTTCGCATTGCAGCGGGGGCACCAGGCGCTTTGATGACGCTTCAGCACCGGCAAACGAAAAAGAACGTCACACTGCGGACAGCGGTGATAATGCGCCTGCGGCAGCGAACTGCTTATCGCATGCACGACCATCTTTTTTGCCGGTGTTATCGGTTGTGTTTTTAGTGGCATTTATTACGTACAGGTATGAATGTATCTCACTATATTAACCCAGGAATGAATTCATCTTGAGCCTGAACGCATTTAATGCTTATTTTATTAGGCAATGCGTATTTTGCAGTAAGACAACTAAGTGACTGGATAATGAACAAAACAGAATTTTACGCGGACTTGAACCGTGATTTTCAGGCATTAATGGCAGGCGAAACCAGTTTTCTGGCCATGATCTCTAATACCAGCGCGCTGTTGTTTGAGCGTCTGAGCGAGGTCAACTGGGCAGGTTTCTATCTGCTTGAAGGGGAGACGCTGGTTTTAGGACCATTCCAGGGCAAACTGGCCTGCGTACGGATTCCGGTCGGGCGGGGCGTTTGCGGCACGGCCGTGGCGCAAAATCGCGTCCAGCGGGTAGATGATGTCCATGCCTTCGCGGGACATATCGCATGTGATGCCGCCAGCAATTCGGAAATCGTCTTTCCGCTGCAGGTTAACAATCAGATTATTGGCGTTCTGGATATCGACAGCACCGCCGCGTCCCGCTTCACCGCTGAGGATGAACAGGGGCTGGCTGAACTGGTCGCGCATCTGGAAAAACTCATTTCTGCGACTGACTATCAAAAAATATTCGCCCACGTCGCAGGATAATCAACGGATAACGTAGCATTTAGCGATGGCGTCATTATAATGACGCCTGTTCATGCCTGCGGCTTGTTGGCTACGTCCGTTGTAATCAGGAAATTTCATGGAAAATCAACCTAAGTTGAATAGCAGTAAAGAAGTTATCGCGTTTCTGGCCGAACGTTTCCCTCAGTGCTTCAGCGCTGAAGGCGAAGCTCGCCCCCTGAAAGTCGGTATTTTTCAGGATCTCGTGGAGCGTGTTGGGGGGGAGATGAATCTCAGCAAAACCCAACTTCGTGCCGCTTTACGTCTTTATACTTCGAGCTGGCGCTATCTGTACGGCGTTAAGCCAGGCGCAGTCCGCGTTGACCTTGACGGCAACCCGTGCGGCGAACTGGAAGAGCAGCATGTTGCTCACGCTCGTCAGCAGCTCGAAGAAGCAAAAGCTCGCGTTCAGGCGCAGCGCGCAAGCCAGCAGGCGAAAAAGCGCGAAGCCGCCGCGGCTGCGGGGCAGCAGGAAGACGGTGCTCGTCGTGAGCGCAAGCCGCGTCCTCAGGTTCGTCGCAAAGAAGGCACCGAACAGCGTAAGCCGCGTCCAGCCGTTGCGAAAGCACCGCGTGAAGAGCGTCATACCCCTGTATCAGATCTGACCGCGTTAAGCGTTGGCCAGGCTCTGAAGGTGAAAGCAGGCAACAACGCCATGGACGCCACCGTTCTGGAAATCACCAAAGATGGCGTTCGTGTACAGCTGACTTCTGGTATGTCAATGATTGTACGCGCAGAACACCTGGTGTTCTGAAACGGAGGCCGGGCCAGGCATGAACAAATTCTTTAAGCTCACCGCGTTTGCGGGCCTGCTGGCAATAGCAGGCCATGCGTTCGCCGTGGACGATATCACTCGAGTTGACCAAATCCCCGTGCTGAAAGAAGAGCCGCAGCACGCGACGGTGAGCGAGCGCGTAACCTCGCGCTTTACCCGTTCTCACTATCGGCAATTTGATCTCGACGACGCCTTCTCGGCAAAAATTTTCGACCGCTATCTGAATCTGCTGGACTACAGCCACAACGTGCTGTTGGCCAGTGATGTTGCTCAGTTCTCGGCGAAGAAGAATCAAATCGGCGATGAGCTGCGTACGGGAAAACTGGACGTTTTTTACGACCTGTATAACCTGGCGCAGAAGCGTCGTTTTGAGCGCTATCAGTATGCATTAAAGGTGCTGGAACGTCCGATGGACTTTACCGGCAACGACAACTTCAACCTTGACCGCAGCAAAGCCCCCTGGCCGAAAGACGAAGCCGAGCTCAACGCGCTGTGGGACGCCAAGGTTAAGTTTGACCAGCTGAGCCTGAAGCTCACTGGCAAAGATGATAAAGAAATTCGCGATACCTTAACGCGTCGCTACAAATTCGCCATTCGTCGTCTGGCGCAGTCCAACAGCGAAGACGTGTTCTCGCTGGCGATGACCGCTTTCGCTCGCGAGATCGACCCGCACACCAACTATCTCTCCCCGCGCAATACCGAACAGTTCAATACCGAAATGAGCCTGTCGCTTGAAGGTATCGGCGCGGTACTGCAAATGGATGACGACTATACGGTCATCAATTCGCTGGTTGCCGGCGGTCCGGCGGCGAAGAGTAAATCGATCGCCGTCGGCGATCGTATTGTCGGCGTCGGCCAGACGGGTAAAGGTATGGTTGACGTCATCGGCTGGCGTCTGGATGACGTTGTCGCGCTGATTAAAGGGCCGAAGGGCAGCAAAGTGCGTCTCGAAATTCTGCCTGCCGGTAAGGGCGCCAAAACCCGTATCGTCACGCTGACCCGAGAGCGCATTCGTCTTGAAGACCGCGCGGTGAAAATGTCGGTGAAAACCGTCGGCAAACAGAAAGTCGGCGTGCTGGATATCCCGGGCTTCTACGTTGGCCTGACGGATGACGTCAAGGTGCAGCTGCAGAAGCTGGAGAAACAAAACGTCAGCAGCATTGTTATCGATCTGCGCGGTAACGGCGGTGGGGCGCTGACCGAAGCCGTTTCGCTTTCTGGCCTGTTTATTCCATCCGGCCCGGTTGTCCAGGTTCGCGACAACAACGGCAAGGTGCGTGAAGACAGCGATACCGATGGCGTGGTGTACTACAAAGGCCCGCTGGTGGTGCTGGTCGATCGTTTCAGCGCCTCGGCGTCTGAAATTTTCGCCGCTGCGATGCAGGATTATGGCCGCGCGCTGATCGTCGGGGAGCCGACCTTCGGTAAAGGGACCGTCCAGCAGTACCGTTCGCTGAACCGTATCTACGATCAGATGCTGCGCCCTGACTGGCCGGCGCTGGGTTCCGTACAGTACACCATCCAGAAATTCTATCGCATCAACGGCGGAAGTACTCAGCGCAAGGGCGTCACGCCGGACATCATGATGCCGACCGGTAGCGAAGAGCGTGAGACCGGCGAGCAGTATGAAGATAACGCGCTGCCGTGGGATAGCGTCAATGCGGCGACCTACGTGAAATCTGGTGATTTACA
This sequence comes from Raoultella sp. T31, assembly GCF_002806725.1. NCBI lineage: Bacteria > Pseudomonadati > Pseudomonadota > Gammaproteobacteria > Enterobacterales > Enterobacteriaceae > Klebsiella > Raoultella sp. T31. The sequence goes on from NZ_PIBO01000001.1 coordinate 122,887, forward strand.
GCCGTTTAATCCGCAGTTGCTGAAGCTGCACGAGGCGCGGATCGCCAAAGATCCCGAGTTCCAGTACATCATGAAGGACATCGCTCGCTATAACGCAATGAAAGATAAGCGTTATATCGTTTCTCTCAACTACGCTCAGCGTGAAAAAGAGAACGAAGAAGACGATGCGACGCGCCTGGCACGGATTAACGATCGTCTGAAGCGCGAAGGTAAACCGCCGCTGAAGAAACTGGACGATCTGCCGAAGGACTACCAGGAGCCGGATCCGTATCTTGATGAGACGGTCCACATTGCGGTCGACCTCGCGCATCTTGAGAAAGAGATGCCCGCGGTAGAACCGCCGGTCAGCAAATAAGCACCCAACGGGCACAATCATTGTGCCCGTTTTTCTTTCCGTCACCCGCCAGAACGACCTCTCTGATACATACAAAATGTCAACAACTTACGCAGATGTCAGTTCGCTGTGACAAAATGTAAAGTTGTGTTTTTCTCGTGACTTAGCGGGGCCTGATCGTTGAAAATTGGCGTTCTACCCATACGATATGGGTAATCGCATAGTGCGTTTTGTTAAATCGAGGTTAAAAGAAAATTATGATGCGAATCGCGCTTTTCCTGTTGACCAACCTGGCGGTGATGGTGGTATTCGGGCTGGTGTTAAGCCTGACGGGAATTCAGTCAAGCAGCATGACCGGGTTACTGATCATGGCGCTGCTTTTTGGTTTTGGTGGATCGATCGTTTCGCTGATGATGTCGAAATGGATGGCACTGAAATCCGTGGGTGGGGAAGTGATTGAGCAGCCGCGCAATGAAACAGAACGCTGGCTGATGAACACCGTCGCACAGCAGGCGCAGCAGGCGGGTATTGGCATGCCGCAGGTCGCCATCTACCATGCGCCGGATATCAACGCGTTTGCCACCGGCGCCCGCCGCGATGCTTCTCTGGTCGCCGTGAGCACCGGGCTGCTGCAAAACATGAGTCGTGACGAAGCCGAAGCGGTCATCGCCCACGAAATCAGCCACATCGCCAACGGTGACATGGTCACGATGACGCTGATTCAGGGGGTAGTGAACACCTTCGTTATCTTTATCTCGCGTGTTATCGCGCAGATTGCCGCCGGCTTTTTGGGCGGAAACCGGGATGACAGTGAAAGCAGCAATGGCAACCCGCTGATTTACTTTGCCGTAGCGACCGTGCTGGAACTGGTGTTCGGTATTCTGGCCAGCATTATTACCATGTGGTTCTCGCGCTACCGTGAATTTCACGCCGATGCCGGGTCTGCCAGACTGGTTGGGCGTGAGAAAATGATTGCCGCGCTGCAGCGCCTGAAAACCAGCTATGAACCGCAGGAAGCCAGCAGCATGATGGCGTTCTGCATTAACGGTAAGGCGAAGTCAATGAGCGAACTGTTCATGACTCACCCGCCGCTGGATAAGCGTATTGAAGCGCTGCGCAGCGGTGAATACCTGAAGTAACGTGTGGCAGAGTAGATAAAAAATCCGCGACCTTCGGGCAGCGGATTTTTTTATGGCCGCAGCCTGGCGAGAGCGGCTACTGTCCCGGTCGCGGCTGAGTCACGCGAAGCCCACTGACGGCGGCGGCAATCACCGCCAGTCCACCGGCCAGCAGCAGCGCGCTGTGGGTGCCGCTGTTGCCCTGCAGGTTAAGCAGCAGGGCAACCAGCGCCGCGCCGGTACTTTGACCGAGCAGACGCGCGGTCCCCAGCATTCCGCTGGCGCCGCCGCTGCGATGGCCCGGGGCGGAAGAGATGATGGTATGGTTGTTCGGCGACTGGAACAGGCCAAAACCCGCGCCGCACAGCGCCATGCGCCAGATAATATCCAGATCGGAGGGCGACGCGGGCAACAGCGCGAGGCCAAACAGACCGCAGGCCATCACCAGCAGGCCGATGGCCCCCAGTAATCCCGCGTGTACTTTCTCAATCATATAACCCGCCAGCGGCGCCATCACCATAGTAGCCAGAGGCCATGGCGTCAGCAGCAAGCCGGTTTCGACTTCGCTGCGGCCCATCATCGATTGCAGGAAGAAGGGCAGAGAAACCAGCGCCAGCATTTGCGCGCAGAACGAGCAAATGGAGGTGCAGATAGAAAGGGAAAACAGCGGGATGCGCAGCAGGTCAATCGGCAACAGCGGGACCGGCATCTGCAGCTGGCGGCGCACAAAGAAAAAACCGATGACCAGCATCGCGACCACTTCCGCAAGCACGACCCGTCCCGACTGGCCCTGGGCAAAACCGCCGAGAGCGGTGATCAACAGGCCAAACGTCAGCGCATTCATGATGGCGCTGGGGAGATCGAAGCGAGTGATTTTACTCCGGCCAACGTTCGCCGGCAGGTAACGCAGGGCGAGGATAAGCGACACAATCCCGAGTGGGATATTAATAAAAAACAGCCATTGCCAGGAGGCGACCGAGAGAATCGCCGCCGCAATGGTGGGACCGGCGGCTGATGAAACTGCCACCACAAAGGAGTTAATCCCCATGCCGCGCCCCAGAAAACGCTGTGGGAAAATCAGCCGGATCAGCGCCGTATTGACGCTCATCAGCGCGGCGCCGCCAAGGCCCTGCGCGACGCGGGCCAGCGTCAGCATCTGCAGACTATGGGAAAGCGCGCAGGCGAGTGAAGTGAGAGTAAACAGCGCAAGGCCGATTTTATAAATACGTCGATAGCCGAACATATCACCGAGAAAAGAGAGCGGCAGAAGGGCAATGACGATGGCTATCTGGTAGGCGTTGACAATCCAGATTGACGCCGCCGGTGAAGCGTTTAAATCGGTGGCGATAGTCGGCAGGGCCACGTTGGCTATTGCGCCGTCGAGCACCGCCATGGCCAGCCCTAAAACGATGGTCAGCATTGCGCCGTAGCGCTGCGGCAAAGGCAGGCCATCGGAAATATTTTTATCCATGTTGAATATGCTTCTTGATGGTAATTATTCTCTGAGTAATGATTTTAGCATTGATTATTCAGCTGTATGTCGCAGATTTGTAACGAATGAGCAGAAGAACGATTGCGAGGGGCGCGATGCGAATTTATAATAAAAACCGGTTCTGATTTTTATAAAACAGTTACGATGAGGTGATAAATGGCAGTTGCAGATTTGGATAAACAGCCAGATTCTGTCTCTTCGGTATTGAAGGTTTTTGGCATTCTGCAGGCGCTTGGCGAAGAGCGTGAAATTGGCATTACCGAACTGTCCCAGCGCGTCATGATGTCAAAAAGCACCGTTTATCGCTTTTTGCAAACCATGAAATCGCTGGGCTATGTGGCGCAGGAAGGCGAATCTGAGAAATACTCGCTGACGCTCAAGCTGTTCGAACTGGGCGCGCGTGCGCTACAGAATGTCGATCTGGTCCGCAGCGCAGACATCCAGATGCGCGAGCTTTCGCGGCTGACCAAAGAGACGATCCACCTGGGTGCGCTGGATGAAGACAGCATCGTCTATATCCACAAAATCGACTCCATGTACAACCTGCGGATGTACTCACGCATTGGCCGCCGCAACCCGCTGTACAGCACCGCTATTGGTAAGGTGCTGCTGGCGTGGCGCGATCGCGCTGAAGTTGAGCAGATTCTTGAAGGCGTGGAATACAAACGTAGCACCGAGCGGACCATTACCAGTACGCAAGCGCTGCTGGGCGTTCTGGATCAGGTTCGTCAGCAGGGCTACGGCGAAGATAATGAAGAGCAGGAAGAAGGGCTGCGCTGCATCGGCGTACCGGTTTTCGACCGCTTTGGCGTAGTGATTGCGGGCCTGAGCATCTCCTTCCCGACGCTGCGTTTCTCCGAAGAGCGTCTGAGTGAATACGTGGCAATGTTGCACACGGCGGCGCGTAAGATTTCTGAGCAGATGGGGTATAACGACTATCCATTCTGACCGAATGGCGGTCTGGTTGGTTGAGCGACAGCGGAGATGCGTTTCCCGCTGTCGCGTTTATGCATCAACCTTTATCGATAACGGTTTCGCTTTTACGTAAAATCGGGCAGTCGGTAACACCGATAATACCGCTATCAGAATGAACATATTGTGCGGTACTGGTGCCGCGAGCCGTCAGATATTTACACTGAAGCCCCAGCCCCGCAGCGTTCTCATTGCTGCCAATCAGAATGCCATAGCCGCTCAATAATATCCCAATCCATACGATAGCCAGTACGACAATGGAACGAATGATTAATCGCATTGTTGCCTCATAGTTTGCATTATCCCTGAGTTTATTTTGCCAGCTACACGTCTTGAAACAAGTCTATGATTCCTAAACTTGTCTTTCGTATTACAGTTAGCCACGGTTTAAGATGCTCATGTTATCCTGGAACCATCTGATACTGATGCGGAGAATGGAGTGAAAAAATTACGCTGGGTTTTGCTGATAGTCATCATAGCGGGCTGTTTGTTGCTGTGGACTCAGATGCTTAACGTAATGTGCGATCAAGATGTACAGTTTTTCAGCGGCATCTGCACAATCAACAAGTTTATCCCCTGGTAAGACATTTTTCTGACGACCGATTTCCTTCTGCTGCGCGAGTGGTAGAATGTACGCCTTCTCTTTGAGGTGGTGAAATGAGTGAGTTACTGAATCCTGGGTTCTTAAATCTGGCATCGCTGGCACTGTCCGTCGTGCTGCTACTTGTCGGTTTGTTGTTATGGTTTTTTGTTAATCGCGCAAGCTCGCGCACCAACGCGCAGATTGAACTGCTGCAGGCGTTACTGGACCAGCAAAAGCGGCAAAATGCGCTGCTGCGCCGTCTCTGTGAAGCCAATGAGCCTGAGAAAGAAGAGGTTACTAAGACTTCGGCGGGAGAGAAAGACGATGACGACTTTATCCGTCTCGTCGCCGAACGGTAACTGACTGACAGGTGTGCACCGCCTCGGTGTGCACCTGGAACAATGGGGCTCTATAACTTTTTCTTATCCTTTCCGATCGTTTTGTTACACTTCCTCGCGCGCTGAATGTGTCCCCGCTCCCAATTCTGGCTATTGACGCCATTGATTTTTTAGTTATTCAAATTAAATAATAACAATCTGTTTTAATTGTCTGATGAAAAAATATCGTCATGAATGCTTCATGTTTGAATTGTAATATAAATAATATTTATAACGTAATCGTGTGACAATTTTATATCTCTACCTCCGCAGAATTTAAGCGAAATTTCAACTATAGATATGACCTTTTATACGCATCATTATGCACCGGTCCTGACCCTGGCTGCTGAAATGCGTTGGCAGAATAGCCCGTTGCCTGGACGAAGCGAAGTTGTTGAGCTATGGTAAAAAAAGTTGCAACCATAGGGTTGGCGATAGAGTGAATCCTGTGGCAGCGGCAAGGGTAGCCCTCGGCGGTAAAGACGCATAAATGTGCAGGTGATCAAATGATTCCCTTATAATTTGTGCGAAGGATCGAGACACGTTTAAAAATGGCTTGCCATTATTTACGTTGTATGTGATAACACCTTTCGGGTTAAACGAGGTACAGTTCTGTTTATGTGTGGCATTTTCAGTAAAGAAGTCCTGAGTAAACACGTTGTCGTTGAATACCGCTTCTCTGCCGAACCTTATATTAGTGCCTCATGCAGTAACGTGTCAGTTTTATCTATGTAAGCGCCTGTGGGCGAAGAAAACAGTCTAAGGAATTTTGCAAATGGCAAAGATTAAAGGTCAAGTTAAGTGGTTCAACGAGTCTAAAGGTTTTGGTTTCATTACTCCGGCTGATGGCAGCAAAGACGTGTTCGTACACTTCTCCGCTATCCAGGGTAATGGCTTCAAAACTCTGGCTGAAGGCCAGAACGTTGAGTTCGAAATTCAGGACGGCCAGAAAGGTCCGGCTGCAGTTAACGTTACTGCTATCTGATTCAAGACCACTCATCTTGTAAGAAAAGCCTCGCCTTTGCGGGGCTTTTTAGTCTTTATTGCAAAATATGTCCATTTTTCCCCTTCCGTCGCGCTTTGTTGCAAAACAACATCCTTATTCGCATAGTTTCGCATTCTGTTGTGCCGATTTTCTGTTAAATCAGAGGGTTGCAATATAATGCTGGAGCTACGGTGCTAAAGTACAAAAATAAGTCAGTTGCTCATTTCACCCCTCTTCGTTTTGGGCTGTTGTGCGTGGCGATTCTCGGTTGTCTCGGAATACTGTTGGGGCGGGTGGCCTGGCTACAAATAATTTCTCCAGATAACCTTGTCAAACAAGAAGATATGCGCTCGTTGCGCGAAGAACCCATCGATGTGCAGCGTGGAACCATCAGCGATCGTGAGAACCGCCCGCTGGCGGTTAGCGTGCCGGTGAGTGCCATCTGGGCCGACCCGCAAACCATTATGCAAAAGGGCGGCGTCGGCTATGGCCCGCGCTGGCAGGGGATGGCGGAGGCACTGCACCTCAATCTGAGCGATCTGGCCAAACGCGTTGAGAGCCATCCGCATATGCGGTTTATCTATCTGGCCCGCCAGGTTAACCCGGAACAGGCCGAATGGATCGACAAGCTGCACCTGCCGGGGATTAACCTGCGTGATGAGTCGCGCCGCTTTTACCCTGCCGGGCACGTGGCGGCTAACCTGTTGGGATTTACCAATATCGATAACCAGGGCATTGAAGGGATTGAAAAAAGCTTTAATGCTCAGCTCACCGGAAAGCCGGGGCGCCGGCTGGTGCGTAAAGATCGTCATGGTCACGTGATCGAAAATATCACCGAGATGCCGGCAGTGCCTGCGCATAATATTCAACTGAGTATCGACGAGCGCCTGCAGACGGTCACCGAAGATGCGCTGGATAACGCCGTAAACTGGAATAAGGCGGAATCGGGGGCGGCGGTACTGGTTAAGATTGATACCGGCGAGATCATGGCGATGGCCAGCTATCCGGACTTCAATCCCAATAACCGTGACGACGCCAAACTGGATGATTTTCGCAATCGCGCCATCAGCGATACCTTTGAGCCGGGCTCGACGGTCAAACCGCTGGTGGTGATGACGGCGCTACAGCAGGGGATTGTGCAGCCGGACAGCGTAGTGGATACCCACCCCTTTGTGCTTGATGGTCACCGTATTCGCGATGTTGGCTATTATCCCGAACTGTCGTTGACCGGTATTTTGCAAAAATCCAGCGATATCGGCGTGTCGCATCTGTCGCTGGCTATGCCCGTGCAACACCTGATCGATACCTATAAAGCGTTTGGTTTTGGCGACCCGACCGGGCTGGGGCTGACCGGCGAAAGCGCCGGGCTGATGCCGCAACGGCGCTATTGGGGCCAGCTGGACCGCGCGACCTTTTCCTTCGGCTATGGCCTGATGGTGACCCCGCTGCAGCTGGCACACGTTTATGCCACTATCGGCGGTTTCGGTATTGAGCGACCGCTCTCGATTACCCGCATCGATCCGCCGGTCATCGGGACGCAGGTGATGCCGGAAAGCATCGTGCATGAAGTGGAGCATATGATGGAGAGCGTGGCGCTGCCGGGCGGCGGCGGCACCAAGGCGGCGGTGCGCGATTATCGCATTGCGGTGAAAACCGGGACCGCGAAAAAAATCGGTCCCGACGGTAAATATATCGATAAATATGTGGCGTATACCGCAGGCGTGGCGCCCGCCAGCCGTCCGCAATTTGCGCTGGTGGTGGTGATTAACGATCCCAGCAATGGCGCCTATTATGGCGGGGCGGTTTCCGCACCGGTCTTTAGCCAGATCATGGGCGATGTACTGCGGCTGGAAAATGTGCTGCCGGACGGTATGCCGCAAGGCTCGGAAAATCTGATTGTGATGCATAACGGTGATGCCGCGCCGCCGGCGCTGTAACAGTGGTCTGAAAGGGCGAATAGCGCTACACTTTCGCCCTTTCAGCGACACCGGAGTTGTCATGTCATACAGTTGCCCACTTTGCCACGCGCCGCTTTCCCGCCGCGATAATAGCTATATCTGCCCGCAGCGGCACCAGTTCGATCTGGCGAAAGAGGGGTATGTCAATTTACTGCCGGTGCAGTTTAAGCGGTCTCGCGATCCGGGCGATAGCGCGGAGATGATGCAGGCGCGGCGGGCATTTCTCGATGCGGGCCACTATCAGCCTCTGCGTGACGCGATCCGCGACTTTCTCTGCGTCGCCGCGCCTGAGTGTCTGCTCGATATCGGCTGCGGGGAAGGGTATTACACCCACGCGTTTGCCGCCATCGCCGCTCATTGCTGGGGGCTGGATGTCTCAAAGTCGGCTATTCGCGCGGCGGCCAGACGCTATCCGCAGGTCAATTTTTGCGTCGCATCGAGCCAGCGTCTGCCGTTCGAGGATGCCAGCCTTGATGCGGTGGTCCGAATCTACGCCCCTTGTAATGCGCAGGAGCTGGCGCGGGTGGTCAGGCCCGGCGGCTGGGTGATTACCGCCACGCCGGGACCGCGTCATTTGCTGGAGCTGAAAGGGTTGATTTATGACGAGGTGCGTCTGCATGAGCAAAATCATGAACAGATGGCCGGTTTTACATTAAACCAGCAGCAGCTGGCCTATCCGATGCAGCTGACCGGGTCCGAGGCGGAAGCGCTGTTGCAGATGACGCCATTCGCGTGGCGGGCGAAGCCAGCGGTGCGTGAAACGCTGCGCGCGCAGGCGACTTTCCGCTGCCAGACCGATTTTATGATCCACTGCTGGCAGCGTGAGGCCTGAGAATTAGCCGGCGAAATGGCTCCAGAGAATCTGGGCGCCGATACCTATCAGGACAATACCCCCAAGAATTTCGGCCCGTTTGCCCAGCAGCGGGCCGATAAACCGCCCGACCATAATCCCCAGTGTCGACATCACCAGCGTCGCGCAGCCGATAGCCAGCGCGGTGGCGATAATGTTCACCTGCAGGAACGCCAGGCCGACGCCGACGGCCATCGCATCGAGACTGGTGGCGAAGGCAGTGGTGACCAGCAGCCAGAAACCATGGCGACGAGGCGCTTCACTTGCCTCATCTTCGGTTGCGCGAAAACCTTCAATGACCATACGTCCGCCGAGAAAGACCAGCAGCACGAACGCGATCCAGTGATTCCACTCCAGCACGAACTGGCTGGCGAGCATCCCCATTCCCCAGCCGACAAGCGGGGTGAGCGTTTCGATGGCGCCGAAAATTAACCCGGTGCGCAGCGCTTCGGAGAACTTAGGTTTGTGTAAGGTAGCGCCTTTACCGATAGAGGCCGCGAAGGCGTCCATGGACATGCCAAAGGCAAGAAGAATGGTAGCGGAGATGTTCATGATTGCGTCCTGACCGGGGAAAATCCATATGACACATCACCGCCCCCAGTAGATATACGCAGCCCACGAGTCGGGCCTTGCGTATAGCGGTAATGTGTCTATGGTCTCGCCTGATTGAATACCTTCTTCAACCCGTACGTGCCACGTTTTGCAACGAGTATGTTGACACGTACATTTCCTGGCAGGCAGGAAACCGGCTACTCCCCAACGACGGGCGCAACCTTAACATATTTTCAGAATATAAAACAATAACAGGATTTATTTATTTCAATAACCAAATGATAACGATTTTCATTTGGTTTTATGCGTGAATAATTCGTTAATAAATATAAGTGAAGTGCGCAGACGGAATATAGCCACGGCTATATATCCATCTGCCAGAAATCGCTGAAATATAGCGCTGGCTATATTTATAACTCACTGAGTTGAAACGAGAAGTTTGTATATCTTTTCCAGATCGTCGATGTTTCGTACACGAATAAGCAAGCGCCGTTGTTCTAATTGCATCACCAGTACGCCATCTTCCGATAAATTCATTGCTTTAATTCGCTTATATTCAATCCAGATATTGGCGAAGAAAAAACCAGTTGGTTTGAAGATGATTTTCGGCGTCCGGATCCAGAACAGATACCAGCCCATTAACGCCAGCGCAGATAATAACCATGTGGTGATGAGCGCGCCGTGACTGATGACGTTGTTATAAATCAGGATAGCGGTCAGAGCGACGAAGATTATCCCGTCAACGCGACTGCGGCGGAGCAGGGGGATAGCCAGCAGTAGCGGGCCGTGGCGGCGGGGCATAATAAACTGGTCATAAATGGCAAACGCCAGCAGAACAAGAATAAACAGAATCAGCACCAGATCCGTGATTGTCATCTATCCTCCAGTGAAAAAAAAGCCGGGGGCAAGCCCCCGGCGGATAACAGGATTATTACAGGCCCAGCAGGCCGATAGCGTAGCCGACGATACCGATGACGAAGAAGCCGACGATAATCCACAGGGCGTTAACTTTCTTACGCAACAGCCACATACAGGCGAAGGTCAGCAGCAGAGGCACCAGGCCCGGCATCAGCTGGTCAAGGATGGTCTGCACGGTCGTTACGTGAACCTGACCATCTGAACCGGTGATTTTTGACACCACCAGCGGAATGTTCACATGCGTCCACTTGTTAACCAGCGCCCCCATCACAAACAGGCCGAGAATTGACGCCCCCTCGGTCAGTTTCTGCAGGAAGCCGCCGCCCATATCCTTAACGATATCAACACCCTTGCTGTAACCGTATGCTACGCCGTAGTAACGGGTCAGCAGACGGACGGCGTTGAACAGAATAAAGAACAACAGCGGGCCTAACAGGCTGCCGCTCATCGCGATACCGGCACCCAATGCCGCAAATACCGGACGCACGGTACCCCAGAAGATCGGGTCGCCGACGCCAGCCAGCGGCCCCATCAGACCAACTTTGATACCGTTGATGGCACCATCATCGATCTCGGCACCGTTGGCACGCTGTTCTTCCATCGCCAGCGTTACGCCCAGCACGGGCGCTGCGACGTACGGGTGAGTGTTAAAGAACTCCAGGTGACGTTTAATGGCCTGCTTACGCGCATCGTTGTTCTCCGGGTACAGACGACGAATAGCCGGTACCATAGAGAAGCAGAAGCCCAGCGCCTGCATACGTTCGAAGTTCCATGACCCCTGGAACAGGTTAGAACGAATGAACACGCCACGAATATCACTCGGAGTGAGTTTTTTCTCGGTGGTATTTTTAGTCATATCAACCATTTCGCTCACCTGTTAGTCCAGTTCGTTATCGAGATCGTTATTACCAGCAGCCTGCGCTGGCGCACCCGCAACGCGGTTGTATTTCGGGCTCAGCTGGATATAGAGGATAGCCATTACCGCGCCAATCACCCCCAGCGCAACCAGGTTGAAGTTAGTGAATGCCGCGGTGACGAAGCCAAGGTAGAAGAACGGCATCAGGTAGCCTGCGCGCATCATGTTGATGACCATCGCGTAACCGACTACCACGATCATGCCGCCGGCGATGTTCAGACCGCTGGTGACCACTTCAGGAATCGCATTCAGCATGCCCTGAACTTCGCTGGTTCCGACGGAGATAGCCACGATGACGGCCGGGATTGCGATACGCATCGCCTGCAGGAACAGCGAAGAGACGTGGATCCACGAAATCGCCGTCAGGTTGCCATTCTCCGCCGCTTTATCTGCCGCATGCTGGAAGGCTACGGTAATGGTACGAACGATGATGGTCAGAACCTGGCCTGCTGCTGCCAGCGGGATAGCCAGTGCGATACCGGCGCCGATACCCTGATGACCCGCAATAACCAGAACGGTAGAAATGATGGAAGCCAGCGCGGCATCCGGCGCAACCGCCGCACCGATGTTCATCCAGCCCAGAGCGATCATTTCCAGGGTACCACCGATGATGATACCGGTTTTCATATCGCCGAGAACGGCGCCGATCAACGTACACGCGACCAGAGGACGGTGGAACTGAAATTCATCAAGTACCGACTCCATACCCGCAATACACGCGACGATGAACACCAGCACAATCTGAAGAAGGGTAATCTCCATTGTACTTCTCCTGTTGATTAAGTCTTAAGTTGAAAACGGGGGCGCGATCCGCAAGGTTATTTCGCTACCTTGCCAATCAGGTCCATCATTTTCAGTTTCTGGTCGGTGGACACTTTACGCACTTCCAGCTCAATACCGCGGGCATTCAGCTTTTTAAATGCTTCAATATCTTTTTCATCGACCGAAACGGCGTTGTTCACCTGCGTTTTACCCTGACGGAAAGCCATGCCGCCGATATTGACGGTAGTGATTTTTACCCCGCCTTCAACGATACGTTCGACGTCGGTAGGGTTGGTAAACAGCAGCATGACGCGATCGCCTGCGTATTTCGGGTTGTTGTAGACGCGAATCATCTTCGCAACGTCGACAACGTGGGCCGTCACGCCCGGAGGAGCAACCTGAGTCAGTAATGTTTTGCGCACGGTATCTGCCGCCACTTCATCACTCACGACAATAATGCGGGTCACGTTGGTTTCTTTGGTCCAGCGGGTGGCCACCTGACCATGAATAAGACGGTCATCAATACGCGCCAGACCAATAATCATGTAGTCGTCTGGCCCCATGGGTTTTGCCGGAGCTGCCGCTTTGACCGCTGCTTTAACCGGAGCCGGAGCGACTTTTTCCTCCGTCTTCGCTTTCAGCGCCTTCACGCCTTCACGGCCGGTTTCCACCGCCAGAGCCACCAGTTCATCGAAAGAAGGATCGTCGTCGCGCGCCATCAGCGTTTCGACCAGCATCGGAATGTTAACGCCAGCAATCACTTCGTAATGTTCTTTATCGACGACAATGCGGCTGGCGGCATTGAATGGACTACCTCCCCACGTATCGACGAGAAATAACACGCCCTTAGTTGTGTCCAGCTTTGCCAACTGTGCGTTGTACTTCTCAATGAGCGTTTCGGCGTTTTCACCCGGAACGAAATCGATCCAGCCAACGTTTTCCTGCTCGCCCAACAGCATTTCTGCGGTTTTCAGCAGTTGTTCTGCAGCCCAACCATGTGTGCCTATTACAATAGCAATCGTCACTTGCTACCTCCTTTATTATCGTGAATGCATCATCTGTGGTGATACATCCTGAATCACTCTTGCGAACAAAATCGATTCAGTGAGGGTGTAAGATATAAAATAATTACTACCGCGAATTATTTTAGATAGTGAAAAAATAATTAATGTGATGAAGATCCGTTAATCACGCATCTGCGGCTAATAATTTCGCAGCGCAAAAATAGCCTTACTTATTGCAAAGACTGGTAAAGTTTTTTCCAATCTTTCTCCATTTTTTGCTATGTTTAGCTTCCGTTTAATTACTCAGGAGTATAGGGCATAGCCCGCTGTATGGACCCTCATCGACGTCTTTTCACCTTCTGGCATTTTTCTGCCGCCGCTACCTGCTACGCTTTTGTACCCGCAACGATTGTCTCTGCCGTGCGTGACATCGCGATGACTCCGTCTGTCGTTAACTGGAGTAACTCATGGAATTCTTAATGGATCCCTCTATCTGGGTCGGTTTATTGACGCTGGTCGTCCTCGAAATCGTGCTCGGTATCGACAACCTGGTCTTTATCGCCATCCTCGCGGATAAACTGCCGCCGAAACAACGGGACAAAGCCCGTCTGATCGGCCTGTCGCTGGCGCTGTTTATGCGTCTGGGGCTACTGTCGGTCATTTCGTGGATGGTGACCTTAACCAAACCGCTGTTCAGCATTGCGGATCTCTCTTTTTCCGGGCGCGATCTCATCATGCTGCTCGGGGGGATATTCCTGCTGTTTAAAGCGACCACGGAACTGCATGAGCGGCTGGAAAACCGCCAGCACGATGCCGGACAGGGTAAAGGTTATGCCAGTTTCTGGGTGGTGGTATTACAAATCGTCGTACTTGACGCCGTATTCTCGCTGGATGCCGTGATTACTGCGGTCGGGATGGTTAACCATCTGCCGGTGATGATGGCGGCAGTGGTGATTGCGATGGCGGTGATGCTGTTGGCTTCGAAGCCGCTGACCCGTTTTGTGAACCAGCATCCGACGGTCGTGGTGCTCTGTCTGAGCTTCCTGCTGATGATCGGCCTGAGCCTGGTGGCTGAAGGCTTCGGTTTCCATATTCCGAAAGGATATCTGTACGCCGCTATTGGCTTCTCGATAACCATTGAGTTCTTCAACCAGATAGCACGACGTAACTTTATTCGTCACCAGTCGACGCTGCCGTTACGCGCACGCACGGCTGACGCTATTCTGCGCATGATGGGCGGGCGCAAACAGCACGCCGTGAGCCACGATGGCGAGAGCCCGGCGCCGGTTCCGGTCCCGGAAGGAGCATTTGCGGAAGAAGAACGCTATATGATTAACGGCGTCCTGACCCTGGCGCAGCGTTCATTGCGCAGCATTATGACGCCGCGGGGGGAAATCAGCTGGGTGAACGCGGAGCAGAGCGAAGAAGAAATTCGCCGCCAGCTGCTCTCTTCGCCGCACAGCCTGTTCCCGGTGTGCCGGGGCGAGCTGGATGAAATCATCGGTATCGTGCGGGCCAAAGAGATGCTGGTGGCGCTGGAGGCCGGTGAGAACGTCGCGGCATTAGCCTCGGCTGCGCCGGCAATCGTGGTCCCGGAAACGCTGGACCCTATCAATCTGCTGGGTGTGCTACGTCGTGCCCGCGGTAGCTTCGTCATTGTGACCAACGAGTTTGGCGTGGTGCAGGGGCTGGTGACGCCGCTGGATGTCCTCGAAGCTATCGCCGGTGAATTCCCGGATGCCGATGAGACGCCGGAAATCGTTGCCGATGGCGACGGCTGGTTGATTAAAGGATCAGCCGATCTGCACGCTTTACAGCAAGCTGTGGGGCTCGATGACCTCGTCAATGAAGACGAAGAGATTGCCACGGTTGCCGGGCTGGTGATTGCGGTAAACGGTCATATCCCACGTACCGGCGATGTTGTTGAGCGGGCGCCGCTGCAGTTTACCGTTGTGGAAGCGAACGCCTATCGCGTCGATCTGGTACGGGTAGTGAAAACGGTGCCTGACAACCAGGAAGAAGAGTAACCTTCCGGTTTGCTCAGACTGACCGGCCGGTCTCCTCGGGAGATCGGCCGGTTTTATTATCCGTCATCGCCTCGATCTGACGTCGGGCGGCCAGCCACTGCGGGAAGTCTTCAACCGGCATCGGCCTGGCATAGTGAAATCCTTGCAGGATATCAACGCCGTGGTGCCGTAAATATTCGGCCTGCAGCGGGGTCTCCACGCCTTCTGCCACCGTCACAATATTCAGCCGGTGCGCCAGCGCAATAATCATATCCGTTACCGTGGCATTCACGCTGTCGATACCGATAGCGCTGGTAAAGGATTTATCTATTTTCAGCACGTCAGGCCGCAGTTTTTCCAGCCATGAGAGCGAGCTGTTGCCGGTGCCAAAGTCATCGATAGCCAGATACACCCCCCTGAAATGCAGATGTTCCGCCATGTGGTGATCGCCGTCCTGAAGTACGTCCCGCTCGGTGAGTTCGACGACCAGCTGCTGCACCGGGTAGGCGCTGAACCAGAGTTTATGCAGATCGCGCAGCAGTTCGCCATCGGCAAAATGGCGGGCCGCGACATTAATCGAAATATGAAAATGTTTATCATGGGGGAATAACGATAGCTGACGTGCGGTTTCGGCAATGACATAGCGGGTAAGGGGAACGATCAGGTTGTAGCCCTCGGCGATCGGAATGAACACATCCGGCGAGATGTTTCCCCGCCGCGGATTGTTCCAGCGCAGCAAAATCTCGACGCCGGTGCATTTTTCCGAATGCAGGTCTTTCAACGGTTGACACCACAGCGTGAATTCGCGGGCGCTGATGCCGAGGCTGATCTCCCGGGAAAAACTCATCCTGCCCGCGGTAGCCAGCCAGGCGATTCCGGTCATCAGTAAACTCAGGATCAGCGCCAGCGGCAGTTCGCCCGGCAGTTCGTTAAGAGCAAGCGCCGAAGCGCCGGGACCGCTGACGTTGATGGTAAAGGGAAACTGCGTCGAATGTTGACGGTATATCACGGACTCACCGGGAAGCGCCGGGTGATCCACCACCCCGGTCCCGCTGATAAAGCTCTTTGCACCGACGTTCAGCCCAACACCGGTAATCAACGGTGATTTTGCGTTGAGAATTAACTCTCCCAGTAGCTCAATATTGATGATCATCATCACGCCGTCGGCGTTATTGAAAACGGAGGGATACCATTGAATTAAGACCGGAGAGCCGACCAGCAGCGTGTTATCGGTTGAAAAAGTCAGCAGCGCCTGCTGGTTTGGCAGCTCGGGTTGCAGCTTATGAATAGCGACGTTGCGGTCGCCAAAGATGCTGGAGCAGTAGAGAATACTCGATTTAACCAGGACGATTGAACGCACGGTCTGTAGCGAGGCCGCCAGTTTACGCAGCGGCAGACGCACATCCTGGCAAGGTTGCCCCACCAGCTGAAGCAACGAAAGCTGGTGCTCCGCCAACGGGCGTAAGATTTTATCCATCGCCACCACCATTTTATTGGTGGTCATCTGGACACGCTGCTGATTTAAACTACGCTGTGAAATAAATCGGACCACCAGCGTGGTCGTCAACGTCAGGAGCGCAACAATTAAACAAATGACAACCCGCTTACGACGGTATGTCGAAATGACCTTTTGTGCATTTTGCATGCGCGACACCCTGTCGACTCTATGTGATGAGTAGAATAACAACCGCCATTGAGCAAGTGTAGTGGGTGTAAATAAATAACAGCGAAAAATGCGCCCGGAAGGGCGCATTTTATGGGGAGAGTTTAGTCACACTGAACTTTGATCGCCAGACCACCGCGAGAAGTTTCGCGATATTTGGCGTTCATGTCTTTACCGGTCTCATACATGGTCTCAATAACTTTATCGAGAGAGACGCGCGGTTCGCTGGTACGACGCATGGCCATACGCGCGGCGTTGATAGCCTTCACTGAGGCAATGGCGTTGCGTTCGATGCACGGAACCTGAACCTGGCCGGCCACCGGGTCGCAGGTGAGACCCAGGTTATGCTCCATCCCGATTTCCGCCGCGACACAAACCTGTTCCGGGCTGGCGCCAAGCAGTTCGGCAAGACCGGCGGCTGCCATGGAGCAGGCCACGCCCACTTCGCCCTGACAGCCGACTTCCGCGCCAGAAATAGAGGCGTTCATCTTGTACAGGGTACCCACAGCGCCGGACGCCATAAAGTAGCGAATATAAATATCCGGGCTGACCGATTCGATAAAGTGATCGTAGTAGGCGAGCACCGCCGGGACGATGCCGCAGGCGCCGTTTGTCGGGGCCGTCACCACGCGTCCGCCGGCGGCATTCTCTTCATTCACGGCCAGGGCGAACATATTCACCCAGTCAACGACATTCATCGGGTCGTTTGACAGCTTGTCGCTGGCCACCAGCAGTCGACGCAGGGCAGAGGCGCGACGAGGGACTCGCAGCGGGCCGGGCAGCACGCCTTCGGTGTTCATCCCGCGATCGATACAGGCGCGCATGGTCTGCCAGACGTGAGCAAAATAGTCTTCAATCTCTTTTTTGCTGTGTAGCGCCAGCTCGTTTTGCATCACCATACCGGAGAGCGACAGCCCGGTCGCTTTGCAGCAGGCCAGCATCTCCTGCGCCGATTTGAACGGGTAAGGCACGCACAGTTCGTCGGTGCTTTCTTTGCCGAAGTGCTCTTCGTCGACGATAAAACCGCCGCCAATCGAGTAGTACGTTTTGCTGTAGATCTCTTTGTCGCCCGTCCAGGCATGAATCGTCATACCGTTCTCGTGCAGCGGCAGATTGTCGCTACGAAAACGCATGCCGTCGTCCGCCGGGAAATCCACTTCATGCTGCCCTTGCGCCAGCAGCAGACGTCCGCGGGTTTCAACGTCGCGGATAAATGCCGGTATCGCGTCAATGTCGACCGTATCGGGCTGATTGCCCGCCAGTCCCATAATAATGGCGATATCCGTATGGTGGCCTTTGCCGGTTAATGAAAGTGAGCCGTAGACATCGACTGCCACGCGGGTCACTTCATTAAGCAATCCCTTTTCGACCAGGTCATCGACGAACTGTTTACCGGCCTTCATCGGGCCTACAGTATGGGAAGATGAGGGACCAATCCCCACCTTGAACATGTCGAATATACTAATCACGATAATACTCCTGACAGGGTTACCGCAGCGGCGGTAACGATGTGATAACTGCGCATAGTGTAAGAGGGAACCGAACCATCAGCTTAACTATTCACATGAATTAAACTAATGGATAACGGTGAATTTACTAATGCTGAGAGCGCATTCTCATTTTGAGTATATACCCGAAATACGCCGCCCGATGGCCGGGATGGCGACCGGGCTGAAATGAGGGGGCAGCCGGAATTTCAGCCGCCTCAGGCATAATGAAGAAAACTAAGGTTTAGTCCCGATTTGCAGCGCCAGCTCGCGAATAATGCCGGCGGTCATTCCCCAGACAAAATAGTGCTGATACCACGACAGCCAGACGCGATGCGAGTTGCCCCGGCGGTGAATGTCCAGCGGATGATAGCGCCCCAGACGCAGCGCTTCAGCGAGCGGCATCTCGAACACCGCGGCGACCTCATCCTGGCTGGCGTGATAGTGGAGATTTGGCGGAATGATGCCGACCACCGGCGTGACCTGGAAGCCGGTCACGCTGTCTACCGGCGGCAGCACGCCGATAATCTCGACCGCTTCGGGGGGAATGGCGACCTCTTCCTGCGCTTCACGCAGCGCGGCGGCAATCAGCGTGGCATCGGTAGCATCCACGGCGCCGCCGGGGAAGGCAACCTGACCGGCATGCTTGCGCAGCCGCGGCGAGCGTTGGGTCAACAGCAGCCCTGGCTGCGGACGACGAACGATAGGCACCAGCACCGCCGCCTGACGCTGATTCAGCGCATTGCGCGAGGGCTGCGGGCGCAGTAATTGAAAACGGGAAAGAAAGTCGTCCAGCTCAAGGGCGCCATCCGCCATGTTCTAGCTCTCCAGTTGTTGCAAAATTCGATTAACTTTATCAAACGTTTCCTGATATTCGGCCGCCTCTTCGCTGTCCGCCACGATGCCGCCGCCAGCGGAACAGTACAGCTGACCCTGCCAGGCCGTCAGCGTGCGAATAGTAATACTGGTATCCATATTGCCACACAGGCTCAGATAGCCGATACTGCCGCACCACGCATTGCGGCGCTGCGGTTCGAGCTCATCGATTATCTGCATCGCCCGCACTTTGGGCGCGCCAGTAATTGACCCGCCGGGGAAAGCCGCACGCAGCAGGTCGCTTCCGTGCAGATGGTCCGGCAGCCGGGCGGTAATGGTACTCACCAGATGGTGTACCGCCGGGAACGGCTCAACTACAAACAGCTCCGGGACCCGTACGCTACCGGCTTCGGCAACCCGACCGATATCATTGCGCATCAGATCGACAATCATCAAATTCTCCGCCCGATCTTTAGGCGAACGGGCCAGCTTCTGCGCCTGGCGGGCGTCCTGCTGCGGATCGGCCAGACGTGGCAGCGTGCCCTTAATCGGGCGGGTCTGAATCTCGCCCTGGTGAAGCCGGATAAAACGCTCCGGCGAAAGACTGAGTACGGCGCCATCCGGCAGACGAATAAAGGCGCTGAACGGCGCGCGATTGGCGCGGTTCAACTGGCAAAATGCCTGCCACTCATCGCCGCAGTAGCTGGCCTGAAAGCGCTGAGCCAGGTTGACCTGATAGCAGTCGCCGCTGTGCAGCCAGGCCTGAACCTGACGAAATTTTTCGCCATACTGTTCGCGGCTCATATTGGAGCGCCAGGCGGACGTCAGCGCAAACGGGGCGGTTGGCGCGGCACACTGCGCCTGCAGCCACCGCAGGCGGGCGTGCGGATCGCCATAGCTGAGCAGCGACACTTCGCCGCGCTGATGGTCGACAATCAGCGCCCAGTCATAGATACCGACGGCCATATCCGGCAGCGCGATATCCGCGATGGCGTGAGCAGGCAGGGATTCAAAACGGCGTCCCAAATCGTAGCCGAATAACCCCAGCGCGCCGCCGAGGAACGGCAGATGGGGATGGGCCTGCGGCTTTAACCCGCAGCGATCCAGCTGTGTCTGCAACAGCGCCAGCGGGTCGGCCGTGGAACGGCTCTGGGTCTGGCCGTCATCCACCACGGTTGTCTCGCCGTGGGTCAGCAGGGTCATGAGCGGATCGGCGACGATAATGTCAAAACGGTTATGCGGATGGTCAGCAAAACCAGAATGCAGCAGCATTGCCCACGGGGCTGTGCTTAAAGGAGTAAAGTAACGCTCGGCAGCATCCGGGTGCCATGGCAGGGTAATAATAGCGGGGGACAACATCTTCCTCGATCCTAATCGTCACCGTCCTCTGGAAAATCAGGCGGGCGGCATGAAATAATTACGCCACACAATGTAGCAGGAGTGAGTCATGTTTGCAGGTTTACCTTCGCTGAGCCACGAGCAGCAGCAAAAAGCGGTAGAACGTATTCAGGAGCTAATGGCCAACGGGATGAGTAGCGGTGAAGCTATTGCGCTGGTCGCGAGCGAACTGCGCGCCACGCATACCGGTGACCGGATCGTAGCGCGCTTTGAAGATGAAGACGAAGACGAGTAATTACACCGCGGCGATAATTTTAATTTCGACTTTGTATTCAGGCTTCATTAACGCGGCCTGAACGGTGCAGCGTACCGGGGCGTGACCGGCGACTACCCAGGCGTCCCAGGCTTTATTCATGGCGGCAAAATCGCTTTTGTCCGCGAGGAAAATGGTGGCATCAAGAATACGCGACTTGTTGCTACCCTGTTTTTCCAGCACGGCGTCAATCTGCGCCAGGGTGTTCGCGGTTTGCTCACAGGCATCCGCATCCAGGTTGGCCGGTACGCCGGTGTAGTAAAGGGTCTGGTTGTGGATGACGACATCAGACCAGCGGGCTTGCGCATCGATACGCGTAATTGTCATTTTCATTTCCTTCGGTTTTATTCCATCAGACAGCGGCAAGACTGCCATAATGTTCTGCCCACGTCACTACCCGGGCTGGTGAAACGACGCCCTCCCTGACATAATCACTGTCCAAATAACCAGGGGGCATTGTGATCGACGATTTTGCAGCAGATGGCCAGCTGGCCAACGCGATTCCGGGATTTAAACCACGCGAGCCGCAGCGCCAGATGGCGGTGGCGGTGACCCACGCCATAAAAGAGGCGCGGCCGCTGGTGGTGGAAGCCGGGACCGGTACCGGGAAGACATACGCCTACCTGGCGCCGGCGCTGCGCGCCAACAAAAAGGTGATCATCTCAACCGGTTCGAAAGCGTTGCAGGATCAGCTGTACAGCCGCGACCTGCCGACGGTGGCCAAAGCGCTGAATTTCACCGGCAGGCTGGCGCTGCTGAAAGGGCGGTCCAATTACCTGTGCCTTGAGCGTCTTGAACAACAGGCTCTGGCCGGCGGCGATCTGCCGGTGCAAACCCTGAGCGACGTCATTTTGCTGCGATCCTGGTCTAATCAAACCACCGATGGCGATATCAGCACCTGCGTCAGCGTCGCCGAAGACTCTCAGGCCTGGCCGCTGGTGACCAGCACCAATGATAACTGCCTCGGCAGCGACTGCCCGCTGTACAAAGATTGCTTCGTCGTCAAAGCGCGTAAAAAGGCGATGGATGCCGACGTGGTGGTGGTTAACCACCACCTTTTTCTTGCCGATATGGTGGTGAAAGAGAGCGGTTTCGCCGAGCTGATCCCCGAAGCGGAAGTGATGATCTTCGATGAAGCCCATCAGCTGCCGGATATCGCCAGTCAGTATTTTGGCCAGTCGCTCTCCAGTCGTCAGCTGCTGGATCTGGCGAAAGACATCACTATCGCCTACCGCACCGAGCTAAAAGATACCCAGCAGCTGCAAAAATGCGCCGACCGGCTGGCCCAGAGCGCGCAGGATTTCCGCCTGCAGCTCGGCGAGCCCGGCTATCGCGGCAACCTGCGCGATCTGCTGGCGGACAGCAACATTCAGCGGGCGCTGCTGCTGCTCGATGATGCGCTGGAGCTGTGCTATGACGTGGCAAAACTGTCTCTGGGACGCTCGGCGCTGCTGGATGCTGCCTTTGAACGCGCGACGCTCTACCGGGCGCGACTGAAGCGACTGAAAGAGATCAACCAGCCGGGCTTCAGCTACTGGTATGAATGCACTTCCCGCCACTTTACCCTGGCGCTGACGCCGTTGACGGTGGCCGAAAAATTTAAAGAGGTGATGGCGCAGAAGCCGGGGAGCTGGATTTTTACCTCCGCAACGCTGTCGGTCAACGACGATCTTCGGCATTTCACCGCGCGCCTTGGCATCGAAGAGGCGGAATCGCTGCTGCTGCCCAGCCCGTTCGATTACGCGCATCAGACGCTGCTCTGCGTGCCGCGCAACCTTCCGCTGCCGAATCAGCCCGGCGCCGCGCGACATCTGGCCGCGATGCTCAAACCGCTGATTGAAGCTAACGACGGCCGCTGCTTTATGCTGTGCACCTCGCACGCGATGATGCGCGATCTGGCGGAGCAGTTCCGCGCCACCATGACTTTACCGGTTCTGTTACAGGGTGAAACCAGTAAAGGGCAGCTGTTACAGCAGTTCGTCAGCGCCGGTAACGCTCTGCTGGTGGCGACCAGCAGCTTTTGGGAAGGGGTGGATGTGCGCGGCGATGCGCTATCGCTGGTGATTATCGATAAGCTGCCGTTTACCTCACCGGACGATCCGCTGCTGAAAGCGCGAATGGAAGACTGTCGCCTGCGCGGCGGCGATCCGTTTGACGAAGTCCAGCTGCCGGATGCGGTCATTACGCTGAAACAGGGGGTCGGGCGCCTGATCCGCGATATCGACGATCGCGGGGTGCTGGTAATTTGCGACAACCGGCTGGTGATGCGTCCCTATGGCGCCGTGTTCCTCGCCAGTCTGCCGCCAGCGCCGCGAACCCGCGATATCCGCCGGGCGGTGCGTTTCCTCGCCGTGCCGCCAGCGAGGTAATCTGGCGCAAAATGTGGTAAGCTGCGCGCCATTTTGTCAATCTGCTAGAGCGAGAGCGCGACAACTCATGCGAATTTTGGCTATCGATACCGCCACGGAGGCCTGCTCCGCGGCGCTGTGGAATGATGGCACCCTTTGTGCTCATTTCGAAATTTGTCCCCGTGAACATACCCAACGTATTCTGCCGCTGGTGCAGGATGTCCTGAACGAAAGCAATGTCTCACTGAGCGATCTGGATGCGCTGGCCTTCGGCCGCGGACCTGGCAGTTTTACCGGCGTGCGCATTGGCATTGGCATTGCTCAGGGGCTGGCGCTGGGGGCTGAACTGCCGATGATTGGCGTATCGACCCTGGCGACCATGGCACAGGGCGCATGGCGTAAAACCGGCGCAACCCGCGTACTGGCGGCCATCGACGCCCGAATGGGCGAAGTGTACTGGGCTGAATACCAGCGCGATGAGCAGGGCGTCTGGCACGGCGAAGAGAGCGAAGCGGTGCTGAAGCCTGACGCCGTTCGCGAACGTCTGCAACAGCTGGACGGCCGCTGGGCAACGGTCGGGACCGGCTGGCAAGCCTGGCCCGATCTGGCGCAGGAGACTACGCTGGTCTTAACCGACGGCGAGGTGACGCTACCGGCGGCGGAAGACATGCTGCCGCTGGCCTGCTACCTGCTGGCCGCCGGGAAAATCGTAGCCGTAGACCAGGCCGAACCGGTTTATTTGCGTAACGACGTGGCGTGGAAGAAACTTCCTGGCCGGGGATGAATCTCAGTAAACATAAGACTGAGAGAAGGAGTCGCATCATGGCGGGTCAAAACAAAGCAGTACGTTGGTTATTAGCGGGCGCCGTTGCCGTCGCGTTAAGTGGATGTGTGTCGGTGCCGGATGTGATTAAAGGCTCCAGCCCGACGCCGCAGCAAGATTTAGTTCGGGTCATGGCGGCGCCGCAGCTCTATGTTGGCCAGGAAGCTCGCTTCGGCGGTAAAGTCGTCAACATCCAGAATCAACAGGGTAAAACCCGTCTGGAAATCGCCACCGTTACGCTGGACAGCGGCGCGCGGCCTGAGCTGAACGAAGCGTCACGCGGGCGCATCTTCGCCGATGTGAACGGCTTCCTCGACCCGGTTGATTTCCGCGGACAACTGGTGACCGTCGTTGGCCCGATTACCGGCGTCGTGGACGGTAAAGTCGGCAGCACGCCGTACAAATTTATGCTGATGAATGCTACTGGCTATAAACGCTGGAACGTGGTGCAGCAGGTGGTTATGCCGCCGCAGCCTATCGACCCGTGGATGTTCGGCCCGCGCCCCTGGGGTTACGGTTATGGCAGCTGGGGCTGGTACAACCCGGGCCCTGCGGAAGTCAGAAGTGTTGTAACTGAATGATTTTGTAGTTTTGTAAGCTAAAAGAAACAGCGGCTTGTCCGCTGTTTCTTTATTTTTGGACTGATAAGAAAAATAAATAGTGACGCGCTTCGCAACCTGTAAAACGGCTAATTAATAAACTGGTACGCTGAGTTAATATAATGTTAACAGAATGTTTGTTGATCAGGGGCTGTGATGACGACGAATAACTATTTCAGAGGTGATGCAGTGAAAAAGGTTTGGCTAAACCGCTATCCCGCCGATGTTCCGGCGGAGATCAATCCTGACCGCTACCAATCCCTGGTTGAATTATTTGAACATGCCACCACGCGCTATGCTGACCAACCGGCGTTTATCAACATGGGCGAGGTAATGACCTACCGGAAGCTGGAGGAGCGCAGCCGGGCATTCGCCGCTTATCTCCAGCAGGGACTGGGGCTGCAAAAGGGCGATCGCGTCGCGCTGATGATGCCTAACCTGTTGCAATATCCCATCGCACTCTTCGGCATTCTGCGCGCGGGGATGATTGTGGTGAACGTCAATCCGCTGTATACGCCGCGCGAGCTTGAACATCAGCTCAATGACAGCGGGGCGACGGCGATTGTGATCGTCTCCAACTTCGCCCATACCCTGGAGAAAGTGGTCGGGAAAACCCAGGTGAAGCATGTGATCCTGACCCGGATGGGCGATCAGCTCTCAACGGCCAAAGGCACCCTGGTGAACTTCGTGGTGAAGTACATCAAGCGCCTGGTGCCGAAATATCACCTCCCCGATGCTATCTCTTTTCGCAGCGCGCTGCACGCCGGCTACCGTATGCAGTACGTTAAACCCGACATTGTCTGTGAAGATCTGGCTTTCCTGCAGTACACCGGCGGCACCACCGGCGTGGCGAAGGGGGCAATGCTCACCCACCGCAATATGCTGGCTAACCTCGAGCAGGTGAATGCCACCTACGGGCCGCTGCTGCATCGTGGGAAAGAGTTTGTCGTGACGGCGCTGCCGCTGTATCACATTTTTGCGCTGACCATGAACTGCCTGCTGTTCATTGAACTCGGCGGCCAGAACCTGCTGATTACCAACCCGCGTGATATTCCGGGGCTGGTGAAAGAGCTGGCAAAATATCCGTTTACCGCGATGACCGGGGTCAATACGCTATTCAACGCCTTGCTCAACAACAAAGAGTTTCAGCAGCTCGATTTCTCCTCTCTGCATCTTTCCGCTGGCGGCGGTATGCCGGTGCAGCAGGTGGTGGCCGAGCGGTGGGTTAAGCTCACCGGACAGTATCTGCTGGAGGGCTATGGTCTGACGGAGTGCGCTCCGCTGGTCAGCGTTAACCCGCATGATATTGACTATCACAGCGGCAGCATCGGTTTGCCGGTTCCGTCGACCGAAGCGAAGCTGGTGGACGATGATGATAATGACGTGCCGACGGGCATGCCCGGAGAGCTGTGTGTCAAAGGGCCGCAGGTGATGCTGGGCTACTGGCAGCGTCCCGATGCGACCGCAGAGATCATCAAAAACGGCTGGCTGCATACCGGCGATATTGCGGTGATGGATGATGAAGGCTTTTTGCGCATCGTCGATCGCAAAAAAGATATGATTCTGGTCTCCGGGTTTAACGTCTATCCGAACGAAATCGAAGATGTGGTGATGCAGCATTCGGGCGTGCAGGAGGTGGCTGCCGTTGGCGTACCGTCGGGCAGCAGCGGTGAAGCGGTGAAGATTTTCGTCGTCAAGAAAGACGCGTCGCTGACCGAAGAGGCGCTGATCGCCTTCTGCCGCCGCCAGCTGACCGGATACAAAGTACCGAAACTGGTTGAATTCCGTGATGAACTGCCGAAATCCAACGTGGGTAAAATTTTACGGCGAGAACTGCGTGACGAAGCCCGCGCTAAAGTAGACAATAAAGCCTAAGGTATACGAGAGTCGCCAGACGCCGGCTAAGCCGGCGTTTTTTATGGGCGCAAGTTAAGAGAGCATGATTTGAACTATCAGATGATCACCACCGACGATGGTCTTCGCGCCATCTGCGAAGCGGCAAGCACGGCACCCGCGATTGCGCTGGATACAGAATTTGTCCGCACCCGCACCTACTACCCGCAGCTGGGCCTGCTCCAGCTGTTTGACGGTGAGCAGGTTTCGCTGATTGACCCGCTGGAGATAACCGACTGGGCGCCGATGCGTGAGCTGCTGCTGAACAAAGACGTCACCAAGTACCTGCACGCTGGCAGTGAAGATCTGGAAGTATTCCTCAACACCTTCAACCTGATGCCGCAGCCGTTGATTGATACCCAGATTCTGGCCGCTTTTTGCGGGCGCCCGATGTCATGGGGATTTGCGTCGATGGTGGAAGAGTATACCGGCATTGCGCTGGATAAGAGCGAGTCGCGCACCGACTGGCTGGCTCGCCCGCTGACCTCGCGTCAGTGCGACTATGCGGCGGCGGATGTCTGGTATCTGCTGCCGATTGCCAGCAAGCTGATGGCGGAAACCGCGGGCGCGGGCTGGCTGGAGGCCGCACTGGACGAATGTCGTCTGATGCAGCAACGTCGTCAGGAAGTGCAGGACCCGGCGCAGGCGTGGCGTGATATCGGTAACGCCTGGCAGCTGCGCACCCGTCAACTGGGCTGTCTGCAACTGCTGGCGGAGTGGCGTTTACGTAAGGCGCGCGATCGCGATATGGCGGTCAATTTTGTCGTGCGTGAAGAGCATCTGTGGAACGTGGCGCGCTATATGCCGGGGAGTCTCGGTGAACTGGATAGCCTCGGCCTGTCCGGCAGCGAAATTCGCTTCCACGGTAAAACGCTGATAAGTCTGGTGGCGAAAGCCCAGGCGCTGCCTGAAGAGGCGCTGCCGGAGCCGCTGCAAAACCTGATTGATATGCCGGGCTACCGCAAGGTCTTTAAAGAGATTAAAGCGCTGGTGCAGGAAGTGAGTACCGAGAAGGGGCTGAGCGCAGAGCTGCTGGCATCAAGACGGCAGATTAACCAGCTGCTGAACTGGCACTGGCAGCTGAAAAGCGCAAACGGACGACCTGAGCTGATTTCCGGCTGGCGAAGCGACCTGATGGCCGATCGTCTGCAGGCGTTGTTAAGCGAATATCCGCGCTAAGCCGCAGCAAAAAGCCCGGACAGAGCATCCGGGCCGCTATACCCGTCAATCCGACCGCGCAAGGCGGTCGGGCTAATTGGGGTCAGGGTTTCGACTCTTCCGTTTCTGGCAAAGTCACGTTCAGCTCCAGAATCGAAATATCGCCATCCCGTTGTTCCAGCTGAACGCTGACCATTTCCGGGTCGATCTGTACATACTTACAAATCACTTCCAGAATATCTTTGCGTAACTGCGGCAGATAATGCGGTTCAGCGTCGCCGCGACGACGCTCCGCGACGATGATTTGCAGGCGCTCTTTCGCAATGTTGGCCGTGTTCTTTTTCCGCGAGAGAAAAAAGTCGAGTAATGCCATAATTTATCCTCCGAACAGGCGTTTGAGGAAACCTTTCTTCTCTTCTTCAATGAAGCGGAAAGGACGTTCTTCTCCGAGCAGACGTTCTACCGTATCGGCATAAGCCTTACCTGCGTCTGACGCGTCATCCAGGATAACCGGCTCACCCTGGTTTGACGCCCGCAGCACGGACTGATCTTCCGGGATAACGCCGACCAGATTGATGCGCAGGATTTCCAGAACATCTTCCATGCTCAACATGTCGCCTTTGTTCACACGACCAGGGTTGTAGCGCGTCAGCAGCAGGTGTTCTTTGATCGGCTCATCGCCATTTTCCGCGCGGCGGGATTTGGAGGCGAGGATACCGAGGATACGGTCGGAGTCACGAACGGAGGAGACTTCCGGGTTGGTGGTGATGATGGCTTCGTCGGCAAAATAGAGCGCCATCAGCGCACCGGTTTCGATGCCCGCAGGGGAATCGCAGACCACAAAATCGAAGTCCATCTTTTTCAGTTCTTCGAGAACTTTATCGACACCTTCGCGGGTCAGCGCATCTTTATCGCGCGTCTGGGAAGCGGGGAGGATATAGAGATTGTCGGTGCGTTTATCTTTGATTAACGCCTGATTCAGCGTGGCATCACCCTGAATCACGTTGACGAAGTCATAAACCACCCGACGTTCGCAGCCCATAATCAGGTCGAGGTTACGCAGACCGATATCAAAGTCGATAACGACAGTTTTCTTTCCCTTCTGGGCCAAACCGGTAGCGATGGCCGCGCTGGAGGTGGTCTTGCCAACGCCCCCTTTACCCGAAGTCACAACAATAATGCGTGCCATAGAAATTCCTTGTTAAAAAGGGACTAACTCAACGGTTGAATAGTCAAAGCGGTATCACCCAGACGCAGGCGGGCCGCTTTGCCATAAAATTCGGCCGGGATATTATCACTCAGCCAGTATTCCCCTGCGATGGAAACCAGTTCCGCCGTGAGGTGTGAACAAAATATTTGCGCTTCTCTGTCGCCGCCTGCGCCCGCGAGTGCACGTCCCCGCATCATGCCATAAACATGGATGTTACCATCGGCAATAAGTTCCGCACCGGCACTCACATGATTTGTAACAATGAGATCACAGTTTGGTGCATAAATGCGCTGACCGGAACGTACCGGCAGATCAATTAAACGCGTTTTTGTGACCGGATTAACAACTGGCGGCGGCGCAACCGGCTCTGGCGGCGCCTGGCGGGGGATTTTTTCTTTCCCTTCCGTCAGTAAAGGAATCCCGGTACGGTCGATTTCCGTTTTGAGCCGCGGGATTTTACACCCGCTCACGCCCATAATTCGTAAACCGGTGCTGACAATGGCTTCATGCATAGGGTGCCAGTCAACATCGTTTTCGACGTTGCTGATATTCACAACGACCGGAGCATGACGTAAAAAAGCGGGAGCCTGGGCGATCTTGTCTTCTAACGCCTGACGAATAACCTCGGGATTTGCGTCGTGCAAATGAACGACAGATAAGGTGAAGCTACTGCCCTTAAGTTCGATTGGCGTATTTGACATCCTGGCCTTACTCAATTTGCTGTTTATCACCCGCCGAAGTGCGGTGATATTCCGAAGACTAAAAGGCATGTTATAGTCACTCATATATTGAGGCAAGTGACCACGGGTCTAATTCCGAGTAAAACTATGTTTTGTGTGATCTATCGAAGTACTAAACGTGAACAAACCTATTTATATGTCGAAAAAAGGGACGATTTTTCACGCGTTCCTGGCGAACTGATGGCCAGCTTCGGTACGCCGCAGATGACCATGCTTTTACCGCTCGACGGACAGAAGAAGCTTGCTGGTGCCGATCTGGAAAAAGTCAAACAGTCGCTGATTGATCAGGGCTACTATCTTCAACTTCCTCCTCCGACTGAGAATCTACTGAAGAAACACCTGGCGGAACAGGGGAATAAATCTGATTAACCCACCGAGGGAAAATAATGTACCAACATCATAACTGGCAGGGAGCATTACTGGATTACCCGGTAAGTAAAGTCGTTTGCGTGGGCAGCAATTATGCAAACCACATTAAGGAAATGGGCAGTGCAATGCCGGAAGAACCGGTGCTGTTTATTAAACCTGAGACGGCGCTATGCGATATCCGCCAGCCGTTGGTGCTCCCCGAAGGATTGGGTTCGGTGCATCATGAAGTTGAACTGGCGGTGCTGATTGGCGGTACGCTGCGCCAGGCGACGGAAGAACACGTCCTGAAAGCGATCGCCGGTTACGGCGTGGCGCTGGATCTTACCCTGCGCGATCTGCAGGGCAAGATGAAAAAAGCCGGCCAGCCGTGGGAAAAAGCCAAGGGCTTTGATAATTCCTGCCCGGTATCCGGTTTTATCCCGGCGGCGGAATTTCATGGCGACCCGCAAAATACCCCGCTGAGCCTGAAAGTGAACGGCAGCGTTCGCCAGCAGGGAACGACGGCTGATATGATCCATAAAATCGTCCCGCTGATTGCCTATATGTCGCGTTTCTTTACGCTCAAAGCCGGCGATATCATCCTGACCGGCACGCCAGAAGGCGTCGGGCCGCTCGGCAGCGGCGATGAACTGGACGTTGGCTTTAATGGTCTGACGCTCGCCACCCGCGTACTGTAACGACCTTTTGCCGCCTTTACCGGCGGCAAAACTTGCATCAGCGTGCCAGACTGGTTATAAGGTGCACCCTGAATGGCAATGACGGATATCCCCTATGAGCGAACAACCTTTCTGGCAACACAAAACACTCGATGAAATGACCGATGCAGAGTGGGAATCACTGTGCGACGGCTGCGGACAGTGCTGCCTGCATAAGCTGATGGATGAGGATACGGACGAGATCTATTTCACCAATGTCGCCTGTCGTCAGTTAAATATTAAAACCTGCCAGTGCCGTAACTATGAACGACGTTTCGAGTATGAGCCGGACTGCATCAAACTGACGCGCGACAATCTGCCGACGTTCGAATGGTTGCCGCCGACCTGCGCCTATCGTCTGCTGGCGGAAGGGCAGCCTCTGCCGCACTGGCACCCGCTGCTGAGCGGCTCGAAAGCGGCGATGCACGGCGAACGTATCTCCGTGCGCCATATTGCGGTAAAAGAAGAGACGGTGCGCGACTGGCAGGACCATATCCTCAATAAGCCCGACTGGGCGCAGTGAGGCATTAAGATGCACGGGGAAAGTGGTTACTGATTTTTTGCCTGGGACATCGCCGGGGCAAACCGCGTAATTTGCATTGAGCATTGCCATTTGATGACGGTGGTTATCCACCCTCCCTTTGCCGCCAACGTAGTTAACCCTCTGTGCAGATGTGTACCCCCTCGCTGAGGCGATGAAGCAGGGGGGGACTCTCCCCCGACAGGAACGCCCGCCCGTCTTGTAAAGCGCAAGACGCTGCGGTTGCCGCTTTGCCGAACGTCGCTCAACGAGTGGACATTATTTATCAGTACTGCCGCCCCGCACCTGTATCCGGATAGCGTGCTCTGTCCGCGGGCGTCAAATGCCCTATTGAATAGTTATCTCCTTGTACCAGAATGGACTGCCTCCCCCGGCAGGCGCTCCTGTTGTAAGTATCCCGCTGAACCGGACCGTTCACTTTTAGAGATCTTCCAACATACTGATTCTGTCCCGTAGACTCGCTCAGCCAGCGTATTCTGATAACAGTCATCACCATCTGTCATTGAACAGGTTATCCTGTTTTTTCATCTGTGCATTTTGTTTCTGTCGTTTACTGCCTCTTGCACAGCCCTGATATCTCGCCTGTCGGCTATACCCCAGAAACTGGCATGCTACTCTATCGCTACCGGGTCTGTTTACAGGTGATCTCGCCTTTTTCGACCTGTTAACGTCAGCGATTTTAAAGGACAGAGGATAATCACGTTGGGGGCGTTTGAACTCAGTCATCATCACGTTCTCGGCTTTAAGTCAGGAACGTGTCAACGCTATTCAGGACGGGTCATAGATAAAAAAGCCGACAGCAGCGGTGTTGCCGGCTTTTTATTGTCGGCAAAACGCCTGTCTGTGCGTTACTCTCCATCGGGTGTCGCGGGGTCGGGTTCCCAGGAGATAATGTCGCCGGGCTGACACTCCATGGCTTCGCAAATCTTGGCCAGCGTATCGAAACGGATCCCCTTTACTTTGCCGGACTTGAGCAGCGAGAGATTTTGCTCAGTAATACCGATAAAAGCCGCCAGCGATCTGGACGTCATTTTTTTCTCTACCAACAGTTTGTCCAGATGAACCACCACAGCCATAGTCAGATAAACTCCCTGGTTTCTTCTTCCGCTCTGATCCCCGCGAGCATGGCGTGAAACGTCACAAATAACAAGCCGCCGCTGAGCAACAGAATCACATCGCCAATCATCACGGTGACCTGGAAATATTTTTCCGGCGACCAGACGACCAGCGGTATTAAAAAGCGGCACACCGGTAAGACCATGCCAAGGCTTAGCATCATCAACGCAATATTACGCACACAACGCGCCAGCGCCAGGCTGAGGATTTGCCGTTTGCCCACCAGGCGCATCACTTGCATTCCCTGCCAGATAGCGAAAGCGAACAACCCAACGGGAACATACAGAATAATCAATAGCAGTAACGAGTTAAGCGGTGATACGGTAGCCATTGGCTGGCTTTCTGGCTGCATTTCGGCAAATTTAAGCATGCTGGAAATAAAAAACGACTCACCGGAAAAATATAACCACAGGGGGGTAATTAAGGCGAAGATGAAAAAGAGCGGCAATATTCCTGAGATAAACACCAGACTGAGTTTATTTCGTACACCTTTCACTTTGGACCTTCCTGAATTAAGGATTCTATTTTAAAATCAGCATGCTTAAGCATGACATAAGTAGCAGAGAAATGGCAATCTTGCCACCCGCCAGCACACGCGGGCCGCGCCTTAACCAGGGTTCTGGCCATACGCGATAAACGCTTATGGTGATAAATGAAGCCTGAACGGTCCATGTCAACATTCTGAACAGGTAACCGGTCATGGTCAGATGCGTGACTGTCTGCATCATTTCAGCACAATACATGACAATCAAAGCCAGCATGATGTAGTTCAACAGCCGTATTTTGTCATGCGCAACCCATGAGCCGCAAATAAACAGAATGACCGAGACAAAGGTTAATATTGCCCACAACATATCAATCCAGTTCATGATGCGCTTCCATTTTAGCCGACGTCTGCGTTAACAACAGGCGTATGGCCGGACCAATAACGGGCCAGGCCGTATCTGAGAGGATCACCACTGCCGATTGCTGCTGCGGATCGAACGCTATGGCGGAGGTAAAACCAGAGGATTCACCATCGTGCCAGGTGATGTCCCGCCCATGAATACGGGTGGTAAACCAGGCGTAACCCACGCGTGAATCTGCATCGTCAGTGGAAAAGCGTGGCGGCATTGCCGCACTACCGGCGAGGCTGCCCGCCAATAAAGTCTGCGCATAATGCGCCATGTCGACGATGGTCGAGCGCACGCCGGCAGCCGGTGTAAACGCGCGCTGTATCCATGGCGCTTCGGCAAACCCGGACACCGCCCAACCGTGGTGAAACGTGGATGTGTCGGGGGTTAACTCTTCGGCAACAACGGTATTTGCCATTTTCGCCTGCGCAAAAACCCGTGTTTGCAATAGCGTAGTAAAAGGCTGATTTGCTGCTCGCGACAGCGCCAGGCCCAGCAAGGCGTAGCCGGTATTGGAGTAATCAAACCTGGCGGGCGCGGTTAAGCGGGTATGATTCACCATTTCGATAACCGATTTTTCGTCATACTCCCAGAAATTTTCACGGAGGATTATCCGGCTGATTATCCGGATCTTCTGGCGCAGCGATGAGGCCAACGGCGGCAGGCCAGAGCGATGTGATGCCAGTTGCTCAAGAGTTATTTCTCGCGCCGGGCCGCTGATTTCAGGAATAAGTTCGCCGACGCGTGTTTGCGCTGTCGCTTCACCCCGACGAAATGCCTCCATGAGTAAACTGCTGGTCATGGTTTTGGTCAGGCTGGCGATTTCATATTGCTTGTTGTAATCACTGTCCCAGAGTGCGTATTGAACTCCGCTTGGCGTGATTAGCGCGGCGGCGACGCTGCCTCGCGATCCTTTCAATAACGGCGTTAAAAATGACGCCATACTGGCATCTCCCGTCTGGCGAAGAGACGGGGTGCTGAAACCGGGTTGCAGGTAAATACCAGCGGTAATCAGTGAGATAAATACCGTGCCCGCAGCGAGCAACCGCGCGTGGCTGCGAAAGTGACAATTGCTCATGGCGCGGCCTCAGAATGTGTACTGGATCAGTGACGACAAGGTGTACTGCATCCGGCTGTCCACCAGAGGGCTGCTCCCCGCTTTATCGAACAGGTACTGCGCCCGGCTGGTCAATCCCGCCGCCAGGTTTTTATCGAAATGCCACACCAGTTCGGCATACAGACCACCTTGCTGGAAACCTGATGAAGGGGAATAAAATTCAAAATCGGTGCGTTGTGCCTGGTGCGCCGTGACGCCGTAGTGGCGCTGCTGGTAGGCGCTGTTCGCCCAGCTTATATCGCCGCCGACCGAGAGCGCGGCACGCTGCCAGCGCCAGAGCACTGTTTCCACGCCGCTGGTGATGATTATGCTTCTGCCGGGAGATTCGTCGCCATAACGCTGATTTTCAGTGGCGGCTAACAGTCGCAGCCACAACGTCCAGTTTTGTTGTTGGTAGCGCAGGTCTGCTCCAGCCATCACTGCGGCTGACAGGTTGCCCATCCCTTGCAGATCGCGGTTTTTACCGCCGGAAAACGTGTAGTTAAACACCTCTTTTCGCGCTTCATCTTTCGTTAATAGCAAGCTCACGCTGAAGGGCGAGTCCGGCGTCAGTCCCCATATCAGCCCGTCGGTAGACAGACCGAACAACCCCCAGTTTTCGCTATGAAGATTCACGCCCGCTTTCAGCAGTGGTTCCACTGCCGTGTGGTTTGAACCCGAATAAATAGGGCGGGCGCTGACGCCCAGCCCGGCAAAACCGGACAACTCTGCGCTGTGTATCGGCGCACAAATCAGTAATCCTGAGAACAAAACACCCTGTTGCAGACTGCTTTTCATTCGATGCCTCTCCTGGCAAAGGTGGTTGAAGTGGATGCAGGCTAGCCTGGTGTTTATCGTTTTACAATAAGTTTTTATTGTTTTACTTTAATTTCATGACGAGTACAACGTGGTTTGGTCGGGAGACGGGTACAGGAGGAAGCGGCCGCTGTGGCGCTATTTTTGTTATCTGATGATGCGAGTTATGTCACGGGCAGCCAGTACGTGGTTGATGGCGGGTTGCTGCGTTTATAAACGTTTATTTCAATAATGGTGTGGAGGAGTGATGACTTTACGGTTTGAAAATTGTACACGGCGATAGAAAACAGCGATGACGAACTCGCTCGCGGCGTTTGTTTTGAAAACTACCTCTGCGATGGTCGTGATGGTCGTGATGGTCACTGGGATATTGAAATCTGGCAGTCGGTAGAACCCAAAAAATAAAGGAGAGAACGTTTCAAACTCATCATTATCTATCGAAATTCTTTGCAGACTGGCGTTGTCAGCCTCTTGTGTAAGATCTCATAGAAAACTTAAGCGTCTGGAGTGAAGTGGATTGGCGCGCTGATGAACGCAAAGCCAGCGGGGCTACAAGGTCGTGTAGTGGGTACCAAAGTGGCAGGCATGTATGCGTATTCATCAGTGCCCATTGACGCAGCCGCTTAGTGCTAGTCTTACTCCGGCATCGGGCCGCGCCCCAGGCCGGGGAACCATTCCCCCGGCTTTGGGTCCCGGTTCAGACCTGCGCGCCGCCCTACAACACACTCTGGCCGAACGGTTAATACGCTATCTTTTGCAGGCGACGCCTGAAGAGAATTTCGATGCGCGATCCTCGGTGGCATTGTTTTTGTACCCGCAACGTCATAGGGCCATCGCCAGCAAAGGCGGAAAGGACTATTTTAAGGTGGCTACACGGTATTTGAGTTTCGTCTCAACCAGATGCCGCAGAAGGAGCGAAAGGGGCTGTGGTCCACCGTGCTACCGGCACTGGCGAAGAACAACAATCAATGGAGTCAAAGCGATGAGTGTTATCACGACGGCCGCGCTGCAACGTCGACGCGGAGCAGATGTTCTGCTGGAAACCCTATCCAGCGAAGGGGTGGAGTACATTTTTGGCAATCCAGGCACAACTGAATTACCGTTGATTGACGCTCTGTTACGTAATCCGGCACTGAAATATATTCTTGCCCTGCAGGAGGCCAGCGCGGTAGCGATGGCGGATGGCTATGCCCAGGCATCGGGAAAACCGGGGTTCCTCAATTTGCATACGGCAGGGGGGCTGGGGCACGGCATGGGCAACCTGCTTAACGCGAAGGTTTCACAAACGCCGCTGGTGGTGACGGCCGGGCAACAGGATACGCGCCACGCCATCAGCGATCCGCTCTTGTATGACGATCTGCTCAGCATCGCGGCCCCCGCAGTGAAATGGGCGGAGAACGTCTCTAATGCGGCCCAGCTGCCGGTACTGATCCGGCGGGCATTTCACGACGCGAATGCTGCCCCAGGCGGACCGGTATTTCTCGCGCTACCCATGGACATTATGGATGAGCTTTGCGATGTCGCGATTGGCGAACCCTCGCAGATCGATCGACGAGCGACAGGCGGCTCGCTACCGCATCTCGCGAATCTCCTGGCAGGATATCAACCCGGTAAAGTGGCTCTGATTGCCGGTGATGAGATTTACAGCAGTCACGCTTCAGCGGAGACTCAGCAGGTTGCTGAGCTCCTGGGCGCGCACGTTTACGGTTCATCCTGGCCTTCACGCATCCCTTTTCCGACATCACATCCTCTGTGGCGTGGCAATATGCCCACCACGGCGCGCGGCATCGCCGGGATCCTGCAAAACTATCAGGCAATTTTTGCTTTAGGCGGGAAGTCGTTAATTACTATTCTCTACAGTGAAGGCCCGGCCGTGCCAGATAATTGCGCGGTGTACCAACTCTCTGCGGACGTGAACGATCTTGGGCGATCTTATGCGACGCGGCTCTCGGTAGTAGGAGATATCAAGGTATCGCTCAACGCGATGTTGCCGATGCTGGAGAACGCCACGGCCGCGCAGCGCGAACGATATAACGACCTGATTGCGCGAGCGCGGGATGAGAAGCAGTGGGCGCGCGAAGCGCTGGAGAAAGAGGTGCAGGCGAAATTCGGACTACCGACGATCGCTCCGCTGGTGGCCGCTCATGAGGCGGTGCGTGCGATCGGCCCGGATGTGGCGATTGTGGATGAGGCATTATGCGTTTCTTCGCTGGTGCGCCAGTTTCTCTCCAGCGATCAGGCCGGCCAGTACGGTTTTATGCGCGGCGGGGCTTTGGGCTGGGGGATGCCGGCAGCTATTGGTTACTGCCTTGGGCGCGGTCGTCAACCGGTGGTATGCCTGGTTGGCGATGGGGCTGCCATGTACTCACCGCAGGCGATGTGGAGCGCGGCGCACGAAAACCTTCCGGTTACCTTTGTGGTGATGAATAATCAGGAATACAACATTCTGAAAAATTTTATGCGCAGCCAGCAGCACTATACCTCGGCGCAGACCAATACTTTTGTCGCCATGGATATCGCCCAGCCGAAGATAGACTACCAGGCGCTGGCGATCTCCATGGGGTTAACAACACAGTGCATTCGCCGCGCCGCGGATATTGCGCCAGCCATTGAGGCCTCAATCGCCAGCGGAAAACCAGGGTTGATTGAGATTATGGTCAGCACCAGCTAACTCGCCCAGGATTGGGGGGCGGTCAGCAACGACCGCCGTGGTGTGAAGATTTTTTGAAGGAGGTATTACGCGCACCGGGAGTTGCTGACAGCGAGTGGATTGGCCCCTGTTTTTCACCCGCTTATCATTTAACCTATTTACAGGTTCGCCGCCGCAGCTATTCCCGCG
Organism: Raoultella sp. T31; assembly: GCF_002806725.1. NCBI lineage: Bacteria > Pseudomonadati > Pseudomonadota > Gammaproteobacteria > Enterobacterales > Enterobacteriaceae > Klebsiella > Raoultella sp. T31. The sequence continues at coordinate 160,467 of NZ_PIBO01000001.1, forward strand.
GCGGCGGATGCCATTGGTCGTCATGTTCGAAGACCTGCGCATGGTGCTTTAGCGCTGTTAACCTGCTTGCTGGCTTTCCCGTGATATATCAGGCTTCAGCAATAAGGCTCAATAGCGCAGCAACAGCCTGCGGGCCACTTTTAAGGCGGGGACGCGATAAGCTCGTTACAGTCGCCGCTGAACATCCGCATAAGGTCGTCCCGACTAAACCCCGGCGCTTTCCGGTTCTGGCTGACGAATGTCATCCTTACAGGAAGCTTTAAAAAGCGTTGCTAAGGCCAGTATTGTCCAGATACAACCTTGCGGTTCTGGGTTATCACTGTCCGGGCTGCTCGCTGAAGAACCCATTTATTTCTGTTGTCCGTGAAATTCACGCTTCGCAAGCTGCACGGTGAGCGTTTCGATACGCTCGGCCATTTGCCGGGTCAGTTCCGTCAACTGCGTATTTTGTTTCAGTAATTCCAACAGTTGTACTGACTGCTCCTCAGCGAGCATCTGGCGCTTCGTCATGGCGTCATCCAGATCTTCGCGGTGTTGCGCATCCGCCAGCGCATGCGCCTGATCGCGTTCTGCCTGTCGGGTTTGCGCCAACAGGATCAGTGGAGCTGCATAAGCAGCCTGTATACTGAATGCCAGGTTGAGTAAAATAAAGGGATAGGGGTCAAACTTCACGGCGCCTGCAACGTTCAGAACAATCCACACGATCACCGCGATAGTCTGTCCAATCAGAAATGTCGGCGTACCAAAAAAACGCGCGAAGGCTTCTGCTTTCAACGCAAACCATTCATCGCCGAAAGTATGCGTAATCCCTTTTAAGGGGCGATATAAACGAAATTTTTTATCTGTATGCATATCAAAAACTATCCTGTTGGAGGAATTTGCCGGACCGCCAAATTTTTGGCATCAGCGGGAACTGAAGTCCTGTCATACGAGAAGATACGCTAAGTATGTTATACGTTAGCTATAGCGACTGCATATAATACTCGCTTACGGTTGCACGGCTACTCATGGCCTGTCAGGCTGCGGAGAACCTGAGCCTTGCGGCCATGTATTCAAGGTTAACCCCAAACAGTACGCAGAGTTCATCGAGATACCCGATGCCCCGGTCGAGGATGATCCCGTCACGCATAAACTATTGGCAAAGAAAGCTCAGTGAGTTGGTCAGTGGAGAGGCGGTACGCGATAAATACAGGAGCGGACACTGTACCGACGATTGCTTGCAGCAGAGCGGCTGTCGAATTTATCGAAAGCTCCATTGGGCCGTAATGACAAATACTGAGGGTATGATAATACCGACATCCATCCCAAAATAAGACGTAAAATTATACTGGAACCCATGATATATATAGGGAGAAAAACCTATTCCTGTTACTTTCTTAAAGTCATGGTATGAGCCATGATCGCCGCAATCACTGAAAGCGTCAAAGAAAAACTCACCGACATATCCATATATCCCTTTGAAAACCCAGCCGTTATCCCAGCCGACCCAATCTCTTCTTACGCCGGCAGCCAGACATCGGTCATTAAAGCTGTTTTTCATTGTGCCTAAAACAAAGCTATTTTTTGAGTCATCCGAGAATTTTCGCTCAACGGAGATAAAGTTATTTTCAAAATTTTCAGTATACTGCCCGTGATTGTGCGTTAAATGATAAACGTATGAGCCGGTATTTATTGAGTACAGGTTTATTTCATCGGCAGAACAATGCCATGAAACCAAATATAAACTTCCGCACCACAGCCATGTGGAATATCGTTTCCGGATATCCTGTTTGTATCTCACACTATCCATACTCCCTCACCTTGACTAAGGTACTGAAAATTATCTCAGCTTATCCCCGGTTTCCGCTGTATAAATTTTAGCATATTTCGGCATGTCAGGGAGACGCGCTACGGGATAGGGGGTGAGATGATGACTGGTTTAACAGACATCTCAGAGTCATGTACGGGCTGAACCCACCCCGGTAGACATCTCCTGCCCCCACGACGAGGCCTGTTCAATGGCCTCCGGGCTGACGCTACCGGGATGGCTGGCTCAGACTTTTCTGGCGTGAAACAGCCCGTTTTCGCCATCGCTCTCTTCTTCTACCCAGAAGTTGATATTGAACTGCGCGTCATCGCTCATCTCGATGCGATGCCAGTACTGCGGCGGGCTGGTGGCAAACTGACCGGCGTTAATCACCACCTTCACTTCCGGCTCGGTCGCCTGTTCATCAGCAAAGCCATAGTAGATGACCGTTCCTGCCATCACGCACAGCTGGCCGAAGACGCCGGCGGCGGTATTATGGTGGCTGAGCAGGGCGGCGGGGACGTTCTGTTTAGTGAAGAACGGGGTGGAACGTTTAACTCTCCAGTGAGCAGGAATACGCAGGTGAGACATCGTCAGCTCCTTAGCGGATATATAAGATGTATTAAATATGCATCTTTAAGGGCGGTATCGTCAATCAACAGGCAAAAAAAACGCTCCCTGAAGGAGCGTTTTACTCTCACCGACTTAGCGGCCGAAAAGATCGCGTTTTTTAGGTTTGAAAGGCTGAGCAATCAGCACCAGCAGCCCCACGAGCAGATAGGCGGCGAAGATCCCCACCAGCCACTGCGGCATCTCCAGCGTCAGAAACTCCCACTGACGAACGGAGCAGTCACCGCTGGCGACGAACATCTGCGGGATCCACTTATCCAGCGGCAGCCACGTCGGAAAACGGGCGGCGAAATCGCAGGTCTGGAACGGGGAGGGGTGCAGCTGAAGCAAAGTGTGTTCCCATGACAGCTGTAGTCCGCGCAGCGCGCTGTACAGCCAGATAGCCAGCGCCACATAGCGCAGCGGTGTTTTCGGCGCGATGGCCCCGACAATACCGGCGCCCATAACGCCTAATAACGCACAACGTTCATAAATACACATCACACAAGGTTGCAGCAACATCACATGCTGGAACCACAGCGCGACTAATTCAAGGATAAAAGCGGTTAACGCCATCAGGAGCCAGGCTCCGCGTCCCCTTGAGCACTGGTTTAAATATCGCAACATAGTTATTTCCCTGGAACAAGCTAAATCATGGCAGTGTAAACGAAAACCGAACCGACGCCAGCAGCAAGCCGGAAAATATTACGTAAAAGAGTTTTGATTCCGCCACCGCCGCCACGCTCAGCGCATCGAGGAAGGCGGAGGGAAAGCCGCCGCGAGGCAACTGACTTCACCCGGCATTCCCCCCATGGCGGGGGGGTAACGAAAAGTTGAAAATGAAACGGCGATCCCCTTTTAATTACTTCCAGGCGCTATCTGCTCTATAACGGCTCTGGTATGATGAGTGGAATTTGCAACGCTGTGTAATGGAAATCTAATTATGGTCATTAAGGCGCAAAGCCCTGCGGGTTTCGCGGAAGAGTACATCATTGAAAGTATCTGGAATAATCGTTTTCCCCCAGGCACCATCCTTCCCGCCGAACGTGAACTTTCTGAACTGATTGGTGTAACCCGTACTACCTTACGCGAAGTGTTGCAACGTCTGGCTCGCGACGGTTGGTTGACGATTCAGCACGGCAAACCGACGAAGGTGAATAATTTCTGGGAAACGTCCGGGCTGAATATTCTCGAAACCCTGGCGCGTCTTGATCATGACAGCGTTCCGCAACTGATCGATAACCTGCTGTCGGTACGTACCAACATCTCTACTATCTTCATCCGCACTGCGTTCCGCCAGCATCCCGATAAGGCGCTGGACGTGCTGGCCAGCGCGCGGGAAGTCGAAGATCACGCCGACGCGTTCGCCGAGCTGGATTACAACATTTTCCGCGGCCTGGCGTTTGCCTCCGGTAACCCGATTTATGGCCTGATCCTTAACGGAATGAAAGGGCTGTATACCCGCATCGGGCGTCACTATTTCGCCAACCCGGAAGCGCGCAGCCTGGCGCTGGGCTTCTATCATCAGCTGACGAAAGTATGCGAAGAGGGGCTGCACGAGAAGGTTTACGAGATTGTCCGTCGCTACGGTCACGACAGTGGCGAGATCTGGCACCGGATGCAGAAAACCATGCCGGGTGATTTAGTCATCGGTATGCGTTAAGGCGCACGGCTACGATAAAAATGCCCGGCAAGCTGTCGGGCATTTTTTCATCGTTTTACAGCGCGTTCTGGCGCGGCGGGCTGCGCTCCAGCAGTTCGATACTGCCATCGGCATTTTGTTGTTCCAGCAGGATATCAAACCCCCACAGACGATGGACGTGCTTGAGCACTTCCCGACGCCCTTTATCCAGCGGGACGCGATTGTGCGGCACATAGCGCAGCGTCAGTGAGCGGTCGCCGCGTAGATCGACGCTCCACACCTGAATATTCGGCTCGAGGTTGCTGAGATTGTACTGGGCGGACAGCTTCGAGCGGATCTCCCGATACCCCTCCTCGTTATGGATAGCGGAGATCTCCAGGTAGTTATTATGATCGTCATCCAGCACCGTAAAGAAGCGGAAATCGCGCATGACCTTCGGCGACAGGAACTGGCTGATAAAACTCTCATCTTTAAAATCACGCATGGCGAAATGCAGCGTTTCCAGCCAGTCCGAGCCGGCGATATCCGGGAACCAGTAGCGGTCTTCTTCGGTCGGCGACTGGCATATACGCTTAATGTCCTGGAACATGGCGAAGCCGAGGGCGTAGGGGTTAATCCCGCTATACCACTGGCTGTTATAGGGCGGCTGGAACACCACGTTGGTGTGGCTGTGCAGAAACTCCAGCATAAAGCGCTCCGTCACTTTCCCTTCGTCATAAAGATGATTGAGGATCGTATAGTGCCAGAAGGTGGCCCACCCTTCGTTCATCACCTGGGTCTGTTTTTGCGGATAAAAATACTGGCTGACCTTGCGCACGATACGCAGAATTTCGCGCTGCCACGGTTCCAGCAGCGGCGCGTTCTTCTCCATAAAGTACAGCAGGTTCTCCTGCGGCTCTGAAGGGTAGCGGCGGGCCGACTCAATGGTCTTCTCTTCTTCCCGCTTCGGCAGGGTACGCCACAGCATATTCACCTGGCTTTGCAGATACTCTTCCCGGCTCTTCTGCCGCGCTTTCTCCTCCTGCAACGAGATTTTTTGCGGGCGTTTGTAGCGATCGACGCCGTAGTTCATCAGGGCATGACAGGAGTCGAGGAGCTTCTCAACCTCATCAACGCCGTAGCGCTCCTCGCAGTCGGTAATGTATTTCCGGGCGAAAATCAGATAGTCAATGATCGAGCTGGCGTCGGTCCAGCTGCGGAACAGATAGTTGTTTTTGAAAAAAGAGTTATGGCCGTAGCAGGCATGGGCCATGACCAGCGCCTGCATGGTTATTGTGTTTTCCTCCATCAGATAGGCGATGCAGGGATTGGAGTTAATGACAATCTCATAGGCCAGTCCCTGCTGACCGTGCTTATACGCCTGCTCGGTTTCGATAAACTTCTTACCGAACGACCAGTGCGGGTAGTTGATGGGCATGCCGACGCTGGAGTAGGCGTCCATCATCTGCTCGGACGTAATGACTTCGATCTGGTGCGGATAGGTGTCGAGACGGTACAGCTTCGCTACCCGGTCAACCTCGGCAAGGTAGGTTTCCAGCAGTTCAAAAGTCCAGTCGGGTCCATCGCTTAAACGAGTGGTGTCCCTGTTCATGGAATCAATCGTAGCCATTAGCGCGCCCTCGTTGTAGGTGGCTCTCTCTGTACGGAAAGCCTCTTATCAAGCATAGAACAGGGGACGACAAACTGCGCCTCCCGACAATTTCTTTTCTTCGCGATTTCGCAATCTTAAAGGCCTGGTTAATCCATGTTTGCAGAATATTATTCTGAGGAAAAATGAAGCGCAGCACGAGATAGTAAATCTATGGGGTCAGTACTGGTGCGGTTTGCTGTGAGTTAAGTCACCATAAATAAAGCGTATGTTGAATAATATTTTCATCTGAGTTATCAATTTGTAATCAGATGATTGTTCTTTAACTATTACGGAGTCGCTATGCGAGTCGTCATACTGGGAAGTGGGGTAGTTGGGGTTGCAAGTGCATGGTATTTAAGCCAGGCGGGTCACGAAGTGACGGTTATCGATCGTCAACCCGGGGCGGCGGAAGAGACCAGCGCCGCTAACGCCGGGCAGATTTCCCCGGGCTATGCTGCGCCGTGGGCGGCTCCGGGTGTGCCGCTGAAGGCCATCAAATGGATGTTCCAGCGCCACGCGCCGCTGGCTATCGGTCTTGACGGCACCCCGTTCCAGCTGAAATGGATGTGGCAAATGCTGCGCAACTGCGATACCCGCCATTATATGGAGAACAAAGGGCGGATGGTACGTCTGGCGGAATACAGCCGCGACTGCCTGAAAGCGCTGCGCGAAAGCACCGGGATCCAGTATGAAGGCCGCCAGGGCGGCACATTGCAGCTGTTCCGTACCGAAAAACAGTATGAAAACGCCACCCGCGACATCGCCGTGCTGGAAGATGCCGGCGTTCCATACCAGCTTCTGGAAGCGCAGCGTTTGCTGGAAGTGGAGCCCGCGCTGGCCGAGGTCAGCCACAAGCTGACCGGCGGTCTGCGTCTGCCCAATGATGAAACCGGCGATTGCCAGCTGTTTACCACCCGCCTGGCGGCCATGGCGGCGCAGGCGGGCGTCACCTTCCGCTTTAATACGCCGGTGGATGCGCTGCTGTATGAAGGCGAACAGATTGCCGGTGTAAAATGCGGCGCTGAAATCATCAAAGGCGATGCCTATGTGATGGCCTTTGGTTCATACTCAACCGCGATGCTGAAAGGGCTGGTGGACATTCCGGTCTATCCGCTGAAGGGCTATTCGCTGACCATTCCGATTGCCGAGGAAGACGGCGCGCCGGTTTCGACTATTCTTGATGAAACCTACAAAATCGCCATTACCCGCTTTGACCAGCGCATCCGCGTGGGCGGGATGGCGGAAATCGTCGGTTTTAATAAAGAGCTGCTGAAGCCGCGTCGGGAAACGCTGGAGATGGTGGTCCGCGATCTGTTCCCGCGCGGTGGCCACGTCGAGCAGGCAACGTTCTGGACCGGGCTGCGTCCGATGACCCCGGACGGCACGCCGGTGGTGGGCCGTACGGCGTATAAGAATTTGTGGCTGAACACCGGGCACGGCACGCTGGGCTGGACGATGGCCTGCGGTTCCGGGCAGTTGCTCAGCGATTTGATCTCCGGCCGTACACCGGCCATCCCGTATGATGATCTGGCCGTCGCGCGCTATAGCCCCGGTTTTACGCCGGCACGTCCTCAGCATCTGCACGGCGTTCATAACTAAGGAGTCTTCATGTCCCGTCCTGTATTGGCCAGCATTGATTTGCCGGCCTTGCGGCATAATTTGCAGATTGTCCGGCGTGCGGCTCCCGCCTCGCGCCTGTGGGCGGTGGTGAAAGCCAACGCCTATGGTCATGGCCTGTCGCGCGTCTGGAGCGCGCTGAGCGGCGCAGATGGCTTCGCGATGCTCAACCTTGAAGAGGCGATTCTGCTGCGCGAGCACGGCTGGAAAGGTCCGATTCTGATGCTCGAGGGGTTCTTCCACGCCGACGAGCTGGCGCTATTTGATAAATACCGCCTGACCACCAGCGTGCACAGCAACTGGCAGATTAAGGCGCTGCAGCAGGCGAAGCTCCACGCGCCGCTGGATATCTACGTCAAGGTCAACAGCGGGATGAATCGACTCGGCTTTATGCCGGATCGCCTCCATACCGTCTGGCAGCAGCTGCGGGCGCTGAATAACGTCAGCACCATGACGCTGATGTCGCATTTTGCCGATGCGGAAAATCCGCAGGGTATTATTGAGCCGATGCGCCGCATCGAGCAGGCGGCGGAAGGGCTCGATTGCCCGCGTTCGCTGGCGAACTCGGCGGCGACACTGTGGCATCCTGAAGCCCATTTCGACTGGGTGAGACCGGGTATTGTGCTGTATGGCGCATCGCCTTCCGGGCAATGGCAGGATGTCGCCAACAGCGGCCTCAAGCCGGTAATGACGCTCAGCAGCGAAATCATCGCCGTGCAGAATCTGCAGGCGGGCGAGGTGGTTGGCTACGGAGGGCGGTATCGGACGTCCGGCGAGCAGCGTATTGGGATTGTGGCCTGCGGTTACGCCGACGGCTATCCGCGCGTGGCGCCGGACGGTACGCCGGTGCTGGTGGACGGCGTTCGGACCCACACGGTGGGCCGGGTTTCAATGGATATGCTGGCGGTCGATCTAACGCCTTGCCCGCAGGCCGGGATCGGCGCGCCGGTCGAGCTGTGGGGCAAGGAGATCAAAATTGATGATGTCGCCAGCGCCTGCGGCACCGTCGGCTATGAATTAATGTGCGCGCTGGCGCCGCGCGTTCCAGTCGTGACAGGGTAACTTCCGTAAGCGGCGTCATTGGCCGGGCTTATCAGCCAGGATTTCCGGCAGCGGCCGGAATTCTGGCTTTCCGCTAACCCCCCTCAAGCAACACCCCGTCAGCCGGATGTCGGCAGCGCGGGTCCGCTTCGCACCCTCATATCGCGCACGTCGGCTCGACCATCGACGATCTCTTCGCAATCGCGCCTGCTCCTTGATTCGATTCCGTTGCCTGCTACGATCTGCTTAACGCCGACGGTAACATCAGCGACTGACGAGGTCTGGAAACAACCTCCATCACATGACTACAATGCCCCAGCGAGCCAACGGTCGTCATGTACAGAAAACAAAACGGACAGCGATATGCCAATGATGAGTTTTACCCGCCCTCTGATTAAAGCCGGTTCAAAAGTGGCCTCGCTGGTGAAAAAAATAGCGATTGCTCTGCTTATCGTGGTGACCGTTTTTATGGCCGGGCGTATTTACGAAACACAGCGTGGGCCCGCCCTGCATCCGTGGCATACCTGGGCTGCTGATGAAATGTCGGCGACGGAGATTGACCACGCGACCTTCGCTGGCTATCTGGCGCGAGAAGAGACGATTTTTCGCCAGATGAGAAGTCAGCTGACCAATACGCTTCAGGATGATGAAAAAACGCCGCTTAATCGTTTTTATGCCCAAAGCCAGGTCTATCCGCAACAGTTTCAGCCCGACTGGAATCGCTCCTTTGTGCTGTTGCCCGCGGGGACGCCGCGCGGCGCCGCGGTGTTGCTTCATGGCTTGACGGACTCGCCGTACAGCGTGCACTATCTGGCAAAAGCCTACCAGCAGCAGGGGTTCGTTGCCGTGGTGCCGAGGCTGCCGGGGCACGGTACTGCGCCGGGTTCGCTCACCGCCGTTGACTGGCAGCAGTGGATGGCGGCAACGCGACTGGCGGTACGCGAAGCCACCCGACTGGCCGGGGCGAACGTCCCGCTGCATGTTATCGGCTATTCCAACGGCGGCGCGCTGGCGCTGAAATATGCGCTCGACGCGCTGGATGATAACGCCTTGTCTCAGCCGCAGCAGATAGTCCTGCTGTCGCCGATGATCGGGGTGACCGCATTTGCCCGCTTTGCCGGGCTGACGGGGCTACCGGCGGTGTTTCCCGCTTTTGCGCGCGCGGCATGGCTTAACGTGGCGCCTGAGTTTAATCCTTATAAATACAATTCATTTCCGGTGAAGGCGGCCCGACAGTCGTGGCTGTTAACCCAGGCGCTGCAGGCGAAAATTGTCGAGGACTCCCGCAGCCAGCGGCTTGCTGCGCTGGCCCCGGTGCTGACTTTTCAGTCGGTGATGGACTCCACCGTCAGCACCAGGGCGGTGGTGGAGTCGCTGTATCGCTATTTGCCGGAAAACGGCAGCGAACTGGTGGTTTTCGATATCAACCAGGCGGCGAATCTGCGCGCGTTGTTTCGACCCGCGGTCTACTCTGCGCTCAACACGCTATTGCCGCCAGCGCCGCGCCGCTATCGCACAACGGTGATTACCAATGCCTCGTCCACGACGTACGATACCGTCGCGCGAACCACGCCAGCGGGCGCGCAAGAGGAGCAAGTGACGCGGCTGAACATCGCGTGGCCGCAGGATATGTATTCGCTGTCGCACGTCGCGGTACCTTTTCCGATGAGCGATTCTCTGTACGGTCGCGAGCCGACGGAGAAGAACCTTTACGGCATCAGTATCGGTACCATTTCGCTGCGCGGAGAGACCGCAACCCTCAGCGTAGGGCTGGATACGCTGATGCGCGTGACCTCTAATCCGTTCTTTCCGTTTATGATGGCGCGTATTGAGCAACATATTCACGGCGCTTTGCCGTCTGCGCCTGAATCGGGATTATAATGCACAGGAGCTCCGTTTATTTCTCGGGCTGAATGATTAACGTTGATTTTTTTAAGGAAAAAACTATGCAACATTGTCGGCTGGTGGTGTGGGGTACCCTGATTATTTGCGCTACGGCGGTCCAGGCTGAAGATCATGTCTACGGTGAACAGCGCATCATCGGCTGGTGGGACTGGCTCCAAAATGATGTTTCGCAAACCTGGAATCAGCCGCAAAATTATGACCTGTATCTGCCGTTTCTCAGTTGGCACAACCGCTTAACCTACGATAAAGAGAAAACCGACAACTACAATGAGATGCCCTGGGGCGGCGGCTTCGGCGTCTCTCGCTATCACGATGATGGCGACTGGAGTTCGCTGTACGCCATGATGTTTAAGGATTCGCATAACAAGTGGCAGCCGATAATCGGCTACGGCTGGGAGAAGGGCTGGTATCTGGATAGCCGCCAGGATTTCCGCCTTGGTCTCGGCGTGACCGCCGGGATCACCGCCCGTGATGATTTCGCGAATTACGTCCCCTTACCGATAATTCTGCCTTTATTTTCCGCAAGCTATCAGCGGCTGAGCGTACAGTTCACCTATATTCCCGGCACCTACAATAACGGCAACGTCCTGTTTGCCTGGCTGCGCTATGGTTTTTAAACCCGGCCGCCAGGGAGGGCGCCGGTAATTTAAAGGGTGATCACTTTTTTAGCGACGGAGTGGGATAGCACCAGCATTGAAATCAATACCGAGACGACAAACGTCAGGACAATCAGCATTAATTTTGTGGTCAGCGAACCGATAGGGATAAGGGCGCTCAGCAGATGAAAAATGGAGTAATGGAGGATATAAACCCCGGTCATCGTTTTGCTGACTGCCGCCAGGATACTCTCTTTAAACTCGCTGTTTTTACGGAAACGGACGCCGTTGGCCGCAATCACCAGCGCGACCACCAGAATATAAATTTGTGAACCGGTGAGAATGAACGCATTTCTGTCGGCCTTGAACAGGGCGAAAAAGAAATGACGCTCGTAAAACCAGGTGAAAAGATAAATAAAGGGTATGGCGCACATCGTGGCTTTGATAACGCTATCGCGGTTAAGCCAGCGCACCACCAGCGGGTCGTTAAACAACTGGCCGGTTAAATAGAACAACAGCCAGGTCCACAGACGATACTGCGGTGGCAAAGTTAGCGGATGAACGTTGGGCCAAAGGACCGCCAGCAGGTCGTAGCCATAGCAGAAAAGCAGTAACACAAACACCACGCTAAAGAAGACCCTTCTGCGCAGGCTTAGCCACTCGACCAGCGGGTGGAAGGTATAAATCACGATAAAGGCGAAGACAAACCATGGCTGGATAAGATAGCCGCGCTGGTAGGGCTCAAAGAGGTAGTAAATCGTCATCCAGAAAAGAAAGACGATCACCACGCTTTTAATTTTCCCCATCTGCCAGCTCGCGTTATGTCGGGACTGAGCATCGAGATAGCCCGCCACCACAAAAAACAGCGGCGTGGCGATGGTCGAGATAAAGGTCAGAAAACCGAGGATCCAGTGATAGTCGTAATCATACCGATCCCAGGTGTTATAGATGGTAAAGAAGGTGACCGCCGTCATGCATCCCAGCGTTTTAATAATATTTAACCCGGTGGTGTTCATTGTGGTTGCCGCATATCCTTAGGGTGAAAACAGGCGTAAATAACCGGAAGAACCAGTAGCGTCAGAATGGTCGCAAAACCCAGCCCGAACATGATAACCACCGCCATACTCTGGAAGAAGACGTCCAGCAGCAGCGGCGCCAGCCCGAGCACGGTGGTAAAGGCCGTGAGCAGTATAGGGCGTAAGCGCGAGGTTGCCGCATAGATAATTGCCTCGTGCTGCGGTTTTTCCTGTTTTTGTTGTTCAATCTCTTCAACCAGCACGATGCCGTTACGGATAAGCATGCCGCTCAGGCTAAGCAAACCGATAAGCGCCATAAAGCCGAAGGGAATGCCGGTGATTAAAAAGCCCGGCGTCACGCCGATCAGCGCCAGCGGCACGGTCAGCCAGATGGCAACGGCATTTTTCAGCGAGCTGAACATCAGCACGGTGATGACGAACATCACCAGATAACCTAATGGCAGGGTGGTGAACAGCCCCTGCCGCGCTTCGCTGGAGTTCTCCGCATCGCCTCCCCACTCAATACTGTAGCCATGCGGCAGACTGAGCGCGTTAATTTGCGGCTGGACTCGCGCCAGAATATCGCCCGGGGTTTGATGGCTCAGTGGGTCGGGGTCGGTCATCACCGTGAGGACGCGGCTGCGGTCGCGGCGGAGAATTAACGGGTCTTCCCATTCGAGGTTAAAGCCGCTGACGACGTTGCTCAGCGGAATGTACTGCTGACGGCTCTGGCTCCACACCAGGACGTTTTTCAGATGGTTGGCATCCTGACGTTCGGTGGCCGGCGGGCGTACCACCACCGGCAGCAGATCGGCGCCTTCACGATACAGCCCGACGCGGCTACCGCTGAAATTCATTTGTAGCGCACTGTCGATATCTTGCTTATCCACCCCCAGCTCGCGGCCGAGGACCGGCGAATACTGCGGACGGATGGTTTTACTGCGGTTTTGCCAGTCGTTACGCACGCTGCCGACGGCCGGATCCGCCGCAAGGATCGTGCTGACCTGGCTGGCTATCAGCCGCAATCTGTCGGGATCAGGGCCTTTAATACGCACCTCGATGGCGCTATCGCTGGATGGACCAAACATCACCCGCTTGCTGCTGGCATTCACCTGCGGATAGTGGCGGGCAATATAGGCATCGACGTGGCGAGTGAGGGGGTCAATGCTGCGCTGGTCAGCCATGCGCACCATGATCTGCGCATAGTTGCTGTACTGCCGCTGGCCGCTGTAGGTAAGGATGAAGCGCATGCTGCCCTGACCGATGGTCGCCACGGTAGTGACCACGCCCGGCTGGCCGTTAATCGCGGTTTCGATATCGCTGGTCATTTTTTCGGTGGCGGCGATATCGGTGCCGTAGGGCAGCCACAGGTCAACAAAGAAGACAGGCGTATTGGATGACGGGAAAAAGTTCTGTCGTACCGAGCCAAATCCCCAGACCGCGCCGACCAGCAGCGCGGCCATCACCGTAAGGGTGACGGTTTTTTGCCGCAACAGGGCGTTGAGGATCTGCTGATAGCTGCGGTAAAAGCGTCCGCGATAAGGATCGGCCTCAGCGGCTGGCGTCGGGGATGCCGCGCCTTTAAACAGCCACCATTTGATCAACACCGGGGTAATGGTGAGCGCCGAGAACCAGCTGAGCATCAGGGAGATGAGCAGCACCTGGAACAGCGATTTACAGTATTCCCCCGTCGAGTCCTGTGACAGACCGATAGGCGCGAAGGCGAGGATGGCTATCACGGTCGCCCCCAGCAGGGGCAGGGCGGAACGACGGATAACGTAGTTGATGGCGTTCAGCAGCGTTGACCCCTGCTGGCGGGCAATCAGCACGCCTTCGACAATCACGATGGCGTTATCGACCAGCATGCTGAGGGCGATAATCAGCGCGCCTAGCGAGATCCGCTGCAGCTCAATGCCCCACAGGTACATAATCAGCAGCGTGCCCAGCACGTTGAGGGCCAGCGAAAACGCAATAATAATACCGCTGCGCACGCCCATAAAGATCAGCAGAACGCCGACGACAATGGCCAGCGCCATTAAGAAATTAGTGATAAAGCCGTTAACCGAGTGGCCGACTTCAGCCGCCTGATCGTAGAACAGATCGAGGTGAATCCCGGCGGGTTTTTCCGCCGACATTTGTGCCAGTCTGGCCTCCAGCGCGTGGCCCACATCGATGACGTTGACGCCGGGAATGAACGAGACGCCCATGGTCACCGCCTGGCGGCCGTTGGCGTGGTAGAGGCTGGTCGGGGATTCGCTCAGGCCACGCGAGATGGTGGCAATATCCCGCAGCCGGGTCGCCGCCCCGGTGCCGTGCGGGTTGATCGGCAGATCGCCCAGTTCGTCGATATTCTCAAATTCCCCGGTCGGATGCAGGCGAATGGACTCGCTACCGGATTTAATCTCCCCGGCGCTGGAAACGACGTTCAGGCGGCTGAGAATGGCGGAAAGCTGGTTTAGCGTAATGCCGCGGGCGGCCATTTTGGGTAAAGAGATATCAATATTAATCTGCTGGGGGAGTGCACCGCCGATGGCGACCTTGCCAACGCCGGGCACCAGTACCAGTTCCCGACGCAGCTGCTCGGCATAACGGACCAGCTCGGGATTGGTAAAACTGTCGCCGGAAATGGCAAAGAAAAAGCCAAACACGTCGCCGAAATCATCGTTCACGAAGGGGGTGACCACGCCCGGAGGGAACAGACGGGCCGCATCGCCCACCCTGCGCCGCAGCTCATCCCAAATTTGCGGCAGCTCGTTGGAGTGGTAATTCGAGGCGATATTCACCGTAATCTGCGAGAGCCCGTTGGACGAAATAGAGCTGACGTTATCCAGATAAGGCAGCTGTTGCAGGGCATTTTCCAGCGGCAGGGTGACCTCTTCTTCGACCTGTTGCGCCGAAGCGCCAGGATAGTGGGTAATGACCACCGCCGTTTTAATGGTAAAGGCCGGATCTTCCAGACGGCCGATATTGAGCAGGGCGAAAATACCGCCAATGCCCAGCAGCAGAATGGTTAACCAGATGCGAACGGGATTATTAATAAACTGACGAGAGATATCCATTAAAGTCCTCGTTCACGCGTCCAGATTCGAACCGGCTGTTGGGCATGCAGTTCGCTTACGCCAGCCGCCACAACGCGCTCGCCGGCGCTGAGCCCGTCGGTAATAACCACCCCCTGGGTGGTGACCTGCCCGACGCTCACTTTGCGATCCTCAAGATGCAGCTGTTCGCCATCGCCCTTAATCACCCACACGTGCGGCTCATTGCGCGGATGATTATCGGGATTGAACACCGCCTCGACCGGCACCACCAGCGCCTCGCGACCGGTGTTGGCGGGCAGATTCGCCAGATTCACCGTCACGGTCCCGCTGACGCCGCCCACCGCGGGGAAATCGGCCGGACGCGGCATGGTCAAAATCACCTGCCACGTCAGGGAATGATTGTCGCTGCTGCCGGAATGCTCTTTGTACTGAGCGGTAAACTGGCGATCCGGCAGGGCGTTGATTTTCACTAGCGGACGATACTGCGCGTTGCGAATATCAAAGGCGCTAAACAGATTTTCCGGGATGCTAAAGACCACGTCGAGCAGATCGCTACGCGTCAGGGTCACCACGGTCTGCCCGGCGGCCACCACCTGGTGATTGCGCACCGGTACGCTGGCCGCTACCCCGCTAAACGGCGCCTTTAGCGTCAACTGGTCGAGTTCTTCGCGGGCAATTTTCAGCGCGGCATTTGCCGAGTCGCGGCTGGCGCGCTGGATGTCCATTTCTGCTTTTGAAATAGCCTGGCGACCGGCGAGGGTCTGAAAGCGGTCAAACTGCCGCTGCGCGAGCGTGGCGGCAGTTTGTCGTTCATTGAAACGCTGTTGGGCTTCCCGCGCGTTGAGACGGGCGAGGACCTGTCCTTGCGTAATGTTGGCGCCCTGGCGCACATCGAGCGATTCCACCAGGCCGCCGCGTTTAAATGAGAGATCCGTAGAGTCCCCGGATTCGATGCGCGCGGGGAAAACACGCTGCTGTGAATCCCCGACCGCAGTCACCTCAGCGGCTTTCACCATCCGTGGCAGCGGTGTAACCTGCGGCGCTTTCTGGTCGCAAGCTGTTGTTATCAAAATAACAACAGGAATGAGAGAAAAATAACGGTTCACTGTATTCCCCGCAAAGCTAAAAGATTTATTTTACATATTGGTTACAACCGGCGGATTTATTCAGCCAGGGCAGAGACGACGAGATAGGTGAATAATCCTGTCGCCGTACAGGCAATGATTGCCAGGGCGATAAACAGGCTCAGGCGAACCAGACTATAGCCAAACATCGCTCCTCCTTTAGTGATGGATATATAGTAAGTAAATCCTCATATACCTAATTATGGGGTGGTTTTTGTAATCGTTACAGCTCCTGATTATGAGGATAGTCGTAGAAAAGCGGAAATGTTAAAAAGAGTAAAAATCGCCCTGATGTCGACGCTTTGGCGGCGTTTTCAGCCGAATTGACTGAAGGGGGGTATCTCAGTGATATTTTTCAATATATTAATTGGTGGCTTAATCATGTTAACCGTCCTGTGCTACGTTTAATCATACCGATTATTGTGCCAGCTTTGTTCCTGAGATTTTTTCCGCAACACGTGTCGTAGGAAGTTGTTCGCCATCTATTCTATTGGTAATAAAAGGATTGTCTGTATGTATAAAAATATTCTGGTCCCGGTTGATGTCTTTGAGATTGGCCTTGCCGACAAGGCGCTATCCCACGCTCAGTTTCTTGCGCAGAGCGCTTGCGGGAAAATTCACCTGTTGCACGTAAATCCTCTGTTTTCCCCGGTGCTGACGCGTGGATTTATTTCTGATGCGCGAAAAATGGAAGACTATCTGGTTAAAAACGCTGAGGAAAAACTTGCCGGGTTGGCCAAAAAGTCCACCCTGCCGGAAAGTGACATCCAGATTCATGTCCGTAGCGGCAATGTTCGCGATGAAGTGATCAAACTGGCTGACGAGCTGCAGGCGGATGTGGTGATTATTGGCTCGCGAAACCCCAATATTCAGACCCATTTGCTGGGTTCTGAGGCGGCAGGCATCGTTCGTTATGCCCACGTGCCGGTTTTTGTCGTGCGTTAGGGGCGGCCTGATGCTGTTCTGATTTCCGTTACAGGAGTGAGGAGATAACTATGAGTACAGACAAACCGGCTGGCCCGTTCTATAAGCTTTCCGTCGATGAAACCCTGACCCGCACCAACAGTTCCTCCGAAGGTATTAGCAGCGCAGAAGCGGCCTCGCGACTCCAGCAGTACGGCGAGAATGCGTTACCCCAAAAGCCAGGCAAACCCGCGTGGCTCCGTTTCCTGGCCCATTTCAACGATGTCCTGATTTATGTCCTGCTGGCGGCCGCGCTGCTGACTGCGGTCATGGGGCACTGGGTCGATACTCTGGTGATTCTGGGCGTCGCGGTGATCAATGCCCTGATTGGACATATTCAGGAAAGTAATGCGGAAAAATCGCTGCAGAGCATTCGTAATATGCTGGCCAGCGAGGCGGTGGTGATCCGCCAGGGGAACCATGAAACGGTAGCGACTACCGCGCTGGTGCCGGGCGATATCGTGGTGATCCGCGCGGGCGACCGAATCCCTGCCGACCTGCGGGTTATCGAAGCCCACAACCTACGCGTGGAAGAAGCGATACTCACCGGCGAGTCGACGGTGGTGGAGAAAAGCACCGAGGCGCTGAGCGGAGATCTTCCCCTCGGCGATCGCACCAACCTGCTGTTTTCCGGTACCACGGTCAGTTCCGGCGGTGGTAAAGGCCTGGTGGTGGCGACCGGCGGCGATACCGAACTGGGCCATATCAACCAGATGATGGCGGATATTGAAAAGCACCGTACGCCGCTGCTGGTACAGATGGATAAGCTCGGCAAAGCCATCTTTATTATTATTCTGGTGATGATGGCCGCGCTGTTCGTCTTCAGCCTGCTGTTCCGCGATATGCCGGTTTCAGAGCTGATGCTCTCGCTGATTAGCCTTGCGGTGGCCTCGGTGCCGGAAGGTTTGCCGGCGATTATCTCGATCATTCTCTCTTTAGGCGTGCAGACCATGGCGCGGCAGAAGGCGATCATTCGTAAGCTGCCGACCGTTGAGACCCTCGGGGCGATGACGGTAATTTGTTCGGATAAAACCGGGACGCTGACCATGAACGAGATGACGGTTAAAGCCGTCATTACGGCGGATACCGTCTATCGGGTGGAAGGCGATAGCTATGAACCGATAGGCAATATCCACCCGGTCGACGGGGCCGGGCCGGTTGTGGTGGCGCCCGGTACGCTGCTTGAGCGCTATTTGAGAACCATTGACTTATGTAATGACAGCCAGCTTATCAAGGATGAAAGCGGGTTATGGAAAATTACCGGCGGCCCGACGGAAGGGGCGCTGAAGGTGCTGGCGGCGAAAGTCGCGCTGCCGGCGGTGGCAACCGAATTGCGCAGCAAGATCCCTTTCGATTCGCAATATAAATATATGTCGACGCTCTATCGGATCGGTAATGAAGAGATGATCTTAATCACCGGCGCTCCGGATGTGCTGTTCCGGCTTTGTCAGCAGCAGCAGACGGAGGAGGGCCTGCAGCCGCTGAATCAGCCCTACTGGGAAGCAAAAATTGAAGAGTACGCGCGGGAAGGGTTGCGAATGGTCGCGGCGGCGTGGAAGCCTGCGGCCAGCGGACAAAGCGAGCTGACCCATCAGGATCTGCAGCAGGGCGTCATTCTCCTCGGTATTGCCGGGATGATGGATCCGCCGCGTCCGGAAGCAATTACGGCGATTGGCGACTGCCTGCAGGCGGGGATTCGCGTGAAGATGATCACCGGCGATCACCCGCAAACGGCGATGAGTATCGGCAAAATGCTGGGCATCGGCAACGCCAGCACGGCCATTACCGGGCGCGAGCTGGAGGTGATGGACGACCAGCAGCTCAGCGAAGCCGCGCAGAAGTTTGATATTTTCGCCCGTACCAGCCCGGAGGATAAATTCCGTCTGGTGCAGGCGCTGCAGAGTAAAAAAGAGGTCGTGGGGATGACCGGTGACGGGGTGAACGATGCTCCGGCGCTGAAGCAGGCTGATGTCGGGATCGCGATGGGCATCAAGGGAACCGAGGTGACCAAAGAGGCGGCCGACATGGTGCTGACGGATGATAACTTCGCCACCATTGCCAGCGCGGTCAGAGAAGGGCGGCGGGTGTACGATAACCTGAAGAAAACCATCCTTTTTATTATGCCGACCAACCTGGCGCAGGGGCTATTAATCATTATCGCGCTGCTGGCGGGGAACTTAATTCCTTTGACCCCGGTACTCATCTTATGGATGAACATGGCGACCTCCGCCACGCTGTCGTTCGGCCTGGCGTTTGAGGCTGGCGAGAAGAACATCATGGCGCGACCGCCGCGCGATCCTAAACTGCATGTTATGGATGGTTTCGCCATCTGGCGGGTGGTTTTTGTTGGCTCGATGATTGCCGTGAGCGCCTTTGTTCTGGAGGCCTGGCTCCAGCCGCGCGGCTATTCGCCGGAGTTTATCCGTACCGTTCTGCTGCAAACGCTGGTGACCGCCCAGTGGTTTTACATGCTCAACTGCCGCGTCTCCGACGGCTTTTCGCTGAGTAAAGGCTTACTGGCGAACAGAGGCATCTGGATCGTCAGCGGCGTTCTGCTGGCGCTGCAGCTGCTGATCATCTACGCGCCGTTTATGCAAATGCTGTTTGGCACCACCGCGCTGCCGTTCCGCTATTGGGTGATCACTTTTGTTATCGGCTTTGTGATGTTCCTGATTGTGGAGGTCGAAAAACCGTTAACCCGCAAATGGCGCACCGCCTGAGGCAAGAACGGCGTATCAATGGCCTTCAGGGCCGCTGATACGCCGTTGATTAGCTGATTCAGGCGCGATGTGGTAGGTGGTGCTGTCATCAACACCGTGCCATCATCCTTCGTCAGCGAGCGGACAGAGGCGGATCACACCGCCTCATCTTCCGCCACGCGTACCCCGACCTTCAGCACGTGGTCTTCCTCTTTCTCCGCCACCGTCCACAGCATTCCGGCAAACTCCACCTGGTCACCGACCACCGGCGCAGCGCCAAGCAGATCCTGAATCACATCCCCCAGCGATTGCTGGCGTTCGCGAAACTCTTCCCCGCCGTCAAGACCGTAAATTTGCGCCACATCGGCGAATTTAGCGTTGGCGTCGAGAATAAAGTCGCCGAAGAAGCGCTGGTCGAGCGCCACCGGCGGCGACTGGCTGAACATTTTGCCCAGCGCCGGCAGGTCGTGCTCGCGTCCGATCACGCAGAGAATATCGCCTTCGAGCAGCCGGGTGCTGCCGGTCGGGTGCAGCAGAATATTGTCGCGGAACAGAGCGGCAATGCGGGTTTCCGGAGGCATATGCAGATCGCGCAGCGCCGCGCCGACGCACCATTTATCGGCGCTCAGCTGGTAAACAAACTGCTCCCAGGGATTTTCCGGATGGATATCCAGCCCGACGCGGGAAATGGGCCAGCCCACCGGCGGAACCACCACTTTGGCTTTTTTCGCCGCCCACGAGAGGGAGGTTCCCTGCAGCAGCAGGGAGACCAGCACCACGAAGAAGGCGACGTTAAAGAACAGGCGGGCGTTATCAAGACCGGCCATCATCGGGAAGACGGCGAGAATAATCGGCACCGCGCCGCGCAGGCCAACCCAGCTGATAAACACCCGTTCGCGCAGAGTAAAGCCGCGAAACGGCAGCAGGCCGGCAAAGACCGACAGCGGGCGGGCGACGAAAATCATCCACATCGACAGCAGCAGCGCCGGGATGGCGATAGGCCACAGGTCCGATGGCGTGAGCAGCAGACCGAGCACGAGGAACATGGCGATTTGCGCCAGCCACGCCAGCCCGTCAAAGTTCTGCAGGATCCCGTGACGGTTGCGAATCGGCCGGTTGCCGAGCAGGAAGCCGCACAGATACACCGCCAGAATACCGCTGCCGTCCAGCGAGGTGGTGACGGCAAAAATCATAATCCCGCCGCTTAGCGCCAGCAGCGGATAGAGCCCCGCAGGCAACACGATGCGGTTAATCATCTGCAACAGCAGATAGCCGCCGCCGAGACCAATGACGATGCCGAGGCCGAACTGCTGCACGATATGTACGGCAAACATCCAGCTCAGGCCGGTTTGATGCTGCTGAATCATCCCGATAAGGGTAATGGTCAGGAATACCGCCATCGGATCATTGCTGCCGGATTCAATCTCCAGCGTGGCGCCCACGCGCTCGTTCAGCCCTTTACCTCCGAGCAGCGAGAAGACCGCCGCGGCATCGGTGGAGCCGACAATCGCGCCGATCAACATCCCTTCGATAAGATTGAGATGGAACAGCCATGCGGCCATTATCCCGGTCAGACCGGAGGTGATCAGGACGCCAACGGTCGCCAGTGACAGGGCGGGCCAGAGGGCGACGCGAAACGAACTCGCCTGGGTGCGCATACCGCCGTCCAGCAGGATCACCGCCAGCGCCAGGTTACTCACCATGTAGGCGAAAGGGTAGTTGTCAAAAGGGATGCCGCCGATACCATCGACGCCAGCCAGCATACCGATGGTGAGGAAAATAACCAGAATCGGGATGCCAAGGCGTGAGGAAAAGGAACTCAATAAAATGCTACAGGTTACTAATACAGAACCCAGAATAAACAGACTAATGACCGCACCGGCGTCCAAAGTTGACGTACTCCTTACTGGCATAAAGGTTTTATGAAAGTGACATTATTTTAACTACCCGCAGAGTATCCGAAAATGTGTAACCGATGTTTTTATTCGGTCAGTACCGGATGCCCGCTGAGCGTTAAGGTGGTGGTGGCCGCGTTGTTCACCAGCAGCGCGTTCGCGCCGAGGGGCAGGGTCACGGTCCGCTGCTCGTGGCCGAAGTCCAGCCCGCTGATAAGCGGAACAGCGAGCTGCGCGCGGAGATAGTCGCAGACCTGCGGTAAATCATAGCCCGCGTCGTAATCGTTAGGCCGGGCGCCGGTAAAACTGCCGAGGACAATGGCGCGCTGAGCGGCGAGGATACCACTATTAAGCAGCTGCAACAGCATCCGTTCGACGCGGAACGGATGCTCGTTAATATCTTCCAGCAGCAGAATACCGTTGCTGATTTGCGGCAGCCACGGCGTGCCAATCAGCGAGGTTATCATCGCCAGATTGCCGCCCCACAGGGTCCCCTTGGCCCGGCAATCCGGTCCGTCGCCCTGCCACTCGAGGGTAAATTCCGGGCTGCGCAGCGCCTGCCAGAAGTGCTGTTCGGTAAACGGGTCCATGACTTCGGCGCCAAAGTTACCGGCCAGCATCGGACCGCTAAAGGTGATTATGCTACCCTTGGCCAGCAGACCCATTTGAATCGCTGTAAAATCGCTGTGTCCGCAAATGATTAGCGGGTTTTGCCGCTGGCGCGCAATGAGCGCCTGCCAGTCGATGTGCGGTAGCAGGCGGCTGGCGCCGTAGCCGCCGCGTACCGCCATCACGATGCGATTAGCGCCTTCGAGGGTCGCCAGCTGGTTTATGTCGTTCAGGCGCTCATGCTCAGTTCCGGCAAACCGCTGCTGGCGGCGGGGGATGACCTCCTGGTGCAGGACCTGATGCCCGGCTTCCTGCAGACGTTGAACGCCGCGGTGCGCTGCCTCCTGGTTGACGCAGTAACCTGAAGGGGCGACCAGATAAAACTGAGACATGACAATTCCTTGCTAAGAATGAAAGGGTTATCATGCCGCCTGGAGCGATTATTGTCATCTCCAGGCGGCAAACTTCAGCCAATAAGGATAGATGTGTGAAATTGAGATGGTGTGTTTTTATCGTTGTGTTGTTGGCCGGTTGTAGCTCAAAACAGGATTACCGTAACCCGCCGTGGAACGCTGAAGTTCCGGTTAAGCGGGCGATGCAGTGGATGCCTGTCAGTGAAAAAGCCGGCGCGGCGTGGGGCGTTGACCCGCAGCTGGTGACGGCGATTATCGCCATTGAATCCGGCGGCAACCCGACGGTCATCAGTAAATCCGGAGCGGTTGGCCTGATGCAGCTGAAACCCTCGACATCCGGGCGCGATGTCTATCGGCGCATGGGCTGGCGCGGCGAACCATCGGTCAGCGAGCTGAAAAATCCCGAACGTAATATTTCGATGGGCGCGGCCTATCTGAGTATCCTTGAAAATGGCCCGCTTGCCGGGATTAAAAATCCGCAGGTGATGCGCTATGCGGTAGTGGTCTCTTATGCTAACGGCGCCGGGGCGCTGCTGCGCACCTTCTCCGCGAATCGTCAGAATGCGATTGACGAGATCAACACTCTGGATGCCGATGAGTTCTTTGAGCACGTGGTGAAAAAGCATCCGGCTCCGCAGGCCCCACGCTATATCTGGAAGCTGCAGAAGGCGCTCGACGCTATGTAATCGCCTCCGCTCGCGCTGCGTTAACCGGGACACGCCCGGTGTTATCCGCAGAGCACAGCGCGAGCGGAACATTTTTCAGACAATTCTCAGAAGTCGTAGCCGACGGTGGCGATCACGCTGCGCCCGGCTCCCCAGTAGCAGTTGCCAGTTCCGTAGCAGCCGGAGAGAAACGCCCGATCGCCGAGGTTATTGGCATTAACCTGCACAAAAGCCCCTTTCAATGATGGCGACCAGACGCCGAGGTCGGCGCGCACCATCGCATCCAGTAAGGTGACCGACGGCAAGCGCTCGGTATTGGCGTCATCCGCCCACTGTTTCCCGATATAGCGAACGCCAGCCCCAACGCTGATCCCCGTCGGGAACTGATAGCGCGCCCAGAACGAGGCCATCTGATCCGGCGTCAGCTGCGGCGTGTTGGCGTTGGTTCCATCTTTGGTGTCCTGGAACTGCAGGCGGTTCCAGGTGTAGGAGGCAAGGGTGCTCAGCTCAGGCGTAATCTGGTTGCGCATCTCCAGCTCCACGCCCTGGGAATGGACTTTTCCCGCCGGAATAAAGGTCGCGGTGGCGATATTCGGGTCGCGCGTCGCCACATCTTTTTGCGTCAAATCGTAGATGGCAATGCTGTACATATCGGCGCTGCCCGGCGGCTGGAATTTCAGCCCCGCTTCCACCTGCTCTGCGGTCGTGGGCTTGAGCAGCGTTCCGTTGGCACCCGGCAACATGGCTGGCGTAATCGCCTGGCTATAGCTCAGATACGGCGAAAGGCCGTTTTCCAATGCATACAGCAGAGATGCCCGGCCGCTGATATGGCTATCGGCGCGGCGGCTGGAGGTGCCGAAGGTATCGCTGACCTGTTGCGAAACCAGGCGATCGTAACGGCCGGATACATCCAGGTGCCAGCGCGCCCAGACCATTTCGTCCTGCAGATAGAGCCCGGTCTGGTAGTAGCGGCGGTTATTGTTATCGCTGTAGGTCACGGTATGCCCGCTCTGCGCGGTATAGCCGCTGAACGGGTCGAAGGGTGATGCGCTGCCAGCGCCGGTCCACAGATCGTTGCGGAAACGGTGATACTCCCCGCCGACGATCAGCGTATGGGCCAGCTCGCCGGTGGTGAAATCGGCGCGCAGGCGGTTATCGGTAGACCAGGCATCCAGCGAGCCGCGCGAGCCGCTGTAGCCGCGCGCCAGCATATCGCTGTCATCAATCCAGCCGACCTGATACACCTGATCCAGCGAGACGTTGGTGTGGGTATAGCTCCCGGCGGAGTAGGCCGACCAGACGTCATTGAACTGATGAGTAAACTCGTAGCTGTAGATCTGCTCGCGGCGCCGATACCCGTCTGACGGGTCACCTTCATTGGTACCGGTGGCGAGCTTACGCCCATTGTGGGCATAGCGGGTGCCGTCCAGCGGCAGCGAACCGTGATAACCGCCCGACGGATCTTTTTGCAGGTAGGCGCGCAGCAGCAGCGAGGTATCGGTATCCGGTTGCCAGAGCAGGGAAGGCGAAATGGCATAGCGCTCTTCGCGGGTATTATCGTATTGAGTGTCGCTGGTGCGCGTCATACCGATAACCCGGTAAGCCCATTGATCGTTGAGGGCATCGGTATAATCGAAGGCGGCCCCTTTGGTGTTCTGCGTCCCGCCGCTGAGACGGAAATGGCCTTCCGGGGCAAACTGCGGACGTTTCGACGTCATATTCACCACCCCGCCCGGCACGCTCTGACCGTACAGCGCCGAAGAGGGGCCGCGGATGACGTCAACCCGTTCAATAAACCACGGATCGATTTGCAGGACGTTGTGGCTACCGCCATCGCTCATCAGGCGCATGCCGTCGAGAAACAGGTTATCAACATCGCCGCCGTGGTAGCCGCGCAACGACACCGTATCAAAGCGGGTTGCGCCGCCGCCGAAGCTGGAGTAAACCCCCGGGGTATATTCCAGCGCCTGACTGAGGGTATTGGCTCCCCGATCCGTCATCTGCTGACGGGTGATGACCGAGACCGACTGCGCGGTGGTAATCAGCGGCCGATCGGTTTTTGTCGCGCCGGTGGAGGTTCTGGCGCTATAGCCCTGCGTTGGCGAGACCGCCGAGTCGACGGGTTGCGCGGTGACGATAACCGTCTCTTCCGCCAGGCTGGCAAGCGGGAAGGCGGCGGCCAGCGCGTATAACAGCGCCGGGCGTTTGCAGATGACGCGAGCGGTCATGACATAATCCTGAGTTGACGTAGCCTGGTACTCCTGTACGCCGCTACGCAGTAAAAACGAAAGTGTCATCTTTCGTAAAAGTGTAATGCGAATTATTATCGCTTACTTTCTCGAGAACAAGCCGGTTTTTGTCACGCCCGCTGGAGAAAACCATGATAAATATCAGGATGATGCTACGTAATGGGCCCTTTATGCGCCCCGGGGAAAAGAGGGGGAGCCCGCGCCGGTGAATTCAGGTGGGGAACATGTTCAGCGACGGCAACTCCAGCCGATCAGCGCCCAGTCCCGGGCATCAACCTGAATGGTCTGCGGGTTTTGCTGCGGATACCACCGTGCGAGACGTTCCCGCTCGGCCGGGCTGAGCGCGCCGAACGCCGCCACCACGTTGCGCTCAAACAGCGGATAGCTGCTGTTATCCTGAGGGTCACCATCAATAAAGTCGACGCTGGCATGAATCCCCATTTGATACAGCACGTTCACGGCATACATATAGTTCGGCAGCGTCGCGCTGTCTCGTCCCAGCACGCGCAGGATAGTCGACGAGGCAAACCCAGGGTTAACCAGATGAGTGGTGTAGACCCGCAGTCGCGCCTGACGATCGAGCTTTTGCATCGCATCGCGCATATTCGCCACCAGGGTGGAACGGGAGGCCACGGCGATATCGCAGCGCGGCAGCCCCTCCCAGCTCTCTTCCCATGCCCGCTGGTGCCAGACCGCGTGGCGAACGCCTTGCGCCGTAGCCCGACGAGCGGCGACATCGAGCATTCCCTGGCTGTAATCGACGCCGCAGATCTCGTTGAGCTGGCTGGCCAGCGCCAGCGCGACGGTTCCCGGCCCGCAGCCCATATCAAACAGACTGCTGGCGCCGTGCAAATCGATTTTTGCCAGCAGTTGCCGCAGATAGCTGTCGATGACCGGGGCATCGACGATGGCGATGTTTTCCGCCCGGGCATCCCAGTGGGCGGGCGGTTTCTCTTTTCGCCCCGCCAGAGCGAGCTGCTGTTGGTAGAGGCGGGCAAAATCGATATCGTCAATCAACATAAGAGTCTTCCATCAACGCGGGTGACCTGAAAACAGCAGACTAACGCGATTGGGGCCTGGAGGGGAGAAATAAACGCGGCGGAGGGCCCGCCGCGGGGAGTGTTACGGCGCCGATTTTTTAGCGGGTTCGGCGACAGCATCGTTGGCGGCTGGCTGAGTGCTGACGGCGGCAACGGGTTTTTCCACCTTATCGAGCGGGCGCGAGGCCGGCAGTGAATCGCACGGTTTCTCCTGCGGGCAGACAAGATCCAGCATTTTCAGCGTCACGCCGTTGGTCCAGCCGAAACCGTCCTGCAACGGATATTCACCGCCGCCGCCGCCGGTGCCCGTCGAGCTGACATCATACTTTTCGACCAGCTTTTGTTGACTGTCGTAGGTATGCTGGACATTGCTGAGAAAGCGCCAGCTCACCTCCATCGCCATTTTCTGCTGGCCGTAGTTTTGCAGCCCCTGGGCGGCAACCCACTGCAGCGGCGCCCAGCCGTTCGGCGCGTCCCACTGCTGACCGCTGTGCACGGTGGTGGTGGTTAATCCTCCGGGTTTTAGCAACTGCGATTGCACCGCACTGGCAACCTTCGCCGCCCGCTCGCGGGAAGCGGCGTTGACATACAGCGGGAACAGGGCCGCGGCGGTTAGCTGATTACGCACCTTATGGCTCTTGAGGTCATAATCGGCGTACCAGCCCGTTTTATCGTTCCACAGATATTTTTCCATGGCCTTCTGGCGGTCGTTGGCCAGGGCATCGTACTGCGCCGCTTTGGCGTTGTCGCCGTCGGCTTTGCTGGCGCGCGCGAGGGTTTTCTCCAGATGGAACATCAGGGCGTTGAGATCGACCGGTACGATGCTGGTGGTGCGGATGGTCCCCAGTTTTTGCGGATCATCCATCCAGCGCGAGCTGAAATCCCAGCCTGAGGCGGCGGCAGAACGCAGATCGCGATAGATCTCGGTTGCCGGACGATTTGGGTTGTTCTTCGCGGTGGTGACATCATCGAGCCACGATTCCGGACGCGGCGTATCGTTATCATCCCAGTAGCGGTTCAGCAGCGCGCCGTCTTCCATACGCACCACCCGCTGGTTGGCTTTTCCCGGTTCCAGCGTATCGGCGCCTTTCATCCAGTACTGGTACTCTTTTTCCAGCTGCGGCCGCCAGGTTTTCAACACCCGATCGCCATCATGGGTCGCGAGGAGCTCCACCATAAACGAGAAAAACGGCGGCTGCGAGCGGCTGAGATAGTAGCTGCGGTTGCCATTGGGGATGTGGCCCCAGGCATCGATCTCCGCCGCGAAATTGGTCACCATATCCTCAATTTTATCCCAGTGTCCGCTCTCCGCCAGGCCCAGCATGGTGAAGTAGCTATCCCAGTAATACACTTCACGGAAGCGACCGCCTGGCACCACGTAGGGTTTGGGCAGCGGCAGCAAAGAGTCCCACTTTTCGACCTCAACGGTACTGCGGGTCAGCACCGGCCACAGGCCGTCGATATGTTGACGCAGCGTCTGGCCCTTTGGCGGAACGTAGCGATCGTTGTCTTGCGGCAGGCTGAAGTTCAGCTCGACGAAATGGCGCAGGTCGAAGCTGGTCTGGTTTTTTTGCATGCGATAGTCGGCGAGGATCATCAGCGGGTCGCTATTGGGGATCGCATCGGCAAAGGTTTTCTGGTCGGGGAAGAGCCTGGCGCTTTGCACATCATTAAACAGCGGGCCGAGCATCACATCCGGGGATGGCGGCACGGGTCTGGTTTCCGCGGCCTGGGCGGTCAGCATCGATAAAGCGAAGATCGCGCCGCCGATCGCCAGATGTAAAGCGTAAGGCAATGTTGCGGGGCGACGTGAAACCGATCTCGTCATGGGGAATTCTCCTTATCATTTCAGACGGTCTTGCCACTGCGTTTGACCATCAGAAAACCTTAGACGAATATCCGTCATCCGGGGTGTTTCAGGTAACATTTTGCGTGAAAACAGACAATTTACCTGCTTGCACGGGCAGGCAAAGGCGAATAAAAGAGCCGTGGAAAGCGCCAGGTTAACGCGCTGCGCGGTTGAGCAAAGTTTGAGGAGAACGATGGGTGAATCGACGTCATTTTCTGCTGTTCAGCGTGGCATCGCTGTGGGCGGCGACACGTGTTGAGGCCAGCGGCCTGCGGGAGGAGGTGCTCCGTTTATGGCCAGAAGAACCGCCGGGCGGCGGCGGGCCTTCGGGAGCGCCGTGGCGCTCTGCGCGCGGCGCGCTCAGCCATATTGCCCGGCCGCAGCTGGCGGTGTGGCGACCGGCGGTACCTCGCGGTCATGGCGTGCTGGTTGCCGCCGGAGGCGGCTACCGACGCATCGAAATGGCGAAAGAGGCCTGGCCTGCCGCGCGCTGGCTGACGGCCCGCGGCTATACCGCCTACATCCTGAGCTACCGGCTTCCCGGCGAAGGGTGGGGCGCCGGGGCGCTGGCGCCGTTGCAAGACGCCCAGCGGGCGCTGCGGCTGATTCGCGCGCGGGAGAAACAGGTCAGTGTACTGGGGTTTTCCGCCGGTGGACATCTGCTGGGGATGGCCGCCTGCCGGGCCGATTTTGCTGCTTATTCGCCGCAGGATGCCCTCGATGACCACCCGGCGCGAGCCGATAAAGCCGCGCTGATTTATCCGATTATTTCGCTGATGTCGCCCTACAGCCATACCGCGACGCACCGGATGCTGGCGGGAGTCCACGCCTCACAGGCGGTTGACCGTGCCTGGTCGGTGCAGACCTATGTCAATTCGCAGACGCCGCCCTGCTTTCTGGCCCAGGCGGAGGACGATACGGTGTCCGATCCGCATAACACCCTGATCATGGCCGCCGCCTGTCGGCAGCATCAGGTCCCGGTTAGTCTCTATCGCTATGCCCGCGGCGGGCACGGTTTTGCCATGGGGCGCCCCGGTACCCCGACCGTCGAGTGGCCGGCGCATTACGCGCGCTGGCTGGACGGGATCTAACCCTGATGGCGCAGGCGCCCGGCATTTGCTTCATGGTGGTGCAAACCGGGCGTGGTACCGGCTATTGCGGGGATTATTTTTTTGCACAATAAAGCGGCGCGTTGCGCAGAATTGCACTCGTCTCTCGCCATCAGCTACCTGGCATAATAAATGCTTATCTCTTTGCGGGGTTACCCCAACGTGAGTATAACCGGAGGAGACGGCCATGATAAAAATAACGCTTCCTGACGGGCATTATTATGACGAGATGCTGACCGCGCAGGGACAGCAGCGTCACCACTATAACGCCTGGTGGCAATGGTTTCACAACACCGATCAATTCTCTATCCGGCAAAAGAAAGAGCAGGCGGAGCTGCTTTTTCACCGCATCGGCATCACCTTTAATGTGTATGGGGAAGATGAAGGTACCGAGCGCTTGATTCCGTTTGATAGCGTCCCGCGCATTATTCCCGGCGGAGAGTGGAAAAAGATCGATCGCGGTATTCGTCAGCGGGTCAAAGCGCTGAACGCTTTTTTGTACGATATCTACCACGAGCAAAACATCCTGCGCGCTGGCCTGATTCCGGCGGAGCAGGTACTGGCCAATGAACAATATCAGCCCTGCATGCAGGGAATAAACCTGCCCAATAATACCTATGCCCACATTACCGGCGTCGACATGGTGCGCAACAGCGACGGCCAGTATTACGTGCTGGAGGATAACCTGCGAACCCCATCAGGGGTCTCGTATATGCTGGAAAACCGCAAAATGATGATGCGTCTCTATCCGGAGATGTTTGAAAATCACCATATTGCGCCGGTCGAGCGCTATCCGGGCTATCTGCTGCAAACCCTGCGTGAAAGCTCCCCGGTGGACGATCCCTGCGTGGTGGTGATGACGCCGGGGCGTTTCAACAGCGCCTATTTCGAACACAGCTTCCTCGCCCAGCAGATGGGGGTTGAGCTGGTGGAAAGCGCCGATTTGTTTATTAAATCGGGCGCGGTCTACATGCGCACTACCGAAGGGCCGCGGCGGGTGGATGTGATTTACCGACGGGTTGATGACGCCTATCTCGACCCGCTGGCTTTTCGCGCCGACTCGATGCTCGGCGTGCCTGGCCTGCTGTCGGTGTATCGCGCCGGCGGCGTGGTACTGGCTAACGCGATTGGCACCGGCGTGGCGGACGATAAGTCGATCTACCCCTTCGTGCCGGAGATGATCCGTTTCTATCTTGGCGAGCAGCCGATACTGAACAACATTCCCACCTGGCAGTGTCGCAAGCCGGAGGATTTGCAGTACGTGCTGGGGAATCTGGAGAGGATGGTGGTCAAGGAAGTTCATGGCGCCGGGGGATACGGCATGCTGGTGGGGCCGCGCTCAACCAAAGAAGAGCGGGAGATGTTTCGCCAGCGTCTGTTGACCAATCCGGCTAACTATATCGGACAGGAGACCCTGGCGCTGTCAACCTGTCCGACTTTCGTGGAAGGGGGGCTGGCGCCGAGGCATATCGATTTACGTCCGTTTGTGCTCTCCGGCCAGGAGATTCGCCTGGTGCCCGGCGGCCTGACGCGGGTGGCGCTCACCGAAGGCTCGCTGGTGGTGAACTCATCGCAGGGCGGGGGCACCAAAGATACCTGGGTGATGGAGGATGATGAATCATGCTGAGTCGGACTGCGAGTGAACTTTTCTGGATGGCGCGCTACCTCGAGCGCGCGGAAAGCTATGCCCGGGTGCTTGATGTGACGTGGAAACTGTCGATGATTCCGCGGCACAGCCAGCAGTCGCGGGACCTGGCCTTGCCGCTCAATCTGTCCTTAACCCACGAACTGTTTCAGGCGCGACATGCGCGCTTCACCATGAGCAATTTGCTCAATTTCTTTGCGCTCGACGGCAACAACCCCTACAGCATATACAGCTGCGTGGAGATGGCCTGGAACAATGCGCATGCGGTTCGCGGTAGCCTGTCCGCCGAGGTGTGGGAGTGCATCAACGCCACGCGAATTGAACTGCGCCAGCTCCGCCAGCGGGGGATTAGCGAACTGGGCACCGACGGCTTTTTCGACTGGGTGAAGGAGCGGGTGCATCTGTTTCGCGGCGCGGTGCTGGGGACGCTGCTGCGCAATGACGCCCTGAGTTTTATCGGTATCGGCACCCTGATTGAACGGGCCTACGCCACCACGCAACTGCTGTTGATCAAGGATCAGCAGCTGAGTAACGATCCGGATTCGGTACGCGAATACTATCGGCTGGACACCTTGCTGAACGCGGTCAGCGCCCGCGAGGCCTACAACAGTATTTTTCGCCAGCCGGTGACCCGGGAGACGGTGATGGAACTGCTGATTTTGCGCAACGACGTGCCGCGCTCCCTGCGCGCCTGCATCTCCGATCTGGTTGGTCAACTGGAGCACATCGCCAACGACCGCTCGCACCTGCCGCTGCGCCTGGCACATCAGCTGAATGTCGATCTGCGTTTCAGCACCCGCGACGATCTGGCGGGCGCCGATTTACAAAGTTATCTCAACGGACTGCTGGCGCGTATTAATGCGCTGTCCGACAGCATCAGACAAACTTATCTGGAGGCGCTATGAAACTGGTCATCGATCACCTGACCCGCTATGGCTACGATGAAGAAGTGAAGTTTTCCACCCAGTACCTGCGCCTGACGCCGCGTAGCACCGGGCGGCAAATCATTACCTCCTGGACGCTGACCTTACCGGAGGGCGCGGCGGTGACGACCACCGACGCGTGGGGCAATGTCCTGCATGTGTTAACGCTCGACAATCCCCACAAAGAGATTGCCATCCGTGCCAGCGGGATCGTGGATATTGCCGAGGACAGCGAACAGAGCGATGTGGCGGAAGAGGAGCTGCTCTCGCCGCTGGTCTATTTACGCTGTACGCCGCTGACTCGCGCCG
The DNA here is from genome assembly GCF_002806725.1 of Raoultella sp. T31. Lineage (NCBI taxonomy): Bacteria > Pseudomonadati > Pseudomonadota > Gammaproteobacteria > Enterobacterales > Enterobacteriaceae > Klebsiella > Raoultella sp. T31. The sequence continues at coordinate 192,839 of NZ_PIBO01000001.1, forward strand.
ACGATCGGATCCGCGAGTTTGCCCATCGCCTGTATCGCCACGACGAGCCGGAGGAGAGCCTGAATCAATTGATGGCGGACCTGCTGCTGAGAATGCCATACTCACCGGGAGCCACGCAGGTGCAGGACTGCGCCGCAGACGCCTTTGCCAGGGCAAAAGGCGTCTGCCAGGATCACACGCACGTCTTCCTCGCCTGCTGTCGCGCGCTGGATATCCCGGCACGCTATGTCAGCGGCTATGTTTACAGCGATAATGCCCGGCATGTCGCGATGCACGCATGGGCAGAGGTGTGGGTGAATGGACGCTGGCAATCTTTTGATATCACCAATAATACCCGTCACCTGAACCAGCATCTGCGGCTGGCGACCGGGCTGGACTATCTTGACGCCTGCCCGGTACGCGGTACCCGGCTGGGCGGCGGCGGGGAAATAATGCTAACCAACGCTGAAGTGCGCGACCATTCGCAACAGGCACAACAGCAATAGAGCAGGAACAAATAACGATGACCTACTGTGTGGCCATGTGTTTAGCGGACGGACTCGTTTTCGCCTCAGACTCCCGTACCAACGCGGGAGTAGATCATATTGCGACCTTTAAAAAGCTCCATGTCTTCGCCGAGGAGGGGAAGCGCGTGATGGTGCTGCAGTCCGCGGGCAATCTGGCTACCACCCAGAGCGTCATAAGCCTGCTGAGTTCGCGGATTGCGACTCAGCAGGAGCCTAATCTGATGCAGGTCAGCTCGTTGTATGACGCGGCGATGCTGATCGGTAAAACGCTGCAGGAGGTGATTCAGCGCGACAGCAGCAATCAGCAGCACTGCGGCAACACCAATTTCAACTGCAACCTGCTGCTCGGCGGGCAGATTGCGGGGGAAACGCATCGCCTTTTCCATATCTACCCGGAAGGCAATTTTATTGAAGCCTCGTACGATACCCCTTATTTCCAGATTGGCGAGAGCAAATACGGCAAGCCGATTATCGACCGGGTGCTCAACCGGGAGACGCCGCTGGAGCAGGCGATGTGCTGCGCGCTGATCTCGATTGACTCCACGCTGCGCAGCAATCTCTCCGTTGGCCTGCCGCTGGACACGCTGCTGTACCGCAGCGGGAGTTTGAGCGGCGCCGGCCAGCATCGCATCACCGAAAGCGACCCGTACTTCAATACCATTCGCAAGGCGTGGTCGGAAGGGCTGCAAAACACATTCCTGACCCTGCCGCCCTATGCGCCGGGCAGCGAGCGCTCAGGTGCGGTCAGCGGTGAAAAATAGCGCCCCGGCGTCATGCCGGTCATGGTGCGGAAAAAGTAGATAAAGGCGCTGTCGCTGGCGAAATCCAGCGCCTGCGCGGTAGCGGTAATGCGCTCCCCGGTGGCCAGCAACTCCACCGCCTTCATCAGGCGCCACTGCTGCCGCCACTGCTGATAAGTCATGCCGGTATCGCGCCGAAAAATCCGGCTGATGGTCTTTTCGCTGGCTCCGCTGCGGGCGGCAAGCTGCTGCAGCATCGGCGGCAGCGCGTCGTCGGCGAGCGGCGCCAGACGCTTATCCTGAGGCAGGGCCAGCATCATTGGCTCCTGCGCCGCGCTGCATATTTCCGCCTCGCAAAGCGCGGCGAGGTGCCAGCCGGTCCCGGTCCGCCAGTCACTTTCCCACGGGCTGGCGGCGATTCGCTCCAGCAGTTCGCGCAGCAGCGGGCCAACGTTAAGGATCGCCGAATGCCGCGGGAGGGCAGGATAGTGGGTCGGGTGAAACCACACCGAGCGATAGTCGACGATGCTTTTCATCTGCGCACGATGGTCCATACCGGCCGGTATCCAGGCCGCCCGGGTAGGCGGCAGCAGGCACAGCAGCGTGCCGTTGTCGAGAGTCAGTCGCACGCAGCCCTGACGAGTAAACAGTAGCTGGCCCATCTGGTGCCGGATGCTGTCGGCGTTCGGTGCGGCAACGGGATCGGTGGTGAGCCAGACGATACTGCGGGACCGGTTTAACGGTCGCCAGCTTGCCGCGCTTTTCTCAATGGCGGGCCTCGCGCTGGCGGTCAGCCCGGCGGCAGGCATTTACCTCGGCGGAGCCATCGTCGCCAGCTGGGGAATGCACGGTGTGTTGACGGCCCTCGCGCTGCTGGCCGCGGTGTTACTGTTGCTGTGTTGTTGGCTGCTGCCGGAAACTCGTCCGCCGCAGCCTGTTCACACCGCCTTTTTACCGCTGTTACGCCGGATGGCGACGGATAAGCAACTGGCCCTGGCGGTTTTGCTGGTGACGGCCTTCAACGTCAGCCTGTTCAGCTATTACAGCCTGGCGCCGTTCATCTTCGCGCAACTGCGTCAGGGGAGCGTGATTTTTGGTTACAGCGGTCTGGCGCTGGCCATCGGGTCGTTGGCCGGGGCATTGTGCAATCGCTGGCTGCTGCGCAAAGCCATCGCGGAAGCGGCAATATTGCTGTTCGCCTGCCTGATACAGTTGATAAGCAGCATCGCGCTGTTTTGCCTGCGGGACACGCTGCTGTTTCTGTTGCCGATGATCGGCATCACCTTCGCCTACGCCATGGCTATCCCGCTGGTGCTCGGCACGGCGCTGAGCGCCTATGGTCACTGTCGGGGAACCGCCGGGGCTATCTTCGGCCTCGCTTATTATGTGCTGATTGGCCTCGGGCTGGCGGCGGTGGGATGGGGGCAATCGCTGGCGGGGGCGCTGATGGCGTGCGCCTGCGTAAGCGGCATCGCCGGGTTACGCTACCGCTGCTGTTTGCGCGACATGCGGGCGGACTAACCCGCCCGCATGGCTTAGCGCGTTGACGCCAGTCGTTCGCCGCTGACGGCATCGAAGAGATGGATTTTCTCGCGTCGTACCGCCAGCGGCAAGGGCTGACGGAGAGTCGCCTCGAGACGCCCGGCGACCTGGACGTGGATCGGGAAACCCTGCCAGTCGAGATGCAGCAGCGTAGACTCGCCGGTGACCTCGACAATATTGACGATCCCCGGCAGCCCTTCGCCAGCAGGCTGAATATCTTGCGGACGCAGACCAACAATCACCGGCGCCTGACCCTGCTGCATCGCCGCCGGATACCAGCGTTCAGGCAGGGCCAGCCACAGTTCGCCGCACTGCACGCCGGGCTGACCATCGCGCTGCTGAATCTTCCCCTCCAGCAGATTCATCGGCGGGGAGCCGATAAAACGCGCCACGAAGGTGTTGCAGGGGCTATCGTATATCTCCAGCGGCGCCCCCTGCTGCACGATCACGCCATCGCGCATCACCACTATCTGGTCGGCAAGCGTCATGGCTTCCACCTGATCGTGGGTGACGTAAATCATGGTGGTGTTAAAGCGCTGGTGCAGGGATTTGATCTCGGCCCGCAGTTCCATACGTAGCTGGGCATCGAGGTTGGAGAGCGGCTCATCGAACAGAAAGACCTGCGGATTACGCACCATCGCCCGACCCATGGCCACGCGCTGACGCTGGCCGCCGGAGAGCGCGCGCGGATAGCGGCCGAGCAGCTTATCGATCCCCAGCATACTGGCGATGTGCTGAACCTTGTTTTTCTGCGTCGTCTTGTCGACTTTTTTGACCTGCATATGGAAGGCGAGGTTTTCCGCCACCGTCAGATGGGGGTAGAGCGCGTAGCTCTGAAAAACCATGGCGACATCGCGGTCCGCGGGATCGAGATCGTTGATCGGGCGGTTGTTCATCAATATCGTTCCCGCGGACAGGCTTTCCAGCCCGGCCAGCAGGCGCAGCAGCGTTGATTTCCCGCAGCCGGATGGCCCCACCAGCACCGTAAAGCTGCCGTCCGGAATGGTCAAGTCCAGCGGATGCAGCACCGTCTGTTTACCGTACTGTTTGGCGACGTTTAGCAGTTCAACGCTGGCCATAGTCGACCTCCTCGATGTGGTGTTGCAAGGTTCGCCAGTCCGGATAGCGACGCGGGGATGAACCGATCGCGTACGCGGCCACGGCGTTGCCCCAACGTAACGCCTGTGAGACCGACTGGCCGTTTAACAAACCGGCAAGAAACCCGGCATTAAAACTGTCTCCGGCGCCGATGGTGTCGATGACCTCGACCGGTTTCACCGGCGCGTGATGCCCCTGGTCTGCCGTCCACCACCAGGCGCCCCCGGCACCGCATTTGACAATACAGCCGCCCCGGCCGCTGAGACGCGCCGCCAGGCTGCGGGCCGCTGCCGGGAGAGCGTCCTGGTTCGCAAGGCCAAGCGTTTCGACCTCATTGAGCAGCAGCCAGTCGCAATCGCCGAGCCAGCGGTGGGTCGCCTCACGCAGCGCGCGGTCCCAGTTGTGCGGCGGCCAGCCGGTATCGACCGCCACCTGAAAACCGCGTTCGCGCAGGGTCGCCAGCAGACGCGGATAGTCCGGCAGCAGCGCGGTGCATAAGAAGGTGCCGCAGAGCAGCAGAATATCGCCGGGCGTCGCCCTGGTCGGGAGCTGAGCCAGAATATCCTCGGCGGACAGGCGGGTGATATGTCCGTAGTTGCTGAGAAACGAACGTTCTTTGTCGGGATGGGTCACCGCCACCGTCAGCGAAGTCTCGCAGGGATACTGCGGCCAGCGTTCGGCGCTACCGGGAAAGCGGGCCGCCAGCCAGGCGCTAAAGGCATCGTCTCCCTGGCAGCCGACGGCGCAGTGGGGGATCTGCATGGCCGCGGCCGCCAGCGCGCAGTTGCCCGCGGAACCACCGGGGCGCAGCGCGCTGTGTTCCAGCATCACCTCGGTGCCGGGAGCTGGCCAGTGCGCAAGGGTCCCCATAATGAGGTCAATATTGTAATTACCTGCGATATAGAGCACAGGCGCGGTGAGCGTTTGCATAGTTATCCCTTACTTCCACCGTGAGTGAGGCCGCTGACCAGCGTTTTTTGTAGCCAGATGGCGATAAACAGCGGCGGGACCGAGGCGAAGATGCCGACTGCCGCCACCAGTCCATCGTCAGTGGCGCGCCCGGCGGTAAATCCGGCAATGGTGACCGGCAGCGTCTGGGCGGCAATGTTGCTGGTAAACAGCAGCGCATAGAAAAACTCATCCCACGCCAGCAGCCAGCCGAACAGCGCCGATGCTCCCAGCATCGGTTTTGCCAGTGGCAGAGTGATACGCAGCAGCACCTGCCAGACCCGCAGACCGTCGAGCCTGGCGGCCTGCTCAATGTCCTGCGGCAGCGCGTCGAACTGATTTTTCACCATCCAGGTGAGAAACGGCATAATCAGAGAACAGTAAACCAGTACCAGCCCGCTGCGGGTATTCAGCAGCCCGAAGTGTTCGAGGATAAAATAGAGCGGCAGTACGAAGGCCACCGGCGGCACCATATAGATACCGAGCCCGGCATACAGCCAGCCGTCGCGCCCGGGGTAGCGCGAGAAGCTGAAGGCGGCGGGCACCGCTAGCAGCAGCGACACCAGCGTCGCCCCCGCGGCAACCAGCAGGCTGTTGCGCAGGGCGGGGAGAAACAGCGCGCCGGGCTCGCCGGGCTGCAATGACAGCAGACGGGCGTAGCGGCTGAAGTCCCACTGACGCGGCAGCCACTCCAGCGGCACCCGGGTCAGATCGGCCGTGGCGCTGACGCTCATCAAAAAGAGCCACGCCATCGGGGCCAGTATCGACAGCGCGACCAGCAGGGCCGCCAGGTAGCGCAGCAGAATACGCAGTTTACGCTTCATAATCAGTGCTCCGGCGGCGCTGACGAAGCAGCATAAACAGATACAGGACGATCAGCAGGGCGCACATCAGGGTCATCAGGATGGCGTACGCTGCGCCGCTGCCCGCCCGCAGATAGCTAAAGGACTCCTGGTAGACGAAGAAACTCAGCGTGCGGGTACTGTCCAGCGGCCCGCCGCGGGTCATCACATAGATAATATCGAAGACCTTAAACGCGTCGATGGTGCGCAGGATCAGGGCCACGCCGAGCGGGGCGGCGATTGCCGGGAAGGTAATGGCGCGAAACCGCCGCCACGACGAAGCGCCGTCAAGGCGGGCTGCTTCGTATAAATCCTCCGGAATGGATTGCAGCGCGGCCAGCACCAGCAGGGTCACCAGCGGATAGTTCTTCCAGATGTCCGCCAGCATCACCGCATTGAGTGCCGAGTCCGGCGACCCCAGCCAGCTGCGATAACCGTCGATAATGCCCCATTGACTGAGCAAAGCGTTAATACTGCCGTAGTCCGGGTTGAAGTTGAGCCGCCACATCATCGCGTTAACGATAGTCGGCAGCGCCCAGGGCAAAATGACCAGCACCCGCAGGAGAGTGCGTCCGACAAATTGCTGATTGAGCAACAGCGCCACCAACACGCCGATAACCCCTTCAATGGCGACGGAGACCACGGTGAAATAGAGCGTGCGGGCGAAGGCGGCGCGAAAATCCGGGTCGGTTAACGCATACAGATAGTTATCCAGCCAGAGGTAATTGGTCGCATCGCCATTGCCCACCAGCGCGGTGTCGGTAAAACTCAGCCACAGGGTGCGCGCCAGTGGCCAGGCCGTCAGCAGGAACATCACGATCAGCATGGGTGCCAGCAGCACCCATGCCTGACGCTGTTCGCGTTGTTGCAAACTCAGCATCAAATGTCCTTAACGCAGGCGCGCCGCGCTTTTGTCGACGGCTTGCATCGCGGCGTCCGGGGCGGCTTTACCTTGCAAGACCGCCTGAAGCTGCTGCTGTAACGCGTTGGAGAGTCGCGAGTAGTCCGCGGTTTCCGGGCGCGAAAGCATTACGTTCAGCGATTTATCCGCTGCGGCGATCAGGCTCTCCTGGCCTTTCGCCACGGCCGGGTCCTGGTAGGAGGATTTCCACACCGGCAGGCTCAGCTTCGCGTATTTATCCTGCACCGGTTGCGAGGTCAGATAGTGGATATACTGCCACGCCTGCTCCGGATGCTGGCTGGCTTTGGCAATACCTAACCCCATTGACCCGTTCACCGCCCCGGGTTTGTCCGGCGTATCGCCGGGTGCCGGCATAATGCCGACATCGCCCGCCACCTTACTTTGTTTCGGGTCGTTGGCCATGTTGTACATATAGGTCCAGTTCAGGGCAAATGCCGCGTCGCCGTTGGAGAAGGCCTTGCGCACATCCTCTTCCAGATATTCGCGCGAGGCCGGATTGCTCAACCCGTCATCCAGCGATTTCTTCATCAGCGTGACCGCTTTCAACGACGCCGGGGTGGAAAAATCCAGTTTGCCATTCTGATAAAACTGTCCGCCAAATCCGGAGACGAGGGTGGTGTAGTCGCACACCAGCGCTTCTGCCTGCGACCAGCTCCACACCAGCGGGTATTTAACGATGCCTTTATCCTTGATGATTCTGGCGTCATCCAGCACCTGTTGCCAGGTGGTCGGCAGCTGCTTGATCCCGGCTTTGTCCAGCATCGCTTTGTTGTAGTAAAGATACTTGGTGTCGAGGATCCACGGCATACCCAGCGTTTTACCTTTGTAAACCACGGTATTCATGGCGCCGGGGAAGATTTTCTCCCGTTCGGCGGCGGGAATACGTGCCGAGACATCCTGCAGCAGATCGAAGTGGCTAAATTCGGCAGGCCAGATGGCATCGAACAGCACCACGTCGTAGCCGTTGCCGCCGGCGCCACGCGCAGCAACGATTTTGTCATGCAACGCTTCGTAGGGGACGAACTCAAGGTTGATTTTGATATCCGGGTTTTGTTTTTCGAAGTCGGTGGTCATGGCACGAATGTCATTTTCGCTGTACGCCGCCTGGGTCATAAACAGGGCGTTAACCTGAGTGGTGGCTGCCGCCGCACTCCCGCTGATGACCAGCATAGCCAGCAGACCGGCTTTAACCCGCAATGCACTGTAGTCGTTCATGTTGCTCTCCGCGGTACTAAAAAGAGGAATATGATTTATTAAATCAATTTGATTGATTTAATCGGGGCGACAATACATCCCAAACGTCATTCGTGGCCCTTAGCCTAAGCGTAGCAAAGCTTGTGCCACCCGAAAGGTGGGAGGAGAATGTCGTTGCGCGAATTGTGACGCGGGCTAGAATTGCAGCATGATGCGACCAGGAAGGGACAGAATGAAAACCTCGGGAACCAACCTTGAACATGCGCGTGTACACAACCGGCGGGTGGTGATTGAGGCCGTGCGTCTGCACGGTACATTAACCCGGGCGGAGCTGGCGCGAATTACCGCGCTGACGCCGCAAACGGTCTCCAATATTGTCGCCGAGCTACAGCAGATGGCGCTGCTCACCAGTCATGAACCGCGCCGCGCGGCAGGGCGCGGTCAGCCGGCGGTGCCGGTGAGTCTTAACCCCGCCAGCGCATGGTCAATCGGGATCCATCTTGACCATCAAACCTTAATCATCGTGCTGGTGGATCTCACCGGCGAGATCCATTTCCGTCGGCTCATTCTGGTGCAAAAGCCCCAACCTGGTGCCACCTTTGCCCGCATTGCCGGGGTGGTGCAGGAGATGAAAGCGCTACCCGGGCTCGACTGGAGCCGGGTGCTGGGCATTGGCGTGGTGATGCCGGGGCCGTTTGGCGTGGAGGGCATTTCATCGACCGGGCCGACCACTCTCAACGGCTGGGAAGGGGTGGATGTGGCGTCGGAACTGGAGCGGATAAGCGGTCTGCCGGTCACTCTGGAAAATGACGCCACGGTAGCGGCTATCGGCGAGCGCTTCCACGGCGTGGCGCGCCAGCTGCATTCGTTTGTTTATCTGTATATCGGCACCGGGCTCGGCGCCGGGATTTTCGCCGACGGCCATATTTATACCGGCCACGCCCACAATGCCGGAGAGGTCGGGCATATCGTGGTGCAACCGGGAGGACGTCCCTGTTACTGCGGCAACCAGGGCTGCCTTGAACGCTACGTTTCCCTACAGGCGGCCTATGAGTTTTGCGGCCTCGACCCCTACCGGGCGCTGCCCGAGGATCTGCTGGCGGTGGAGGCGTCGCTGTTCGATAGCTGGGTGGAGACGGCGTTACCGCCGCTGCGCCAGGCCATTAATATGCTGGAGTGCGTGTTCGATGCGCAAACGGTGGTGGTCGGCGGGATGATGCCCGCGCCGCTGCTGGAGAAAGTGCTGGCCCGTCTGCCGCCGCTGTATCAGTCGGTGCGCGGGCGCTATCTCCCGGCCATGCGGGTGAAAATGGGGATGACGGGCACCGACACCGCCGCCCTCGGCGCTGCCGCACTGCCGATCTTCGATGAGTTTAACCCGCAGTTTCAGGCCTTGATGAAGTAGGCCCACCGCGGACATGCAAAAGAGCGTCGGCGGGGGCTCATCGTTAGCGGACAACGCGCTTAAAGGCGTTGATTCACGCTTTCGCCAGCGGCAGGTTGTGGATCTGCAGCACCGCTCTGGCGGCTTCCTGGCCCTTTTTGACGAAATGCTGGCTGTAAAAATCGATGAACTCGTCGGCAGGCTGGAAGTTGTGCGGCGTCAGGGAGACGGAGAACATCGGGACTTCTGTCGCCAGCTGGGCCTGCATCAGACCGCTGACCACGGCCTGGGCGACGAAGTCATGGCGATAGATGCCGCCATCGACCACCAGCGCGGCGCACACGATGGCATCATAGCGTCCGCTTTTTGCCAGCTTCTGAGCCAGAAGCGGCATTTCAAATGCGCCAGGGACATCCCAGCTGTCGAGTGAATAATCAACCTGCTGACGCTCCAGCTCTTGCTGAAAACCGCTCTGCGCCTGGCTGACGATGTCACTGTGCCAGTTGGCTTTGATAAAGGCGACGTTTAACGATGACATGACATACTCCTGTAAAATGACCGCATCAGGCGAGTCTAATTATGTTGACCTTCAGGTCTTATACTCCGCGAGCAATTTCAGGCGCCCACCGGGCGATACTGTCAATCGGTCGGTTCATGCGCGTTTGCACGGAGCTCAGGTCCGATCTCATCAGCCAAAAGCGCTGCCGCATTCAGCAGCGGTTCGGCGGTGATCCGGCCGTTAACATTATACTGTAATGTCATGAGACGATAGCCGTTTTTATCCGCCGCGCGCAGCGGAACATGCCGTCACGGGCCTGCGGGCGGCGCGTCCATAGCATGCGGGCAGCTCGCGCGACTCTGCCGGGTGGAAAAATAGCCGCATCGCCATTTTCTGGCAAAGCTAAGTGATTTAAATACTTTGTGATTTTCCGCGTTTTCTCACATCTTCTGGAGGAAAAAGTGACGCGGAGAGAGTACCGGTAGCGATGACACAGCACTCGTCGAAGTATCTGCATCAGCAGCAGCGGGAGCTGATTCGCCAGCTTTCCCGCCGCTGGCTGTGGCGCAGCGAATTACCCACCTGACTAGTCATTATTGCGGTTTACAGCGGCTGGTTTATGACCCTGGCCTACTGGCGGACGCTGGGGCTGTTTCCGGCGACCGTGCTGCTTATCTGGTTTACCGCCTGGTATATGTCGTTGCAGCATGAGCTGATCCACGACCACCCGACGCCCTGGCGGTGGTGTAATCAGCTGCTGGGCACGCTACCGCTGGCGGTGTGGTATCCCTACGGGCTGTATCGCGACTCGCACCTGGCGCACCACCATAACGACCGGCTGACGCTGCCGGTGGATGACCCCGAATCGTACTATTTTAGCGCCGAAAGCTGGCGCCGTTTCTCGCCCTGGCAGCGTAAAGTGATACATCTGCGCAATACGTTTTTCGGCCGTCTGCTGCTGGCACCGCTGCTGGATATTGTGCAGACGCTGGTCAGCGCGGTGAACGCCTTTCGCCAGCGGCAGGGGAGAGCGATGGTGATGTGGCTGGTGCACGGCGGGTTGCTGGCCGCGCTCCTGACGTGGATGGCGCACTGTGATTTTTCGCCGCTCTATTTCGTGGTGGTCATCAGCTACCCGGCGCTGGCGCTGACCAAAATTCGCGCCTTCTTCGAACATCGGGCCGCTGACGAGCCGCTGGCGCGATCGGTGATCAATGAGGCCGGGCTGCTGTGGCGAGTGCTGTTTCTGAATCTTAACTACCACTCCGTGCATCATGATCTGCCCGGCGTGCCGTGGTACGGTCTGAGAAAAATCTATCTGCTGGAGCGGGGACGCTACCAGCAGCGTAACCACGGGTTCGTGGTGCGCGGCTATGGCGAGTGGCTGCGTGCCTTTTTCTTCAGCGCGGTGGCGGTTAATGCCCATCCGGGGATCGGGAAGGCCCCGCAGGCAGGAAAGCGTGATGAGTCATAGCGTGAATTTGCCGATGTATGCGGTTCACCCGCTGGAGAATCAGGCGTTAGAAGCCGCGGTGCGGGAGCTGTTGCTCGCCCGGGGCATTGCCGTGAGTTCGCCATTGACGCCGTCGGGGGACTTACTCTCGCACTGGCGTCAGCCGGATCTGCTGCTGAGCCAGACCTGCGGCTATCCGCTGGTGACTTTGCTGCCGCAGGTGCAGACGGTAGGCTGTTTTCACTATTCGGCACCCGGTTGCGCAGGGATTGAGTACCGTAGCCTGCTGGTGGCCCGTGCGGCGGATAATGCGCGGCAGCTCGCCGATTTTCGCGGACGGCGGGCAATCTGCAATGCGTCCGATTCGCAGTCCGGCTACAACGTCTTCCTGAAAATGGTGGCGCCGCTGGCTCACGAGGGACGTTTTTTTGCCGCGGTCAATTTTAGCGGCAGCCACCGGCAGTCGCTGATCGGCTTACAGCAGGGGGCGGGCGATATTGCCGCCATTGATTGCGTGAGCTGGGCGCTGCTGGCGCGTCACGAGCCTGCCGTGCTCGACGGCTTGCGCGTTATCGGCCAGACGCCATCGGCGCCGGGGCTGCCGCTGATTACCGGTCCGCAAACGTCAGCGCAAACCCTGGCCGGTTTGCGCGCGGCGCTGCGACAGCTGGTCAGCGACGCACGATATCGGGAGCGCTGCGAGGCGTAGTTTATCTGCGGTTTCAGCCCGGTGTCCCGGGATCCCTATTCCCGGCTGCTGGCGTGGCGCGAAGAGGCGCGCCAACAGGGCGTGACGCAACTCTGAAACACCGGACCGGACAAGGCGGCGCGTGCGTTGCCGATCCGCAGCGCGGTGCGAATGCCGTCCAACCCTGCCTCCGATGATCCGGCCTGTACCAGCAGCGGATGGCCCTGCGGCACCCGTTCGCCGGCGTGAGATTCAGAACGGACTGTCGTTACGTGCGGTGACGGGCTCGCCGCTAACAGGATGGACAAAATGCAGTTCGCTGGCATGCAACATGAGCCGCGGTGCGTGCGCGCTGCCCGGCCACGTCAGACCGCCGTAGAGATCGCAGCCCAGAATCGGGTGCCCCAGTAACTGGCAGTGGATACGCAACTGATGGGTGCGCCCGGTTTCCGGGAACAGCTGTACCCGGCTCAGCGGCAGCAGAGTCCCCTCTGCGCCTTCGCGGGAGAGACGCTCAGTCACCCGGTAGCGGGAGCGGGCGGGCTTGCCGTTGATGGCGCAAATCGTCATCCGCGGAAAGCGCGCCGGATCTTTGGCAATGGGGGCATCGATCTCGCCTTCATCCTCACGCAGATGCCCGCACAGCAGGGCGCTGTAAACCTTAGTCACCGAACGCTGGCTGAACTGATGACTCAGCGCTGCATTGATCGCTTTATTTTTTGCCACCACCATCAGCCCGGAGGTGCCAAAATCCAGGCGGTGAACGAGGGTACAGCCGGGAAATTGCTGCGCCAGCCGATAATGCACCGAGTCGAGATTCTGCGGATTTTTCCCCGACAGGCTGAGCAGCCCGGCGGGCTTATTGATCAGCAGCAGGTGCTCGTCCTGATAAATGATCCCGATAGGTTGGTGACAGGGCGGAGCAATAAACGTATCGACGATGGTGGACATGAGCAGGCGTCTGAAAAGGGTGGGGGCGGATGATAGCGAATTTTCCGCCCGCTGGCGATCGCGGCGATGCGCAGGAGGAGGAATATCGGGGCTGCTCCTGCTGTATCGCGTAATGAACGCCGTCTTCACCGACGCGCGCTACGGCTTTATTGGCTCAAGAGTGCGGCGGAGATAAGGCGCCTTCCAGCGCTTTGAACTGCTGCCAGCTGACCTCATCAATTTCAATACCGTGCTGCAGACGAAATTGCCGCTGCCGTTGCTCCGCCTCGCCGGGCAGCAGCAGCTCGTCGTCGTCACGCGATGTGCGGGTCCATGCCAGCATGTCGGCCACCGCCTCGGCGTAGCGCTCGCCCGCGCCGAGCAGGGACGGCTCGAAGACGATCGACAGCATATTGTTGATGATACCGGGCCCGGCGGGGGGCGGGGCGCTTTCGCTTTCGCCGCCGGTCAACGCCGCGCCGAGCAGGCTGCAAATGAGCGCCAGGCCGGAACCTTTATGGCCACCGAAGGCCAGCAGCGCGCCGAGAGGCTCCTGCATCAGCCAGCGCGGATCGCGGGTCGGGTTGCCAGCGCTATCCACGGCGCAGCCCGGCGGCAGCTCCCGTCCCGTGTTCCAGGCGATCCGCGCTTTGTTGCCGGCTATGGTACTGGTCGCGAAATCAAGCACCAAAGGCGGCCTGCCGGCGACAGGAATACCGACGCAGAAAGGGTTGGTGCCCAGGCGCGGACGCCGACCGTTGAACGGCAGCACCACCGAGCGGGTGCCGACGTTAGCGAAGTGTAAGGATACCAGTCCCGCCGCCGCCGCTTGTTCCGCCCAGGCGCCGATACGCCCGAGATGATGGGTCTGCGCCAGTCCCATAATGCACACGCCAAACTGTCGCACCCGCAAAATGGCCTGTTCCATCGCCAGTCGACCGGTCAGTTGACCAAAACCGTTGCCGCCGTGAAACGAGATGACTGGCCCGGCATCGCGCAGCAGCTGCGGGGTGGCCTGCGGATCGAGTTCTCCGGCGCGAATGGCCTCGATATAGCGGGGAATAAGCGTCACCCCATGTGAGTCATGGCCTTGCAGCGACGACTCGACAAGATTATCCGCTACTTCATCGGCAACCGCTGTTGCTACCCCGGCGTCCTGCAGGCGCTGGCGTAAATAGCGACGCAGCTCATCATGATTAAAAACCGGCATCACCGCTCCCTGTTTTTTCCACTCAATAATATGAGCGGCAAACTATAGCGCCGTTTATTTCTTAACATAACGACAGAAACTGACTTTATATATCTGGAAAACGCATAGTGATAACCGGGTGTTAATTCCTGACATAAAAATAGAGTTGAATGTCATTTTACTGTTATCAGCAGACGTGCGGGAATAATATATAGCAATAAATAATTTATTAATCCCTGGAAATGACGGCAGGATAAATCGTCTTTTTAAATACGCCTCAGAACCAGATGGCGAACGGTGGATTGATTATTGACGGGAGCTTAAATGAATTTACGGCAAGGCAGCAGGAACGCTTATCGAGGGAAACGGTCGGCAACGGCTTTATTCCTGTTCAGTACCCTGCTGGCGGCGACCGCTGCCAGGGCAGAGGGCACCATCGGTATTGCCCAGCAATATGGCATTGGCTATCTGATTCTCGATGTGGTGAGAGATAATCAGCTCATCGAAAAGCAGGGTAAGGCGCAAGGGCTGGATATCAAAGTCGAGTGGCGAACGCTTTCCGGGGCCACCGGACTTAATGAGGGGCTGCTTTCCGGCGCGCTGGACGTGGTGGCCGCTGGCGTTCCGCCCGCGCTGACGCTGTGGGACCGCACCCGCGGCAAGCAGAATGTGAAAGCGATTGCGGCTCTGGGATCGATGCCGAACTACCTGCTGAGTAACAATCCGGCGGTGCACAGCGTCAAGGATCTGAGCAGCAAAGACCGTATCGCGGTTCCTGCCGCCGGCGTGGGTTTTCAGTCGCGGACCCTGCAGATAGAGACCGCGCGACTGTTTGGCAACGCTGACTATAAGCGCTTCGATACTATTACGGTTAGTCTCCCGCATCCGGACGCCAGCGCGGCGTTAATCGGCGGGAAATCGGAAATTAGCGCCCATTTCTCCAGTCCACCTTTTCAGTATCAGGCGCTTGAACATGCCGGTATTCATAAAATATTAAGTTCTTATGATGTATTAGGCGGGCCGGGAACCTTTAATTTGCTCTATACCACGCAAAAGTTTCATGATGATAATCCCAAAACCTATCGCGCTTTTTTCGCCGCCTTAGCGGAAGCGGAGACAATCATAAAAGCAGATAAGGCCGGAGCCGCCCAATCCTATATTCGGGTGGAGCAGTCTAAGCTCCCGGCGGCGTTTATCGAAAAAATGATCGCGGACCCGGAAAATAACTTTACCATTACCCCCCAGCGGACGTTTGTCTATGCCGACAAGTTGTATCAGCTGGGAATACTGAAACACAAAGCCGAATCCTGGAAAGATTATTTCTTCAGCGAAGCGCATACCCTGCCGGGGAGTTGATATGTCTGAACTATCCGCCGCATTACCGTCGCCTCTGCTGCGCGTTGAGGGCGTTAATCTGCAATACCGCACCCGCGAGCGGCTGGTGCAGGCCACCCATGACGTCAGTTTTGAGGTCTGGCCAGGTGACCGGTTTGTGCTGCTTGGGCCGTCCGGCTGCGGCAAATCCAGTTTACTGAAAGCCATCGGCGGTTTTTTACCCCCGGTCTCCGGGGCGATCCGCCTGGCGGGAGAAACGGTGAATCGTCCCGGCCCCGACCGGATGATGGTTTTTCAGGAGTTTGACCAACTGCCGCCGTGGAAAACGGTGGCAGAAAACATTGCCTTCCCGCTGATCGCCAGCCGTCGGGCGGGGCGAGCGGAGGCGATGGAGCGTGCGGAATACTTTCTGCATAAGGTGGGGCTCGGCGCGTTTCGCCATGCCTATCCCAATACGCTCTCCGGAGGGATGAAGCAGCGGGTCGCCATTGCGCGTGCGCTGGCGCTGCATCCCCAGGTTTTGCTGATGGACGAACCCTTTGCCGCCCTCGATGCGCTGACCCGGCGCAAAATGCAGGAGGAGCTGTTGAGCCTGTGGGAAGAGGTGCGGTTTACGCTGCTCTTTGTCACCCATTCCATCGAAGAGGCGCTGATCGTCGGCAGCCGGGTGCTGCTGCTGTCGCCGCATCCCGGGCGGGTGAAGGCTGAGCTGAACTGTCATCAGTACACTCTGGCGGACGCCGGTGGGGAAGGGTTCCAGGCCGACGTCGCGCGGATCCACGATCTGTTATTTCCGTCCCCGGCATCACCCGAGGTCGGCGCAAAGCATCATCACTCAGGGAGTCAGTATGAGCAACCTACCTCCTGTCCGGCCTGAATATCAGCGCGAGCTGCCGCCGCTGGAGAATTTCACGCTGGCCGAACCGCTGCCGCTGCTCGCGCGTCTGGGAAATCAGGCGTGGCTGCGTAAATCCCTGCTGCTGGTGGTGCTGATCGCCCTATGGGAAGGGGCGGCGCGCTGGCAAAACAATGACCTGATGTTCCCCGGTTTCTGGCAAACCTTTACCGCTCTGCAGGAGGATATCGCGAGCGGCGAGCTGCTCCGCCGGGCGTGGTTGTCAATCTCCCTGCTGCTAAAAGGCTATCTGCTGGGCACGCTTCTGGCGCTGCTTATCAGCGCGCTGGCTATCTCGACGCGTATCGGGCGGGATTTACTCAGCACCCTGACGGCGATGTTTAACCCGCTTCCCGCCATCGCGCTGCTGCCGCTGTCGCTGCTGTGGTTTGGCCTGGGCAACGCCAGCCTGGTGTTTGTGATAGTTCATTCGGTTATCTGGCCCATGGCGCTGAATACCTGGTCTGGCTTTATGAGCGTGCCGGAGACGCTGAAAATGACCGGGCGTAATTATGGATTAACAGGATGGCGCTACGTGCTGTGGATCCTGATCCCCGCCGCGCTGCCGGCGCTGCTCTCGGGGCTGAAAATCGGCTGGGCCTTTGCCTGGCGGACGCTGATTGCGGCGGAGCTGGTGTTTGGCGCGTCGAGCGGCAGCGGCGGGCTCGGGTGGTACATTTTTCAGAACCGCAATGAGATGTATACCGACCGGGTGTTTGCCGGGCTGGTAATGGTCACCGCCATTGGCCTGCTGGTTGAAGGACTGGTGTTTGCGACCGTGGAAAGGCTAACGACCAAACGCTGGGGCATGCAGAACTAGTGCCGGAATAAGAGGGAGAAGAACGCGAATGGTGGCGATGAAAGTGCCGGAAAATTATCTGCAGCAAGGCGGGGGCGATTGCCAAAGAGGGGAATAGGTTGCGCCGCGTGCCCGTCGGGTATTGCTGGCGGCCCTCAACCGCCGCTGACGGTGAACGCCCGCGTGGGGCGGGCGTTCACCGCGGGCAGGGTTAGCGCTCGCGGCGGGCCATAAACTGCGCCAAATCGACCAGGCGGTTTGAGAAGCCCCATTCGTTGTCATACCACGCGAGGATCTTGACCATATTGCCGCCAATCACCAGCGTTGACAGGCCATCGATAATAGAAGAGCGCGGGTCGCCCTGATAGTCGCTGGAGACCAGCGGTTCGTCGCTGTAGCCCAGAATACCCTGTAGCGGACCCGCCGCCGCCGCCTGGCGGAATGCCTCGTTCACCTCTTCCGCCGTCACCGCGCGCTCCAGCGTAACGGTAAGGTCGACAATCGACACCACCGGCACCGGAACGCGCAGCGAGTAGCCGGTCAGACGACCATCGAGCGCCGGAATCACTTTACCCAACGCTTTGGCCGCGCCGCTGGAGTAGGGAACGATGGATAACGCTGCCGCCCGGGCGCCGCGCAGATCTTTTTCCGGCTGGTCGTGTAGCGCCTGGCTGTTGGTGTAGGCGTGGGTGGTGTTCATCAGGCCATGCTGGATCCCGAAATGCTGATGCAGAACCTGGGCGGCCGGGGCCAGACCGTTGGTGGTGCAGCTTCCGTTGCTGACCACCGCATGCTGCAGCGGATCGTAAAGCTCGTGGTTCACCCCCATCACGATGGTTAAATCATCATTCTTGCCGGGCGCCGAGATGATCACCCGTTTCGCGCCGCCGCTGTGAATGTGGACCGCCGCTTTTTCACGTTCGGTGAAGAACCCGGTGGCTTCGATAACGATGTCCACCTCGGCGTCTCGCCACGGAATACGCGCCGGGTCGCGTTCGCTGTAAACGATGATCGGTTGACCATCAACGCTGAGCTTTCCGTCGGCGGCCTCCACGGCCACCGGCAGGGTGCCCAGCAGCGAGTCATATTTCAACAGGTGGGCCAGCGTTTTGCTGTCCGTCAGATCGTTGATTGCCACAATCTGGATGTCCGGATTGCCCAGCGCCGCGCGCAGGACGTTACGCCCGATTCTGCCGAAACCATTAATACCGACCTTAACCATGATCAACTCCTTATTTGTTGTCTCTGGTGGTACTTTAGGTGGTCGGCATTTTGGCGTAAATGACGAATAACGATCACTTTACGCCATTTTGCGGCAGTGAAAGCGCTGGCGATATTCTCCCGGCGTCAGGTGCAGCTGCTTTTCAAAGATGCGTCGCAGGTTGATGGCGCTACCCAATCCCGTTTGCTCCGCGACGCGTTCCAGCGTGTCGTTACTCTGTTCGAGCCGTTCTCTGGCGGCGGCGAGCCGTGCTTCGGCGACGTAGCGCGCCGGAGAGATTCCGGTTTCGCGGGTAAACACGCGGCTGAAATTGCGCGGGCTCATGGCGACCTTTTCCGCCAGCTTCTCCACGCACAGGTCGCCGGTAAGGTTGTCGAGAATCCACTTCAGCAGCTCGCCAAGCGGCCCCGGGCCGTTGATTTGCTGGAGGTTATAGCGGCTAAACTGCAGCTGGCCGCCGGGGCGACGCAGATACATCACCATATCCTGGGCGATATCGCGGGCGAGGCTAAAGCCGTAATCCTCCTCCACCAGCGCCAGCGTCAGGTCGAAACCAGAGCTGACGCCGCCGGATGTCCAGATGGCGCCATCCTGGATATACAGCGGCCCGCCTTCGACGCGAATCTCGGGAAAGGTCGCCTGCATCGACTCCAGCAGTTTCCAGTGGGTGGTGGCCCGTCGGCCATTGAGCAGGCCGCTTTGCGCCAGCAAAAGCGCGCCGCCGCAGATAGAAGCGATACGGCGTGCGTGGGGAGCGGCGAGACGTAGCCAGTCGACAACGGCGGTGCCTTCCTGCTCGTTTTGCCCTTTGCCGGTGATGATGATGGTATCGAGAGGCTCGCGCGGATCCACTTCGTGAAGGCGGTGGTCAGCAAGCAGGTTCAACCCGGACTGACCGTGGACCACCTGATGAGGCTGGGGGGTGGCGACGGCGACGCGATAACGCGGCGCCTGAGCGCCGTCGGCATGCAGTCGGTTTGCCTGCATCAGAATGTCGGCAATACCGGCGGACTCAAACAGCATGCCGCCATCGGGGACGATAATCAGTATTTTCTTCATGTCCTGAAAAGTAAACCTTTGACAAAATAAGTCAACAGGGAAGATGGCGGCGTTGCGCAAGACGATGCGGGCGTTTGAACTCAGTCATCATCACCTTCTCCGGATTTAAGTCAGGAACGTGTCAACGCTATTCAGGACGGAGCAAATAAAAGCCCACGGCGGGGTTTTTACGGCCATAGAGAGCGAATATTTGCAAAAGATTAATTTCATTGTTCGGTTTAATTTAATTGGCAGAACAGAAACCGGTTACTGCGCGTCTCTGAGTTATTAATTCATCATGGTGTTGGATGATATTATCACTCGCAAAAATAATGTTAATTAATATAATAAAAAGCACAGGCATTACGGTCATTAAATTAACATTTATCATACAACTCATTTTTTTGTTTGTGAGCGGTTTCATCATTTTAAAACGGTAACCAGGGTATGGTTTAGCGGCATTTTGATCTGACCTGGTGGATATCATGAAAAATAACTACAAATTACACGAATTCCTTGATGTTGACCGGTTGCAAACGTTACAGGACAATTTTAGTCAATCAATGATGATTGCGCTGGTGGTGGTCGATCAGGACGGTATTCCGGTCACCCAGGCGAGCGGATTCTCTGATTTTTGCGCCCGCTCGAGAATGAATGCCACCCTGGCCCGCCACTGCTATGACAGCGACAGCGCCGGGGGGCGGGCGGCGATGCTTGCCGGCGAACCGGTGGTCTACCGCTGTTACTGTGGTTTTGTCGAATTTGCCGTGCCCATTATGATCAATAATCATTATCTCGGCGCCTTCATCTCCGGGCAGGTCAAAGTCGAAGCGGAGAAAGAGCAAACCATTCCCTATATCCTCAACAATAATCATCTGTGGCAAGACAATCCCTGGCTTATCAATCTGCATGAGAATACGCCGCGCATCCCCTACGATCGCTTTGAATCGACGGCCTACACGCTGCTGCACGTGGCCTCCTATCTGGTCGAGCAGGCTCATGCCAACAACATCCAGCGTGAACTGCGGCAAAAAGAGCAGGAGCTAACCTGCGAACTGCGTAAACGCGTGGCGATCGAACGTTCATTGCATGAGGCCGAGTTCAAAGCGCTCTCTTATCAGATTAACCCTCACTTTTTGTTTAACGTGCTGAATACAATAGGTCGTCTGGCGTTTCTCGAAGATGCCAGCCGTACGGAAACAATGGTGCATGACTTTTCCGATATGATGCGCTATTTGCTGCGTAAGAATAACAATGGTCTGATTACCCTTGGCCGCGAAATGAATTATGTCAATTGCTATATGTCAATTCAAAAAGTCAGGATGAATGAGCGCTTTGACTATATTTGCGACATTCCTGAAAAATATAATGAAACGGTTTGTCCTTTTTTAATTCTCCAGCCGCTGGTGGAGAACTTTTTTAATTATGTTGTCGAACCGCGTGAAACCAAAAGTCACATTATTCTGCGTGCTACCGATGATGGTAAAGATGTGATTATCGAGATAACCGATAACGGGGATGGTATTTCACCCGAGGATATTGAGCATATTCTCTCCGGCAACCAGAATCGACAGAAAGGCGGGATCGGCATTAATAATATCAACAACCGCCTGCAGCTGTTATTTGGTGAACACTATGGTTTGCAGATAGCCAGTCCCCATAAGCCGATGCTCGGCACCACGGTCAAACTCCGGTTTCCGCTGGCGCCGACTGAATCTGGAGTGTGAGAATGTATAGCATTGTTATTGTCGAAGATGAGTATATTGAGTCGGAGTCGCTCAAGCGCATCGTCTCGCGCTGCGTGGAGAACGCTGTCATTCATGAAGCGGCGACGGGGAAAAAGGCCATTCAGCTTATCGATGAACTTAATCAAATCGATATGATGCTGGTGGATATCAACATTCCGTTACCCAATGGCAATCAGGTTATTGAGTATCTCAAGCAGAAAAACACGCAAACCAAAGTCATTGTCACCACGGCGAATGATGACTTTGATATTGTGCGTCATATGCTGAGCCTGAAAGTGGATGACTATCTGCTAAAACCGGTTAAGCAGAGTATTCTCAGCGATACGATTCGTAAAACCTTGCTGGTGGATGAGCAGGGGGCTGTCGCGACGCGGGAGCAGCGGCAGACGATAAACGACCTGATGAGCGATTGTGATTATCCCGGCTGGCACACCTGGTTATTCGCTATTCTGGATGCGGCCTGCGCGCAACAGACGCCTGATAACGAAGGCGTGAAGAGGCTGACCAACGTGCTGGAATTGCTCCAGCAGCACCTTGCCGGGTTCGGCGATAAATATACCCCGTGTCGGTATCAGATTACCGATCTGATTCAGAGCATTCATCAGCACGGTCTGGCCGCCGGTCGCTACTGGCAGGTGATGGTGGGGTTGTTAAATCTCAGTCGCGCTATCTTCGAGCTGCTGTTTAAAAGCGCCAGCGGCGGCATGGATTTTGTCGCCAGAGCACGCTTCCATATTGAAAAAAACATGCTTAACAACATGACGCTGGATGATATCGCCGCGGAGTCCTTCGTCAGCCCGTGCTATCTGAGCCGGGCGTTTAAAAAGAGTACCGGTAGCGGGTTCTCCAGTTACATTACCAGCCGCAAAATCAACATCGCCAAATCTCTTCTGCAATTCAGCGATTTAAAAGTGAACACCATCGCGCTGGAGCTCTCCTGGCAGGATGCGAACTATTTTTGTCGGATCTTCAAGAAAGAGACCGGCATTGCGCCATCCGATTATCGCCGCATCGCTTCGCCCGAGGCGGGCTGATCGCCACCCGGTCTTTTTTGCGCTTGCCCCAGCGTAAGCGCAAGAAAGTCCGCTATCCCGGCAAGATTGTTTACTCGCCGCCGCGCCGCGCGCCGCTAAGATGGAACACCCTTCTTTATACAGTGGCCCTGCCATGGATGAATACCTCTTTACCTCCGAATCCGTTGCCGAAGGGCACCCGGATAAGATGGCGGACCAGATTTCTGACGCCATTCTCGATGCCTGTTTACTCAGCGATCCGTGGGCCAAAGTGGCCTGCGAGTGCCTGGTCAAAACCGGGGCGGTGATTGTGGCCGGAGAGATATCGACCGATGCCAGTATCGACCTTGAGCAGATTGTGCGGGCGACGGTGAAGTCTGTCGGCTACGACCACTCGTCGAAAGGTTTTGACGCCGCAACTTGTGCGGTGATCAGCCTGCTGGGCAGGCAATCTGCTGATATTGCTAACGGGATCCGCGCCCGCGATCCGACCTCACTGGGGGCCGGCGATCAGGGAATCACCTTCGGCTATGCCTGCGATGAAACGCCACAGCTGATGCCTGCTCCCGTTCTCTACGCTCACCGGCTGATGGCGCGTCAGGCGCAGCTGCGTAAAACACGCCAGCTGGATGGGTTATTACCGGATGCCAAGAGCCAGGTGACGCTGCATTATCGTGACGGACGGGTCGATCATGCTGACACCATCGTGGTTTCCACGCAGCATCGCGCCGATCTTCCGCTGGCGACACTGCGTGAAGCGGTGCTGGAAGAGGTCATTAAACCGGTTATTCCGGCGCGCTGGCTGATTCCCGCCACGCGGCTACTGATTAATCCTGCGGGGCCGTTTATCAACGGTGGACCCGCTGCGGATTGCGGCCTGACCGGACGCAAAATTATTGTCGATACCTATGGCGGCGCAGCGCGCCACGGCGGCGGGGCGTTTTCCGGTAAAGATCCTTCGAAGGTCGATCGTTCTGCGGCCTATGCTGCGCGCTACGTGGCGAAAAATATCGTTGCGGCGGGGCTCGCCACGCGATGCGAAGTCCAGCTGGCCTGGGCCATTGGCCTTTCCCGACCGGTTTCGGTGGCCATCAATACATTTGGGACTTCCCGCCTGTCGGCAAAGCAGCTGACGCAGTTGGTCGACCGTCATTTTGACCTCAGCGTGTATGGCATCATCCGCGAGCTTGATTTGCTGGCGCCGCGCTATCGCCAGACGGCCTGCTACGGCCATTTTGGTCGGGAAGTCTTCCCCTGGGAAAGCACGGATAAGGCGCCGCGGTTGCGTGACGATGCCGCCGGCCAGCTGCGCGCGTCGGTGTGTGCCCCCTTGCATGAAAAATAACAGGAGAGAGATATGTCCGGGCAGAGCTTAGGCTTAATTGAAACCGTTGGCTTAACGGCGGCGGTAGAGGCCGCCGATGCGGCAATAAAATCGGCGAATGTCGAACTGGTCGGATACGAGCTGACGAAGGGCGGCGGGCTGGTGACCATCAAATTAACCGGTGAGGTTGGCGCCATGAACGCCGCCGTGTCCGCCGGGGTTGCCGCCGCCAGCCGGGTCGGGCAGGTCTACGCCTGGAAAGTGATTGCGCGTACCGCTGCCGGGATCGACACTCTGATTGCCTCATCGCAAACGTGCGGCGCGCTTCCTGAACCGGCAGCGCCTGTCGCCGAATGCCTCCCGGCGGCAGAGAACGGCCCTGATGCGACGATTGCGGTGGTCAATATTGCCTCTTGCGCAGAGGTCGCCTCCTGCCTGGCCTTCGAGGAGAGCCCGGAGGTTGCGTCGGCAGAATCACCCGCGGCGGAGAGTGACCCGGCGCGGGTTCAGCCGGTGGGTAAAGAGGCTGAACCTCAGCCTGCACCCGCGGCGCAGACGAGCCCGGAGGAGAAAAAAACGGCGCGAACCCGGGCGAAGAACACCCGGCGCTAACTTACATCGTTTCAGTTGAGCCACCTGCGGGTGGCTTTTTTGTCGTTGCGCATCAGGAAAACGGCGGCGAGAGGGGGTGAGCAGTGTTTGAACCATCGGAATTAAGCGTCGCATGGCGCCAGGGGAGAGGGGGCGGAGCTGAAAAGGGGGGAGCACTCCGCAGCGCGTTGCGGAGTGCCGGCGCGTCAGGTTAATCAGGACAGCGGATGATTCGCCGTCTCCCCGGCGGCTTTGGCGGCAGGGAGGTTGCGCCCGATACCGAAGCGATAGATAGCCGCGCCGAGGATCCCGCCGATGACCGGCGCAATCAAAGGCACGAGGAAGTAGGGGATCTCTCTGCCGCCGGTCATGGCAACGGAGCCCCAGCCGTTCAGAAAGGTGAACAGTTTTGGGCCAAAATCACGAGCCGGGTTCATGGCAAATCCGGTTAGCGGCGCGGTCGCCGCACCGATGACCGCCACCAGCAGGCCAATCAGCAGCGGTGCCAGCGGCCCTTTCGGCACGCCGTTGCCATCGTCGGTCAGCGCCATGATCAAGCCAATCAGCATCGAGGTAATGACAATTTCCACCAGCGCCGCAAGCCAGACGCTGATGCTGGCCGCCGGATAGGTCGAAAAGATGCTGGCCAGATACAGGCTGTCCTGACTGCCGCGCACCATCTGGTGGGCCTGTTCATAATCAGCGAACAGATTGTGGTACAGCAGATAGGTCAGGGCGGCGCCGCAAAATGCGCCAGCCATCTGCGCCAGGATATAAGGCGCGACTTTTTTCGCCTCAAAGCGGGCGAACATCCATAACGCGATGGTGACCGCCGGGTTAAGATGAGCCCCGGAGATCCCCGCCGTCAGGTACACCGCCAGCGCAATCCCCAGCCCCCACACAATGCAGATTTCCCAAAGACCGAAGCTGGCGCCAGCCAGTTTTGCCGCACACAGTACGCTGGTGCCGAAAAACAGAAACAATCCGGTCCCCAGAAATTCTGCAATACACTGTCCGGTTACTGATTCACGAGAGTCACTCATAGTTTTTTCCTGTATTAAGCGATGCGCTACGCCATCTCTTAACGATTGGGGTACAAAGGATAAGAGCGCGAAATCATTTTTTGCGTTGTCAGGATTAGCCGCCGATATGGCAATGAAATCCCATCGATTCAACGAGTTTTTTCAGGTTGGCCATTTTGACTTCGGAGTGCGAGCCGACATCCCCCATGGGATAAATGCGGCCCAGCAGGGTATATTTATTTTCGCCAAAGGTGTGATAAGGCAGGAGATGAATGGTGTCTACCCCGGACATCAGGCGGGCAAATTCAGCAATGCTGCGAATCTCCTCCGGGCTGTCGTTAACGTCGGGAATCACCGGGATGCGCACAATAACGTGAGTGATAAAGGAGATGCGAATCAGGTTTTCCAGAATCGTACGGTTATCAACCCCCGTATTGAGTTGATGAAGCGTCGGGTTAACGGCTTTTATATCCGTCAATGCCAGATCGACCCACGGAAAGACCTCCTCAATCACCGCTTTGCGGGTCATTCCCGTCGTTTCCATCGCCGTATGCCAACCCTTGGCTTTACAGGCTTTCAGAAGCTCGCGGGCAAACTCCGGTTGCGCCAGCGGTTCACCGCCGGAGAGGGTAATCCCGCCGCCGGAGCGCCGAAATAAGTTTTCCTCTTTCTGCAGCTCACGCATCACCTCGCTGACGGTCATGCGTTTGCCTTTCATTTCCAGCGCCTGGGTCGGGCAAACCGCGGTGCATTGGCCGCACTGAATACAGCGTTCGCGGTCGATAAAGAACGGATTGCCAGGGGAGAGCGCCCGCTGTTGACAGACCTCCACGCATTTTCCGCAGCGAATACAGTCGCTTTTTTTATAGATTAACTCGGGCTGCGGGCGCTGAGATTCCGGGTTGCTGCACCACTTGCAGGCCAGCGGACAGCCTTTAAAAAAGGGGATCGTGCGGATGCCGGGGCCATCATGCAGGGAGTAGCGTTGAATATTGAATAACACGCCTTCGGTATCGTATTCGACTCTGTTCATAACATCACTCGTCAAAAAAGCGACCACAGGCAACAGCAAGTCAGCCGCTAAAATCGGGTCTGATAAAGGGCCATACGTCGCCGTATGGCCCTGGCAGGTCAGGCAAAATCAGAATTGCTGTTCGGTACGGCTGATGATGTCATCCTGGACTTCTTTCGCCAGCACCACGAACTGCGCGCTATAGCCCGCAACGCGAACCACCAGGTCCTGGTGCTGCTGCGGATTTTTCTGTGCTTCCAGCAAGGTGTTGCGATCGATAACGTTAAACTGTACGTGCATCCCTTTCTTATCGAAGTAGTTGCGCACCAGACCGCCAAAGTTTCGCAGACCCTTTTCCCCCGCCAGCGAGGAGGGCAGGAATTTCTGGTTGTAGAGCGTACCGTTCGAAGCGATAAAGTGATCCAGTTTGGCTACCGAGTTGGCGGCGGCGGTCGGGCCGAGGGTATCTTTCCCCTGGCGCGGCGATACGCCGTCGGCAAGCGGTTCTTTCGCCAGGCGACCGTCCGGCAGGGCGCTCACGTCTTTACCAAACAGCACGTTTGCCGACACCGGATAGATACCGGCCTGGAAACGTCCGCCGCGTGGGTTGGTGTACTTCTCCACTTCCTGGCAGTAGATCAGCGCGCACTGGCGGGCGACAAGATCCACGTCGTCGATGTCGTTACCAAAACACGGCGTATTTTCCAGAATATGGCGAATCTCTTCATAACGCGGATTTGCCGCCGACGGGGCCGGACTGGTGCTGGCGAGCTGACGATAGACTTCGTCTTTAATCTCTGCCGGATTCAGCGAACCGTGCCGGTCGATAATACGTTTGACCACTTCGTAAATATCCTGCTCGCCGAGAGAGGATTTTGCCGCCGCGCTATGCGGGTGGCCACCGACCGGGTAGCCGAAGTTGGCGTCCAGCGCGCCCTTCAGTTCCTGAAGCGTCAGGCGACGATCTTCAAACACCTGTTTTTGGATGGCGTAGACGGAGTCGCCGGTATCGGCAATACCGAACGCCTGCGGGCCGGTAAAGTTGTAAATCGCGCCGCCTTCCTGCAGGGATTTACCGCGGCCAATGCAGTCATCCACCAGCGCGGAGAGGAACGGCAGCGGGCAGCGTTCGCCGTGGGCAATGTCGACGCTGTTGCACGCCTCGACCAACTGGTGCACAAAGTGCGCCATCTGTTTTTTGAAGGCGGCGAAGAAGTCGTCCATACCGGTGTACTGGGTCATTTCGCCGGTCATCGGCCCCAGCTGTTTGTTTCCTGAGCGGCCGTTGTTAAGGGTGATCTCCAGGACCTTCGCGACGTTGAAGAACGCCGCGTCGTGCCAGCCTTCGGTGCGATGAGGCGCCTGCGGCTCCACGCAGCCGATGATGCAGTAGTCGCGGGCGTCATGCAGCGAGACGCCGCGGTTTTGCAGCGCCGGGATGATCACCTCATCGTTGTACATGGCCGGTACGCCAAGCCCCAGACGGACCAGCTCGCAGGCGCGATACAGAAACTCATCCGGCGTGCCTTGCCAGACGCGAATCGAGAAAGAGGGCTGCGGTAAACGCACGTGGGCCGTGGCTTCCATGCACATGTAGGTTAGTGGGTTGGTGGCGTCGCGACCATCTTCCGTCTGACCGCCCACGCACAGGTTCTGGAACACGGCGTAGCCGGCGAAGGCCTGGGCAGAAATCTCATCGCGGGTTTTGTTGATATCGTTAAGCTTGATCCAGCAGCAGTCCACCAGCTCCTGGGCAAATTCGCTGCCGATGGCGGTATCCGCCGCCAGATACGGATACATGTACTGGTCGAAGCGGCCGGGGGAAATCGAGTGGCCGCTGGATTCAATCTGCAGCATGCTCTGAATAAACCAGAAGGTCTGGCAGGCTTCCCAGAAGGTTGTCGCGCCGTATTCCGGCACGCGGGTACAGTTGCTGGCAATCTGTTCCAGCTCGCGCTGGCGGATAGGGTCGCGTTCTTCACGGGCAAGGCGCGAGGCTTCCTGCGCGTAGCGATGGGCGAAGTTGATTGCTGCCTGATAGCTCAGAATAACGGCGTTGTAGAACTGCTCTTTTTTGATGTAATCAGAAGTGCGGCGGTCGAGATTCTCCAGCGCGCGGGTGACTTCATCGATGATCCCACGAAAGCCGATTTTCAGTACCTTGCCATAGTCGACGCTGACGTGTCCGACACCGCCAAAGAAGTAGTTGCCGACGGTGAAGACGCCGTTGCTCATGCTCTCTTTCGTCCCTTCGGACATATAGGCGGCGGCGAGCGAACTGGTGGTTTTACCCGGCCAGTATTTAAAAGCCTGGTGGAGCTCATCGGCGGTTTTTTTCTCAATAATAAACGGGTCGGCAACACGCTGTGCCATGGTGTCGAACTCTTTTTCGACCCACTCATAAGAAAACTCAGGGCAAATTTCTGTTGAACGCGGATTAATCGTGACGGCGCCGACGATTAACTCGTCAGGGCGAATAGTGACCGGCAGTTCGTTAAATATTTTCTCAACGACTTTTGCCCGACGCATAATAGCGGGAAGCTGTTCATTCTCTTTATATGCCTCGGTTGCCAGCACCGCACGTTCAGATTCTACATATGGTTTAGCATGCAGGATCATATTTTTAAGTCTTACTACACGATCGGTCGGATGAGTAAAGCCTTTCTCTAACATACAATAACTCCCGAAATGATATAAGCGTGGGGTATTACCACACCTGAGTTTTTTTACCTGACGGTAGTGCCGGGTACGCTAGCTAATAGTATTGCTGCCGATTAAACTAATAAATTGACGTAATATTTCCGGGTGCGCCATCCAGGTCGTCGCGGTGACAAGATTGCCGTCATGTACCGCCTCGTGGTCTGCGGCGCTCACCCATATGCCGCCAGCCATTTCAACTTCAGGCTTCAAAGTGAAATATCCCGTCAGCGTTTTACCTTTTAATATCCCGGCGGCAACCAGAATTTGTGGTCCATGACATATCGCGGCAATCGGTAGCGAAATATTATTCGCACAGTGGATGATATTTAATACCATCCGGTTGAGGCGTAAATATTCCGGAGCGCGGCCGCCGGCAAGATATATCCCACAATATTCCTGCACTCTGACCTCATCAAAAGAGGCGGTTAAGCGGAACAGGTGGCCAGGCTTTTCGCTATAGGTTTGATCGCCCTCAAAATCATGAATCGCGGTCTTGATATATTCCCCGCTGCGTTTTCCAGGGCACACCACATCCACTCTGAAACCTAACATGCTTAATGCCTGCCACGGCACCATGACTTCATAGTCTTCAGAGAAATCGCCTGCCAGTAGCAAAATTCTTTTCATAAGCGAACTCTCAGAACGGACTGTCATCATCCTCAATAATACGCATGGCTTCATTCACTGCGGCGATCTCGCCGAACAGCGCCAGCGTCGTGATATGCTGCGGACAGCTGCCAAAGATCTCCGATACCGCAACATGTGCGCTTTTACTTGCCAGATCGGCGTAAAAGTACAGATCGGGTACTGGCAACATCATCAACCCGATAGCGTCAATGCGGATGCTTTCCAGCCGGTTGCGAGCTTCCGAAGGCATCCGCCTTTTCAGCATGGCGAGCGTTTCCGCCGTCGGCGCGTTGATAATGCGTTTTTTCATGATCGGGTCAGCCATCCTGCTTCAGTCAACGAATATTGAGCGCTTCAACCATTATGCAACGGCGGTGCCTGGCGTAGGAGCGTGCCGAGGTCAGGCCTTCACCGGTCGGACCGGCGATGGTAAATGTGGAGTGTCCTTCGCCGCCGACGCCTAACCCGGCATACGACGGGCCATTTTTCACAAAAATAGTGGTCTGGATCAGCCGCGCCATTTTGGTCAGTTTATCGACGTTGGTAGAGTGCATCATCGCCGTGTGACGATGACCATGTTCCACCTTCACCGCCAGATCGATCGCTTCATCGACGTTTTCCACTCTGACCACCGGCAAAATCGGCATCATCAGTTCGTGCACCACGAAGGGATGGTCACGCTCGGTTTCAATCAGAATAACTTTGATCTCCTCCGGCACGCTGATACCGATTTGCTGCAGAATGTAGCGCGCATCTTTCCCCACCATTGCGGTACTCGGACCGTTCCCTTTTTCATTCAGCACCAGCGCCTGTAAACGCTGAATATGTTGCTTGTCGCACAGCAGCCAGGCGCCGCTTTTTTTCATGCAGTGGATGAGATAGTCCGCCACTTCATTGACGACAATGGCCTCTTTTTCCGCCACGCAGGGGAGGTTGTTATCGAAGCTGCAGCCGTTGATGATATCGCGGGCGGCTTTCTCGATATTGGCGGTTTCATCAACAACGACGGGAGGGTTGCCCGCGCCGGCGCCAATCGCTTTCTTACCGGATGACATCACGGTTTTGACTATCGCCGGCCCGCCGGTGGCGACCAGCATATTGATACGCGCGTCGCCGATTAAGGCATTGGTGTTGTCAATTGACGGGCTGGCGACCGTGACGACCAGACTGGCGGGGGCGCCAAGCCGGGCCAGCTGTTGATTGATGAGCGTGATGCAGTGTAACGACACCTGACGCGAACGCGGATGCGGGCTAAAGACCACGGCGTTGCCTGCGGCCAACATACCGAGGGTATTGTTGATAATGGTCTCGGTCGGATTGGTGGTCGGCGTGATTGAACCAATGACGCCATAGGCGGAGTATTCGGTCAGCGTCAGGCCGCCATCGCCGCTGGTTGCCGCGGTGATGAGATCTTCAACCCCTGGGGTTTTTTGCGCGGCAACGCGGTTTTTCACCATCTTATCGGCATAGTTTCCCATCCCGGTCTCTTCCACCGCCATGGTCGAGAGCGTGTGCAAAATTTCTTCCTGCAGGAAAAACTGGCGAATGCCTTCAACAAAGCGGGCGCGATCCTGCATTGAGCAGTGGCGATACTGGATGTATGCCTGCTGCGCCGCCGCAATCGCGGCATCCATGGTGGCAAACACCCCGTCACCGGCGCTACCGTCGACAGCGGTTACGGTCTGGCTTGCCAGTACGCTGGCGACAATCGCGTCGATGCTGCCGCGATCGAGCGCTGTGGTGGCTGCCGGCGCGTGCTGTTCGGGCGCTGGTGCCGTCGTTTTGGTATATTTACTCAGCACGCGGGAGACGGCCTGAGTAATATCAAGATCGTTCATGCTGTATCTTCCTTACTTCGCTTCGCTCGTGGGTGCCACCATCAAATGTACGGCGTCGTGGTCGATTTGATGGGCGCCGGATCGAGCGTCGCCAGCAGCTGTTTCCCGACGTCTCTGGCGGCGATGACCGCCTGGCGTACCGCGCCGGAATCACCGGCAAACGTGAAGATCACTTCGTTACTGAAGCTGGTGCCGTGCGCCGGACTGGCGTAACCCACCGGTTCGATGACGGCGGCTTTTGCCGCGGCGTCGGCGACCACTACGCCAATCGCCGCCGGGGAAGCGCAGGTCAGGCCAAAAGATTTACCCAGCGGGGCGCCGAAGGCTTTATTGAGCGCGCTGCTGGCGCGGGCGGTGTACTGGAACTCCAGATGACCGGCCGGGGAGCCATAAACATCGCCCATGGTGCGTTGAATTTCGCCCAGCGCGACTTCAACCGCGCGGCGCACATCGGAGACATCGGCAGCGCCGAAAATGATCAGGCAACCATGCCCACCGCCGCCCTCGGTATCGCGAGCCAGCTCAATGGAGAGAATTTCACTGTTGGTGGCTTTAATGGCCTCATCCGCGGCAAATATATGCGGTCCGGCCCCGGTCCGGGCGCCAAGAATACCGATGGAGCGATATTTCTTGTCGATATTCATGACTTCATGTAATTGATGATCAACATTGGCAATAACTAATCCAATGGTATGCCCGAGGGCTGTGCCGACAAATTCAGTTAAACCGCAACCGATAAAGCTGGCCAGCGTTTTATTATTTGCGCGATCATCAGTCTGTTTGTGCATTACTTCAGATATAATCTGCTCAACAAGATTATCTCTCATGGTCGGTATCCTCTGGCTTTATTAACTGACAGCTTTCGGCAGGATTTTTTCCACTTCAATATGTGGGCGCGGAATCACATGTACGGAGACCAGTTCACCGACTTTACCTGCCGCCGCTGAGCCGGCGTCCGTTGCCGCTTTGACTGCGCCGACGTCGCCGCGAACCATGACGGTAACCAACCCGGAACCAATTTTTTCATAACCCACCAGCGTGACGTTAGCGGATTTCACCATGGTATCTGCGGCTTCGATTGCGGAAACCAGACCTTTTGTTTCAACCATACCTAATGCTTCTTGTTGCATAACGACCTCAATATTTCCAGGTGAGAGTAAAAGCAAGTTATGAATTAACCGACGAAGGTTGAGTTCATAGACTTAATAAATTCATGCACTACGATGTTATGGTGCCAGAGACAAAATGTTTTGCCCGGCAGAGAGACTTTCTTGTTTTCCCGTTTTCAGCTGGACAATAAAATCCTCCCCGAATGACTACCTTGAGGATGCGCTCAGGCGGCCCCTTCCAGCAAAGGGGCAAGCGCAGCCGCATCTTCGGCAATCATCCGCTCTTCATTGGTGGCAATGACCGCCACAAGCGGTGAGCCGGGGTGTGAGATAATGCCCTCCCGGCCGGCGACCATTTGCGCATTGCGCGCGGTGTCGAGCTGCACGCCAAATATTGCCAGCCGTTCGGCGGTAAGCTCCCGGACCAGCGCCGAGTTCTCCCCGATGCCGCCGGTAAAGATCAGCGCATCAAAGCGATGTAGCGAAGCGAGATGGGCGCCAAGGTGGCGGGCCAGTCGGTGTACCATGACATCAATCGCGAGAGTGGCCCGGGGATCGCCGTGGCTGCGCGCCTCTTGCAGGGTGCGGCAATCGCTGGACAGACCCGACAGACCGAACAATCCCGCCTCGCTATTGACCATCTTGTAAAGTGATTCAATCGTCTGTCCGGTACAGCGGGCAATATAGACCGCAGCGCCAAAATCCAGATCGCCGCAGCGCGTGCCTATCACCAGCCCTTCAAGCGGCGTCATGCCCATCGAGGTGTCGACGCTCTGCCCGTTTTTCACCGCGCAGACCGACGAGCCATTGCCGAGATGGGCAATCAGTATGCCGTGGTTGGCGGGGTTGAGGCCCAGACGTGCGACGGCTGCAGCGGCGATAAAGCGATGGGAGGTGCCATGAAAGCCATAACGTCGGACCTGATGCTGGTGTAAATACTCCAGCGGGATGGCGTAGGTATAGGCTGCCGGCGGTAGCGTCTGATGAAAGGCGGTATCAAACACCGCCACCTGCGGCAGCTCGGGTAACAGCGCCATGGCGGCTTCAATGCCAGTCAGGTTGGCGGGATTGTGCAGCGGGGCCAGCGCCGATAATTCCCGGATACGCTCGATGACCGGCGCCGTGAGCCGCACCGAATGTTTGAAGTCATTCCCGCCGTGCGCCACCCGATGACCGATGGCGCACACCTGCGGCAGTAGCGCCTGCCCGGCGAGCCGGGCGAACAGCGCCTTTAGCGCACAGGTATGGCTGGCACCGTCAGGCAACCCGCTGGTCGTCTTCCCTTGCGCATCGTTGAACGTGATGCAGGCGTCGCGAAGCCCCAGCTTTTCGGCCAGTCCGCAGAGCACCGGGGTCTCCTGGTGGCGCGGGATGACGGAAAACTTGAGGGAAGATGAACCACAGTTAATAACCAGAATCAGTGATGCTGACGACATGATGACCCCTGTCTGTATCCGTTTTCTTTAGAGAGACTCATTGCATGGTGTGAGCGAAAAACGCTCGCGGCTGAAGCGCGCCAGAGTTTGCGTGGCGATCGCGATATCTTCCTCGACGCTCCCGCCGCTGATGCCGATAGCGCCGAGCAGCACGCCGGCGGACCAGCAGGGGAGCCCGCCGCCAAAGCAGCAAAGCCCTTGCGTATGCGACAAGCCGTACAGGCTGGCGCCAGGCAATACGTCGGCCGCGAGCCGGTGGGTCGGCATCCTGAGCGCCACGGCGGTCCAGGCCTTTTGCATGGCCAGCGTATGGCTGATAAGCAGGGCGTTATCCTGACTAAAGAAGTAGCGCTGCAGACCGTGGGCATCCACCAGGCTAAAAACAATGGGCACCTTCGCGCTGTTCGCCGCATCGATGGCATAGTGCGCCAGCGATGCCGCATCCGTCAGCGTCAGCGAGGCCGGAAGCGGCGCTAACTGACGCGCAATGGCATCGTTGATACGGCGATCCAGTTCAGCATTCAACGTGGTGTGCATACTTTCCTCCGTGGCGCTTACTGGCCGTTAAGATCGAGCGAGTCGACAATGCCGACTACGGCAGCATCAATCACCGAATGTTCTTTGCTGGTGGTCATCCGCGCGGAGCTACCGGTGGTGACGATGACCGTTTCCCCGTTTCCGGCGCCGACAAAGTCGACGGCGACCTGTGCCGTGCCGGTGGGCTGATAGTGTTCATCCAGGCGGGCGACAATCAGCAGCTTTGCACCATTGAGCGAAGCATGCTTGGTCGTCGACACCAGGGCTCCGGTTACTTTTGCCAGATACATATTTCCTCCTGGTGACCCTGCACCATGACAATACCGCGGTCGCGAATTTCATCGCGAGCGGCGGGAGTGATGAGCGTCCGCGGCCCAACGGACAGTACCGCGCCAGTGGGGTGCTGGCGCACATCGCTGAGGGTGATCAGCGGCTTACCAACGCGCGTTGCCGGCCTCTGTGCCGGGTTCGCCGTGGGGCGGCCGATAATCGTGATGCCATACTCCCCGAGGGTGGCGACGTAACGGGTCAGCTGTGCCCGCAATGCCGGGGGGAGCTGGCTGGCGGCGGTGTCCCGGCATTCGGCATTGAGCGTGACGATGATGGGGATGTTCAGACTCAGGGCGTGAAAAGCCCAACGGCACACCCGGTTATCGCGTATACCTAAGGCGATTTTGCTCAGGCTGTTAGTGGACAACGCGGGCAGATACAGGCCGCTGAACGCATCTTCTGCCTTGCAGGGATCCCGGTCATCGCACAGCGCCTCAACATCGCGATGTGCCAGAGCCTCCAGACAGAGGGTGTGCAACGACGCCTGGATGGCGCTATGGGAAAAGGTCATCACCAGCAGATAGCCGCGTCGGTTAAGCGCCGTCAGACAATCCAGCGTCGCCGGGAGTGTGGCGAGATCCTCCCCACTTAATACCACGCGCATAACCTTGCCGTGGGCTTGCAGGCGCCGCCGACGTTGAGCCAGCAGGTCGGCAATGAGGCGGTCGAGCCGGTGTGAGAGTCGCTGTGCATCCATCGTTGTTCTCCTCAGCGGCTGCGCATGGCGATGCCAGGCGGCGTCACCAGCCTGGCGGTCAGGAAATCCACCATCACGCCGTCTTTCAGCGCCCGTGAAGGATGGCTGATGCCGGCGACGGGGTTATCGTTTTCATCCAGCACAACCATGGCGATATTGGCGGTGCCCGGATCGACACCCACTTTTAGCGCGCCAGACCAGGCGCGGCATCCGTCCTGGCAGACCAGTTCCGCCAATGCATTCAGCCGCCGGGTTGCTGTGCTGTCAGTCATGGCGGCGTTCCACAAACGCGCGCTGGACGCAATCGCCGTTACGCAAGCCAAAACCGTTGGCCTCTTCAACATCAACATGCATTTCCAGCACCGCGTCCGCACTTACCCGAACCACCACGTGGCTGAGAATGCCGCCGCGATAGCCGTCGATACGCACGTCAATTTCCATGCCGTCGCGCAGGGCGTGGCGTTCGGCATCGGCGGGCGAAATATGAATATGGCGCCAGGCGACAATCGCACCATCCGTTTTGCTGACCCGCCCGCGCGGGCCGATAATCTCGATCCCCGGCGAGTCCTGTAGGTCGCCGGACATTCTCAATGGCGCCTTGACACCGAGGACAAAGCTGTCGGCGACGGAGATTTCAACCTGGGTGGTGCTGCGCAGCGGGCCAAGGACACGTACTCTGGTGAGCTCCCCTTTTGGTCCGCGCAGAGTCACCGTCTCTTCGGCGGCATACTGGCCCGGCTGTTTTACCGCTTTCATGCGGGTGAGGGCGGCGCCATAGCCAAACAGGATGTCCATATCTTCCCGGCTCAGATGAACGTGGCGGTTAGAGATACCAACGGGGATGCGCAAGGTCTGCGCGGCGCAGGGGGAACCGGTCACCGCCCCGGCGCCACGGGACCTGAGCTCCTGAAGAATTTCCCGGGCGATTAATTCGGCTTGCTGCTGGGTGTCATTCATAGCGTCAACAACCTGAAAGTGATGAAAAGAGCGATACAAGCATATTCAGTCCCGCGTTGGCCTTTTTGCGGTTGCGCAGGACTTTTTTGACGCTCCGCCGGTCGCAGGACAATCTTGTCCAGATTTAGCCGGCGATAGCGGTCAGCAAGTGGTCTACATCAGCGGCGCGGGGCTGGCAGGGATTGGTTTGCGTGCAGCCATCCCCTAAAGTTGCCGCGATCAGCGCCTGGCGCAGGGATTCCACCGCCGCCCGCTCTTTTCCCAGCGCCTGCAGCGTTGGTGGAATACCAAAATGATGATTGATATCGCGAATGCTGCCGATCAGCGCGCGCAGGGTTTGTTCCGTCGTTGCCGCCCGGATGCCCATAATGGCGGCGCATTTCAGGTATCTCATCCGTGCGTGCGGGGCGTGGCGGGCATTGTGTTCAATAACTAAGGGCAGCAGCATGGCGTTAATCTTGCCGTGCGGGATATGCAACATTCCGCCGATAGCGTGCGCCATGCCGTGCACTAATCCCAATCCTGCCGAATTAAACGCCATACCGGCCATGCAAGAGGCGTTGTGCATATGGCCCCGAGCCGCAAGATTATTCTCATCGCTAAAAACGTCGGGCAGGTGTTGCCAGACCAGCGCAATGGCTTTCTCGGCGAGCGCGTCGCTAAAATCATTGGCCCCCGTCGACACCAGCGCCTCAATGGCATGGGTCAGGACATCCATGCCGGTATCCACGGCGACCTGGCGCGGTACGGAGAGAACCAGGTTGGGATCGAGGATGGCGCAGTCCGGGATCAGTTCCTCGGCAATCAGCGGATATTTTCGGCCGTTTTGCGGATCGGAGATGATGGCGTAGGCGGTGACCTCTGAACCGGAACCGCTGGTGGTAGGAATGGCGATAAGCTCTATGGCGTGGTCGGGGAGGAACTCTTCCAGCGTAACCTTGATCCCTTTAGCGGCATCCAGAGAAGAGCCGCCGCCCAGCGCGATAATGACGTCCGGTTTAAAACGTTTAAATTGTGCGGCCCCGGCATGCAGGATCTCAACGCTCGGGTCGGGTTTCACCTCGCTGAAAATAGAGACGCAGGCTTGCGGCATTTCATTAATCAGGTCGCGGGTTTTACCGGAGGTCACCATAAAGCCGTCGGTCACAATCGCCACCTTTTTATGGTTCAGCCGACGTAAGGTTTGAATCGCGTTTTCACCAAAATAGACGTCAGGAAGAGAAAAGAAATAGCTCGCCATCTTTCGATTACCTTATCCGTTAAGCGGATTGCGGGGAGGCAAATGCCGGATGTAATAAGAGAGCGTATTGTGTCATGGGGGCGAGACGAAGCCGCTGGCAATGCTTGTGCAGCGCGAGGATTAAGTTGCGGTTGTCTGTTATGGCGGACAAAAAAGTGCAGGGGGCTGGCGTCGGTTTTTCTCTTATCAGGCCATCAGCCACCGTCATCCTCTACTGGTGAATAATATTCACCGGCTCATGCCAGTCCGCGGGCATAGCGGCAGCGAATGCGGGCGCCTATCATCCCTGAAACCCCTGGAGAACTGGAGAAAAGATGAGAAAGTCCGCAGATATTGTATTCCCCGCCGCGCGCCAGGCGCTGTATGAGCAAAACCGTTACTCTCCGGCCATTAAATCCGGCGATTTTCTGTTTGTTTCCGGTCAGGTGGGGAGTCGGGAGGATGGTTCAGCGGAGCCCGGACTGGAGCAGGAGATCCGCCGGGCATTTGATAACCTTAATGCGGTGCTGGCCGTCGCAGACTGTACGTTTGCCGATGTGGTTGATGTCACCGTGTATCTGGTCGATGCGCCATCGACTATCGACGCGGTCTGGAAGGTGTTGCCGGAATACTGGGGAGAAGCACCCTGGCCGACGCTAACCGGCGTCGGCGTCACCTGGTTATATGGCTTCCGTTTTGAAATCAAGGTCACCGCCCGTTTGCCCTCGCGGCAATGAGCATCGCCCCCGTTCTTTCATGAGATCGATCAGCGCGCGCAGGCTGGCGGGCATATGTCGGTTGGCCGGAAACCAGAGGCACAAACCCGGAATCGGGGGGCACCATGGCTCCAGCACGCTGACCAGTCGGCCATCCGCCAGCGCGGCGTGGGCGTGTACGTCCGCGACATAAGCGATCCCCAGACCTTTTATCGCCGCATCCACCATCAGCGGCGAACTGTTTAGGGTCAGCGTTCCCGGCACATCCAGCTGGATGCTTTGACCGTGGCGGGAAAACTCCCAGCGGTAGCGTTTACCGCTGGGTAAACGCTGGCGAATGCACTGATGACGGGCCAGATCGTCCGGGCTTGCCGGAGCAGGGTGCCGGGTCAGGTACGACGGCGATGCCACCGCCAGAAAACGCACATCTTCGCCAAAACGTACAGCCACCATATCCGCAGGGACATCTTCCGCCAGTCGGATCCCCGCATCAAAGCCCTCGGCGACGATATCTACCAGCCGGCCATCCACGACCAGATCCAGCGACACTCCGGGATAGCGCGCCATATAGTCCGGCACCATTGTCTGCAGCAGCAGATGAATAGCTTCTTCCCCGCCATTAATACGCAGCGTGCCCACGACCTGTCCCTGGGTATCGGCGATCTCTTCCAGCGCTTGCTCCAGTCCGCTCAGGTGCGGCGCAATGCGCCGCAGCAGCGTTTCTCCTGCCTCGGTCAATGCCACGCTGCGCGTGGTGCGATGCAGCAGGCGAACGCCCAGACGTGCTTCCAGTCCGCGGATAGCATGGCTTAGCGTGGAACGCGTGACGCCGGAAAAATCGGCTGCGCGCCGAAAGCTACGCTGTTCCGCGACGGCAATAAAGGCTTTCAGATCGGAAAGCGTCGGGGTTTTGACTGGTGATTTCATTTCACCTCTTCATGCCATTTGTTGAGTCTTATCGTGCTAATCATCATGCCATATCCTGTATCGGCGAGTTAAAGACTTTTCTGGAGGATAACGATGAGCAGCAAAACCTGGTTAATTACCGGTACTTCAACCGGTCTCGGACGCCTGATGACGGAGCGCCTGCTGGCGCGGGGCGACAAAGTGATTGCTACCCTACGCAAATCCGGCGCGCTGGATGATCTGCAGGCGCAATACGATGGGCGGCTTCATATCCTGCTGCTGGACGTTACGGATACTGACGCTGTACGCCGGACGGTGCAGCAGGCATTCGATTTCGTCGGGCGTATCGATGTGCTGGTCAGTAATGCGGGATACGGGCTCTTCGGCGCGGCGGAAGAGGTGAGCGATGCCCAGATTGACCGGCAGATTGCCACCAATCTCATCGGCCCGATTCAGCTTATTCGGGCCGCGTTACCCGCTCTGCGTCGGCAGGGAGGCGGACGTATTGTGCAGATATCGTCAGAAGGCGGGCAGATTGCCTGGCCGAATTTCAGCCTTTATCACGCTACCAAATGGGGGATTGAAGGATTTATTGAATCCGTCGCCCAGGAAGTGGCGCCTTTTGGCATCGATTTTATGATTGCCGAGCCCGGCCCGACGGCGACGAATTTTGCGGGCGGACTGGATACGGCTTCGCCGATGGCTTGTTATGACAACACGCCCGCCGGCGAAGTGCGTCGCGGTCTGGCGCAGGGAACTCTCGCTATTAACGGCGATGCGTCAAAAACCGTCGCTGCCATAATCGATGCCGCGAGTGGGGAAGCGCCGCCGTTTCGCCTGGCGCTGGGCAGTAAGGCGTACCGATCTATCAACGAGGCGCTGAACAGTCGGTTACAGGTGCTGGAGGATACCCGCGCGCTGGCGCTAAGTGTGGATAAAGATGCGTGATTGTCCGTGGGTAATATACACACCACCTGCAAAGAAGCAGGAGCGAGCATTTTTATTTCGTTTGGTTTTTACTGAAAACAACCGAGCTGCCGCTGAAATCTTAGCTGCCGCAGCTAACCTGCTGGTAAAGGTAAGCGCTGCTTGATGAGATAAGTGAATTGGGCCGGATGGTGAGTTTTTATGCCCGCTTTTCGTTCATCGCTGCACCAGCAGCGTGCGCAAAATGATTAAAATCCCTTTTTTTGCCTGAAAGTTAATCATATCTGCAGATAAAAAGAAAATTCCTCCTGGCAAGCCTTTTGCAATAGTACCTGGTGAATTTTAATTTTATCTTTTTGGGATGAGTAAATATGAAATTTAGCGCATTACTGGCAATGGCATTGCTGACAATAAGTACTTTCGCGTTAAGTGAGACGCATCTGCCGCATATTGTAATCCTTGCTACTGGCGGTACCATCGCCGGCTCGGCGGCGAGTAATACTCAGACTACAGGATATAAAGCCGGAGCAATTGGCGTACAGACGTTGATTAATGCCGTGCCTGAGATGAGTAAAGTGGCTCGCGTTGATGGAGAGCAGCTGGCAAACATTGGCAGTGAAAATATGACCAGCGAGATAATCCTCAAGCTATCAAAACGCGTCAACGAGCTGTTGGCCCGCGATGATGTGGATGGGGTCGTGATTACCCACGGAACGGACACCCTTGATGAGACGCCTTACTTCCTTAACCTGACCGTAAAAAGCAACAAGCCGGTGGTGTTTACGGCCGCGATGCGTCCGGCAACGGCAATCAGCGCGGATGGCCCGATGAATCTGCTGGAAGCGGTGACTGTAGCGGCTGACCCGGAGGCGAAAGGACGCGGAGTGATGGTGGTTCTTAACGATCGCATCGGCGCTGCCCGTTTTGTCACCAAAACCAATGCCACGACACTGGATACCTTCAAAGCGCCGGAAGAGGGGTATCTCGGGGTGATGGTGAGCGGTAAACCGCAGTTTGAAACCCGTGTTGATAAAATTCACACTGTACGCTCGGTATTTGATGTGCGTAACCTTAACGCATTGCCAAAAGTGGTCATTATCTACGGCTATCAGGACGACCCTGAATATATGTACGACGCGGCGATTGCGCATCATGTAGACGGTATTATTTATGCCGGCACCGGCGCGGGGTCGGTCTCTGTACGCAGTGCTGCGGGAATCAAAAAGGCGGAAAAAGCCGGTATCGTGGTTGTTCGCGCCTCACGTACGGGGAGCGGTGTTGTTCCGGTTGATGACGGCCAGCCTGGACTGGTGTCCGATTCGCTTAACCCGGCAAAAGCGCGAATTTTGCTGATGACGGCACTGACCCAAACTAAAAATCCGCAGCTCATTCAGCAATATTTTCACACTTACTAATTTCATCCGGAGATAGTTCCGGACCGGCCATAGCCAGGGTGGCCCCTGTTCGGGGCTATCCGTTTGTTTAACTGATGCCTGTGTTGATAGTCACCGATATGCTCCAGTATTCCGGGCCTCCGCTCCAGCGGCAGGGCGGTATCGAGGGTTTTCACCTGCGGCGTGGTGACGCTTTCCAGACGACAGAGCCGGATTATCTCAGTCAACGCTGGCTTGAATCGGGTTGGCTCCCACCACGACTGGCTTGCGCGTATGCTCATATTTCTGCCGCGCTTTCATGTAATGTGCCGGTGCGATGAAAATAAAAAAAAATCCACGCAATAGCGTGGATTTTATAAGGTTTTTTAATCGCCATAAGATTCAATGAAATCTCACGAGACAACAAAAACGATTAGACGTTGAACAGGAAGTTCATGACGTCGCCATCTTTAACGATGTAGTCTTTCCCTTCGGCGCGCATCTTACCGGCTTCTTTCGCCCCTTGCTCGCCTTTGTAAGTGATAAAGTCTTCATAGGCGATGGTCTGTGCGCGGATAAAGCCTTTTTCGAAGTCGGTGTGAATTTTGCCTGCCGCCTGCGGAGCGGTAGCGCCAACAGGGATAGTCCACGCGCGAACTTCTTTGACGCCTGCGGTAAAGTAGGTCTGCAGGTTCAGCAGCTCATAACCGGCGCGGATCACGCGGTTCAGGCCCGGTTCTTCGAGACCCAGCTCGGCCATGAACTCATCGCGGTCGGCATCGTCCAGTTCAGCAATATCAGATTCGACAGCGGCACACACGGCGACCACCACGGAACCTTCAGCAGCGGCGATCTCGCGAACTTTATCGAGGTACGGGTTGTTCTCAAAACCGTCTTCGTTGACGTTAGCGATGTACATGGTCGGCTTCAGCGTCAGGAAGCTCAGGTATTTGATGGCGGCCCGGTCTTCTTCGGTCAGGTTTTTCAGCGCGCGCAGCATGCCGGCATTTTCCAGCTGCGGCAGGCATTTTTCCAGCGCCGCCAGCTCAGCTTTAGCGTCTTTATCGCCGCCTTTCGCTTTCTTCTGTACGCGGTGAATCGCACGTTCGCAGGTATCGAGGTCGGAAAGCGCCAGCTCGGTGTTGATCACATCGATGTCGTCTGCCGGATCCACTTTGTTATTCACGTGGATGATGTTGTCGTTCTCGAAGCAGCGCACCACGTGACCGATAGCTTCGGTTTCACGGATGTTGGTCAGGAACTGGTTACCCAGACCTTCGCCTTTGGATGCGCCTTTCACCAGGCCCGCGATATCGACGAATTCCATGGTGGTCGGCAGAATGCGCTGTGGTTTGACGATTTCAGCCAGCTTGTCCAGACGCGGATCGGGCATCGGCACGACACCGGTGTTCGGCTCAATGGTACAGAAGGGGAAGTTGGCCGCTTCAATACCCGCTTTGGTGAGCGCATTGAACAGGGTGGATTTGCCGACGTTGGGCAAACCGACGATACCGCATTTGAATCCCATGATTTAAATCACCTTAATCTTTGGATAATCAACCTGTTACAGTGAGCAGATTGCAGAAAAGTAAATAGCCTGAGCTATTATACACGGTGCGCGGCAAAAATTCCGCACGTCGACCGGTTATTGCGCTTTAAAAGCGTGTAAACGGTTGGTTGCTTTGGTGAGACCGTCTTTCAGCCACACCTCGGTACAACGCGCCGCTTCGTCAACCGCTTCATCAATCAGTTTCTGTTCGCTCGCCGGTGGTTTACCCAGCACAAAGCCGACAACTTTATTTTTATCGCCCGGATGGCCGATTCCGACACGTAAGCGATGAAAGTTGGGGTTATTGCCCAGCTTACTGATGATATCTTTCAGGCCATTGTGGCCGCCGTGGCCGCCGCCGAGCTTAAATTTTGCCACCCCGGGCGGCAGATCCAGCTCATCGTGCGCCACCAGAATCTCATCCGGGTTAATGCGGTAGAAGGTGGCGATTGCCGCCACGGCTTTGCCGCTGAGATTCATAAAGGTGGTCGGGACCAACAGGCGGACATCTTCGCCGGCAAGGTTAATCCGCGAGGTGTAACCGAAGAATTTGCTCTCTTCGCGCAGCGGGGCGCGATGGCGCTCTGCCAGTAAATCTACGTACCAGGCGCCAGCGTTGTGCCGGGTCGCCGCGTATTCAGCGCCGGGGTTCGCCAGGCCGACAATCAGTTTTATCGTCACTTTTCTATCCTGCTTGGGTCGTTCTCTGGCGCGTAGTGTACTGTTTGCCGACGCGGTTGACAAAATTCTGCCGGCACAACGACAGGGGAAGAGATAATTACCCTCATAAACCATTAGAATTTGATGTTGTTCAGTCACTTATTTGTAAGTTTTTGTTGGTTTGATATTGACTAATGTGATCGCCGACGCAATCAACCTTATCCCCATTGTCTATACTAGACCTATAAGTTTTGGGGATATTCCCAGGTAACCCAAGGTTCCGGAGGTGACATATGAAACGCAGAAATGCTTCGTTACTCGGTAATGTACTGATGGGTTTAGGATTGGTCGTCATGGTTGTTGGCGTGGGTTACTCTATTTTAAACCAGCTTCCGCAGATTGACCTGCCTCAGTTCTTCGCTCATGGCGCGATATTAAGTATTTTTGTCGGCGCCGTTCTCTGGCTTGCCGGGGCGCGCGTTGGCGGACATGAACAGGTCTGCGACAAATACTGGTGGGTCCGCCATTACGATAAACGCGGCCGCCGCGATCAGCACCGGCATAGCTAAACCCGTTTTAGTTTATCGCACCAGCCGTCTCAGGCGGCGGTGCGCTTAGATAACGTATTTATCTGCAGCCAGCTGCCTTACCGGTAGCTGGCTGTTGTGCTTTTCGCATCCCGCTTTTCTTCACATCAACGCCTTTGCTGCCCGAATGGCGCCTTCACGGTAAAATAGATCTTTCTTTGACTCTTGACCCTGACGTAACGTCAGGCGGCAGAGTAGCGCTATGGTCGCACGACAGGAGCAGTTATGTTAATTCAGGTGGGTGAACTGGCGAGACGCGCCGGAATGACCGTCCGCACGCTACATCACTATGAACAAACGGGGCTGCTGATGCCGTCGGCCAGAAGCGAGGCGGGGTACCGACTCTATAACCTGGCGGCGGTTCAGCGTCTGCATATGATTAAGGCGCTGGCGCAGGCCGGGCTGGAACTCGCCACTATTAAGGACTACCTTGACCAGGACGCGTTTTCGCTTTCCGACCTGCTGGTACAGCAGATCTCGACGCTGGATAAGCAGCTGCGCGCGGTCTCCACGCTACGCGAACGGTTGGTTCAGCTACGCGATGAGCTGGAAGGCGGTAGCGAGCCTGACCTGGAGTCCTGGCTACAGACGCTGGAGTTAATGAAAATGTACGATCGTTGGTTTAGTCCGCAGGAATTACAGGCGCTGCCGTTTGCGGAGCAGGATGAGCAGCGCAACCAGGTCTGGCTGGCGCTGGTGACGGAGGTTCGCCAGTTAATTGCCGCGGCGTGCCCGGTGGAAGATCCGCG
Organism: Raoultella sp. T31; assembly: GCF_002806725.1. NCBI lineage: Bacteria > Pseudomonadati > Pseudomonadota > Gammaproteobacteria > Enterobacterales > Enterobacteriaceae > Klebsiella > Raoultella sp. T31. The sequence continues at coordinate 237,690 of NZ_PIBO01000001.1, forward strand.
GGCCATGGCGCTGGCGACCCGCTGGATGGAGCGCCTGGAGCTGGACACGGCCGGGCGGCCCGAGTTTCTTACCCGCCTGAATGAAATGCACGTCGCCGAACCGCAAATGCGCGAGCAAACCGGTATCACCGTGGAGGTTATGGACTACATTACCCACGCCTTTGCCGAGAGTAAGCTGGCTATCTGGGCGCGCTATCTGAGCGCCGATGAGCTGGCCTTCACGCGCGCGCACTACTTTGATCGGCTGATGGAGTGGCCGGTGCTGGTGACGGCGCTGCACGAGGCCTGTCGCGAGCATTGCGACCCGGCTTCTGCTGCCGGGCAGGCGCTGGCCAGGCAGTGGCTGGCGTTGTTTCAGTCCTATGCCGGAACCCATCCCCAGACTCAGCAAAAATTCCGCTTTGCCATGGAGCGCGAACCGCACCTGATGAAAGGGACCTGGATGACGCCGGAGGTGCTTGGCTGGCTCCGGCAGGCGATTGGCGTGATGATGACGCGGGCGCATGCGCCCGCGTCACGATAGTTAAATGTCTGCCAGCGCGGCAGCCCGGTCGGGATAGAAGCTCAGACGCCCGGCAATCGGCTGAACGCCTGCCCGTGCCAGCGTGCGCAGCGGCTGAAACTCAAGATTAGAGACGCGCAGTTCACAGCCTTCCGGCAGTTTGTTGACGAAACGCTGGAAGGCATCCAGACCGCCGGCATCCAGTACCGGCACCGCATCCCACTTCAGGACCACGATCCGCTTACCTGCAATCCGCGTTTCCAGATCGTTAAACAGCCCTTCGGCAGCGGCAAAGAACAGGGGGCCGATAACCCGCAGGACAAGCACATCGTCGGGCACATCCACGTTGACCGGCGCCAGATGGGTCATGCGCGCAATACGGCGCATGAACAACAGCGAGGCCAGCACGATACCGACGCTGATAGCGATGACCATATCAAACAGTACGGTCAGCGACATGCACATCAGCATCACCACGATGTCATCCTTCGGCGCGTAGCGCAGCAAATTCACCACCTTGTGCGCTTCGCTCATATTCCACGCCACCATCAGCAGCAGCGCCGCCATTGCAGACAGCGGGAGCCACGAGAGCAGCGGCGCCAGCACCAGCAGCGCCATAATCACCAGCAGCGCATGGATAACGGCGGATACCGGCGATGTCGCGCCGGCGCGGACGTTAGCCGCTGAGCGGGCAATGGCGGCCGTGGCGGTAATACCGCCAAAGAAAGGGGCGACGATATTGCCGAGTCCCTGGCCTATCAGTTCACTGTTGGCTTTGTGCTTCGTGCCGGTCATCCCGTCGAGAACCACCGCACACAGCAGTGATTCAATCGCGCCGAGCATCGCCATGGAGAAAGCCGCCGGCAGCAGCGCCCGCAGCGACTCCCAACTGAGCGTAAAGTCGGAGCCCGGCATATCCCACGGTAGCACCAGTTGCGGCAGCAGCTGCGGGATCCCGTTGCCCTGGCTACCGTCAGCCAGAATATAGTGGAACTGAGAGCCGATAGTCGCGACGTGGCCCCCCAGAAGGTTGACGATCGCCATCACCGCGCAGCCCGCCAGCAGTGCAGGCAGGTGGCCCGGCAGACGAATGCCCAGACGCGGCCAGATAATCAGCGTGCCCAGCGTGACAATGCCAATGGCAGCATCGCCAGGATTAATGGTCGGCAGGGCCATAACCAGCGCGCCGACTTTCTGCAGATAGTGTTCGGGAACGTGCGCCATCTGCAGACCCAGAAAATCTTTAATCTGCATGGTACCAATAGTGATACCGATACCGGAGGTAAACCCGAGGGTCACGGACACCGGGATATATTCAATTAACCGGCCAAAGCGGGCCAGGCCGAAAAGAATTAAAAAGACCCCGGACATCAACGTCGCCACCAGCAGCCCGGCGAGGCCAAATTGCTGCGACACCGGATAGAGGATGACCACAAATGCGGCGGTAGGCCCGGATACGCTAAAGCGCGAGCCGCCGGTCAGAGCGATAATAATCCCGGCGACGGCGGAGGTATAAAGTCCATACTGCGGCGCGACACCGCTGCCAATAGCCAATGCCATTGCCAGAGGAATGGCAATAATCCCGACCGTGATCCCGGCAATCAGATCGCGAGTGAAACGAGATAGCGTGTATTTTTCTTTCCAGCAAGCATCGATGAGGGCGCGGAAAGGCATCACATGTGAGGAAAATAATCTGTTCACAATAATGTTTGATCCATGAGCGCATCATCTGTCAACTAAATGGCAGGTGAAGGAGGCAATAGTCATACAAATCAGGTTGAGAGACAAAAAAACCCGCCGCAGCGGGTTTTTTGGCCGGGCTCGATTAATGTTCGAACATAGCAGAGATAGATTCTTCGTTGCTGATACGACGAATCGCTTCCGCCAGCATGCCAGACAGCGTCAGCGTACGTACTTTGTCCAGCGCTTTGATTTCCGGCGCCAGCGGAATAGTATCGCAGACGACGAATTCATCAATCACAGAATTTTTAATGTTCTGGATAGCATTGCCGGAGAAGATCGGGTGAGTGGCGTAGGCAAATACGCGTTTCGCTCCACGTTCTTTCAGCGCTTCAGCTGCTTTACACAGCGTGCCGCCGGTATCGATCATATCGTCAACCATAACGCAGTCGCGGCCAGCAACGTCACCGATGATGTGCATCACCTGGGAAACGTTAGCGCGCGGACGGCGTTTGTCGATGATAGCCATATCGGTATCGTTCAGCAGTTTGGCGATAGCGCGAGCGCGCACCACGCCGCCGATATCCGGAGAAACCACGATCGGGTTATCCAGGTTCAGCTGCAGCATATCTTCCAGCAGAATAGGGCTGCCGAATACGTTATCAACTGGAACGTCGAAGAAGCCCTGGATCTGTTCTGCATGCAGGTCAACGGTCAGTACGCGGTCGACGCCAACGCTGGAGAGGAAATCGGCAACCACTTTCGCGGTAATTGGCACACGGGCAGAACGCACACGACGGTCCTGACGAGCATAGCCGAAGTAAGGGATAACAGCGGTGATACGACCCGCCGAAGCGCGACGCAGAGCATCAACCATAACAACCAGTTCCATCAGGTTGTCGTTGGTGGGAGCACAAGTGGACTGGATGATGAAAATATCACCACCGCGTACGTTTTCATTGATTTGTACGCTGACTTCGCCGTCGCTAAAACGACCTACAGCGGCGTCGCCAAGAGAAGTGTACAGGCGGTTGGCAATACGTTGTGCTAGTTCCGGGGTGGCGTTACCAGCAAAAAGCTTCATATCAGGCACGAGAAGAACCTCAGGCATGCGTCCAGTGGTGGATGAAAAGCGCCAGAAACCGTGCGGGCGGCACTCTTCTATCCAGGCGGTGTATTTAAAGAGAACGATGCAACGTCTGGAACAGGGTGACGTTGTCACCGTTACTCAATTTCTCCGGCGTACGACGGTAATTCGTGCAAAAAAGCACAACTACCTGGGTAGGGCTAGCTTGAGCGGGGAGATATTCACTCCGCGCGCGACAAAGCCTTGTAGCCATTCCGGGGCTTGCTCCAGCACCTGACGAGCGGCAGACTCGGTGTCAAATTCAGCAAAGACACAGGCCCCCGTGCCAGTCAGGCGCGACGGCGCATATTCTAACAGCCAGGAAAGCGCGGCATCAACCTCGCGAAAACGTTTTCTTGCGATAACCTCGCAATCATTGCGAAATTCACATTTTAGTAACGTACTTATTGACCTGACCGGGGTATTTCGTGGTAGCCCGGGATCGCGGAAAATGATCGGCGTCGGAATACTGACCCCAGGATGAGCGACCAGGTACCACTTTTCTGGCGGTTCGACCGGCGTCAGAATCTCGCCAATGCCTTCGGCAAAGGCGGCGTGACCGCGTACGAATACCGGCACATCGGCACCCAGACGCAATCCCAGCGTCGCCAGTTCCTCTTCCGACAAACCGCAGCCCCACAGATGATTGAGTGCCACCAGCACCGTCGCGGCGTTGGAGGAACCGCCGCCCAGACCGCCGCCCATCGGCAGACGTTTATCGATGCTGATATCGGCGCCGCTACCGGGGGGAAGCTGTCCGGATGCTGTCGCCGCCTCCATCAGCAGTCTGGCGGCGCGAATAATCAGATTCTCTTCATCGGGTACGCCGGCAACCGGCGTCAGCAGGCGCAGCGTGCCGTCATGACGCGGCTCGATAGTTAAGGTATCGCCATAGTCCAGAAACTGAAACAGCGTCTGCAGAGTGTGATAACCATCGGCGCGCTGTCCAGTGATGTACAAAAACAGGTTCAGTTTTGCAGGAGAGGGCCAGCGGGTCATCATTTCACAATCCAGTTATCCATTTTCAGCTTGATGCGCTGACTGCCGTTGTTCAGCTCCATGTTGGCCGGCAGCGATGGCTGGGTATCGCTGGTGTAGCCGCCGTAGGTGACATGCCAGGTTTTGCCATTCTGCGTATAGTTCAGTTCGCTCAGGCGATACTTATCGTCCAGCGAGTAGTCGGTGGCGTCGCCCGGCAGGCCGACTATCCACTGGCGCAGGCTGTTGAGCGGAATCGGCATTCCGGTCAGGCGGCCGATCATCTCTTCGGCATCGGTCGCCGTATAGGTCTGGCCCTTGTTATCGATCAGCGTCACGCTGCCCGGCTGGGCGGTCAGCGACAGTTCGGTGCTGCCTAACGGGTTGGTCAGCAGCAGGCGATAGCGATCCTGACCGGTTTGCTGCCAGAAGAAGCGGGCGTAAACTTTTTGTTCATCGGAGAGATAAGCGAAGGCGCCGCGGGTCTGGTACTGGCTCAGATTGCGGACATCCTGCTGGTGCTGACGCCACTGAGGAGAGTCAGGGCTTTTGCCAGGGCCTTTCGGGGCGTTGAGAGTACAGGCGGTCAGGACCAGGCTTGCCAGCGGTAACAGGCGGAGCAGTCGATTCATAATGATGACAAATCCTTGATATCTACAGTGAAATTCGGCGACGCGACGATGCACGCCCGATTTGTGTAGCGGGTTACAATGATAACCCTTAATGTTAGCGTTGCCCGGCGATAGCGTCTACGTTCAAATTGTCTGAAATCAAAAAATTACCGTTAATGGCTTTTAAGCCCGGAACCTATTACTCCAAAAGGGGAGCGTCTCTTTTATTGACTCCGCGCATCCTGTATGATGCGCTCAGACTAACCTTAGCAACGCTGGTACTATTCCCTCACAATGACCCTTTTAGCTCTTGGCATTAATCACAAAACAGCCCCGGTCGCGCTGCGAGAACGCGTAACGTTTTCGCCGGACACGCTCGATAAGGCGCTGGAGAGCTTGCTGGCTCAGCCAATGGTGCAGGGTGGGGTGGTGCTGTCGACCTGTAACCGCACGGAGCTGTATCTCAGCGTTGAGGAACAGGATAATCTGCAGGAAGCGCTGATCCGCTGGCTGTGCGATTACCACCATCTTAATGAAGAAGACCTGCGTAAAAGTCTGTACTGGCATCAGGATAATGATGCGGTCAGCCATCTGATGCGCGTCGCCAGCGGCCTCGATTCACTGGTGCTCGGCGAGCCGCAGATTCTGGGACAGGTCAAAAAAGCCTTCGCCGATTCCAGCCGCGGACATCTCAACGTCAGCGAACTGGAGCGGATGTTCCAGAAGTCGTTCTCGGTAGCAAAGCGCGTACGTACTGAAACCGATATCGGCGCCAGCGCGGTCTCCGTGGCCTTCGCCGCCTGTACGCTGGCGCGACAAATCTTCGAATCCCTTTCAAGCGTGACGGTGCTGCTGGTCGGCGCCGGGGAAACCATTGAACTGGTGGCGCGTCATCTGCGCGAGCACAACGTGCGCAATATGGTGATTGCTAACCGTACCCGCGAACGCGCGCAGGCTCTGGCCGAGGAAGTCGGCGCGGAGGTGATCGCCCTGAGCGACATCGACGAGCGGCTAAAAGAGGCCGACATCATCATCAGTTCAACCGCCAGTCCGCTGCCGATTATCGGCAAAGGAATGGTGGAGCGTGCGCTGAAGGCGCGGCGTAATCAGCCGATGCTGCTGGTTGATATCGCGGTGCCCCGCGATGTCGAACCCGAAGTGGGTAAGCTGGCGAACGCCTATCTGTACAGCGTGGACGATCTGCAAAATATCATTCAGCATAACCTGGCGCAGCGTAAAGCCGCGGCGGTACAGGCCGAAACGATCGTCGAGCAGGAAACCAGCGAATTTATGGCCTGGCTGCGTGCCCAGAGCGCCAGCGAGACTATCCGCGAATATCGTTCCCAGTCCGAGCAGGTCCGTGAGGAGCTGACGGCGAAAGCGCTGGCTGCGCTGGAGCAGGGCGGCGATGCGCAGGAAATCATGCAGGATCTGGCGCGTAAGCTGACCAATCGCCTGATCCACGCACCAACCAAATCTCTTCAGCAGGCTGCCCGTGACGGGGATGATGAACGCCTGCATATTCTGCGCAACAGCCTCGGGCTGGAATAGCGCACATTTCTCTTTTTTCAGGACAGGGTGAATTCACGCCTATGAAGCCTTCTATTGTTGCCAAACTGGAAGCTCTGTACGAACGCCATGAGGAAGTTCAGGCGCTACTGGGCGATGCCGCGACCATCGCCGATCAGGATCGATTCCGCGCGCTGTCGCGGGAATATGCGCAGCTGAGCGACGTGGCGCGCTGCTATACCGAATGGCGCCAGGTGCAGGACGATATCGAGACTGCGCAGATGATGCTCGACGATGCGGAAATGCGCGAAATGGCGCAGGAAGAACTGCGCGACGCGAAAGCGAAAAGCGAAGAGATGGAGCAACAGCTGCAGGTGCTGCTGCTGCCGCAGGATCCGGATGATGAACGCAACGCCTTTGTCGAAGTCCGCGCCGGTACCGGTGGCGATGAAGCGGCGCTGTTTGCTGGCGATCTGTTCCGGATGTACAGCCGTTATGCCGAAGCCCGCCGCTGGCGCGTGGAGATCATGAGCGCCAACGAAGGCGAACATGGCGGTTATAAAGAGGTGATTGCCAAAATCAGCGGCGATGGCGTGTATGGTCGGCTGAAATTTGAGTCCGGCGGTCATCGGGTGCAGCGCGTGCCGGCCACCGAATCCCAGGGGCGTATTCACACCTCCGCCTGTACCGTGGCGGTGATGCCGGAGCTGCCGGAAACCGAAATGCCGGATATCAATCCGGGCGATTTGCGTATTGATACTTTCCGCTCCTCCGGGGCCGGCGGTCAGCACGTTAACACCACCGATTCGGCTATCCGTATTACCCACTTACCGACCGGGATAGTGGTGGAGTGCCAGGACGAGCGTTCGCAGCACAAAAACAAAGCCAAAGCGTTGTCGGTGCTCGGCGCGCGTATTCGCGCGGCGGAAATCGCTAAGCGCCAGCAGGCGGAAGCGTCAACCCGTCGTAACCTGCTGGGCAGCGGCGATCGCAGCGATCGTAACCGCACCTATAACTTCCCGCAGGGCCGCGTGACCGACCACCGTATCAACCTGACGCTCTACCGTCTGGACGAAACGATGGAAGGGAAACTGGATATGCTGATTGAGCCGATTGTTCAGGAATATCAGGCCGATCAGCTGGCCGCGCTTTCCGAGCAGGAATGATGACCTTTCAACAGTGGCTGGCGCAGGCGATTGCGCGACTGAGCGCGAGTGAAAGCCCGCGACGCGACGCCGAGATCCTGTTAGGGCACGTCACCGGCAGGGCGCGGACCTGGCTCCTCGCCTTCGGTGAAACGGAGCTGACTCTGGAACAGCTGGCGCAACTGGAGACGTTGCTGAGCCGCCGCCAGCGCGGCGAGCCGGTGGCCCATCTGGTGGGCGAACGTGAGTTCTGGTCGCTGCCGCTGCTGGTTTCCCCCGCAACGCTCATTCCGCGTCCGGACACCGAATGCCTCGTCGAGCAGGCGCTGGCGCGGCTACCGGCGACCCCGTGCCGGATTCTGGATTTAGGCACCGGCACCGGCGCGATCGCCCTGGCGTTAGCCAGTGAACGCCCGGACTGTCAGGTCACGGCGGTGGATTTTATGCCCGATGCGGCGGAATTAGCCGCGCGTAACGCCGGGCGCCTTGCCCTCACTAACGTTACCGTACTGCAAAGCCACTGGTTCAGCGCGTTGGCCGGACAGCGGTTCACGATGATTGTCAGCAACCCGCCCTATATCGACGAAGCCGATCCGCATCTTGAGCAGGGCGATGTGCGTTTTGAGCCGAAAACGGCGCTGGTTGCTGCCGATAACGGCCTCGCCGACCTCGCGCATATCATCCGCGAAGGGCGTCGTTTCCTGATGCCCGACGGACTGATGCTGCTGGAACACGGCTGGAAACAAGGGGCGGCGGTACGGGCGCTGTTCGGCGACGCGGGCTACCACGATGTGACGACCTGCCGTGACTACGGCGATAACGACCGCCTGACGACAGGGCGGTTTTCCGGCATGGAGAAAGCTGGCATATGAATCTGTTTAGCGCGGTGCTGTATCTGCATATAGCGTGTGTGGTGGTTTCCGTCAGTCTGTTTACCTTGCGCTACTGGTGGACCTACAGCGGCAATGCCCGGCTGAACCAGCGCTGGGTGCGCATTGCGCCGCACTGCTGCGATACGCTGTTATTGCTGAGCGGCGCAGGGTTAATGGCTATAACGCACTATCTGCCCTTCACTGAAGACGGCTCATGGCTGACTGAAAAGCTGTTTGGCGTTATTATTTACATCGCATTGGGTTTTATCGCGCTGGGCCGTCGTCGCCCGCGCAGCCAGCAGAGCCGGTTTATTGCCTTTCTGTTGGCGTTGGTGGTGTTGTTCATCATCATACAACTCGCCATTACAAGAACACCGTTACTGGGGTAAGTCATGAGGTCATTAGCTGATTTCGAATTTAACAAAGCGCCATTGTGCGATGGCATGGTCCTCATTTCTGAATTAATCCGCGACGATTTTCCGACGCACTACGTGCAGGATGAGCTGGAACGACTGCTGGGCCTGGCGCAGGAGGAAATTGCCTCTTCCTGGGATCAGGAGCGTCAGCTGGAGCGGCTGCTGGAGCTGTTCTACCATGAGTGGGGCTTTCGCGATTCCCACGGTGTTTACCGGCTGTCCGATGCGTTGTGGATAGACAAAGTCCTGCTTAACCGTCAGGGGAGCGCGGCGTCATTAGGCGCTATCGTGCTGTGGATTGCCCAGCGTCTGTCGCTGCCGCTGGTCCCGGTTATCTTCCCGACGCAGCTGCTGTTGCGCGCCGATCCGGAAACCAGCGAAGAGATGTGGCTGATTAACCCGTTCAACGGTGAAACGCTCAACGAACATACGCTGGAAGTCTGGCTGAAGGGCAATATTAGTCCGGTCGCCGAGCTGTTCAACGAGGATCTCGACGAAGCGGATAACGCGGAAGTTATCCACAAGCTGCTCGACACTTTAAAATCGGCGCTGATGGAAGAGCGGCAGATGGAGCTGGCCCTGCGCGCCAGCGAAGCGCTGCTGCAGTTTAATCCGGAAGACCCGTACGAGATTCGCGACCGCGGGCTGATCTACGCCCAGCTTGAGTGCGATCATGTTGCGCTGCTGGATCTGAACTATTTCGTCGAACAGTGTCCGGAGGACCCGATCAGCGAAATGATCCGCGCGCAAATTAATACGATTTCGCATAAACAAATTACTCTTCACTAATCTGGAATGAATCCGGTTACACCCTGATAAGGCGATCTTATGAAACAAAAAGTGGTTAGCATTGGTGATATCAACGTAGCAAACGACCTGCCTTTCGTCCTGTTTGGTGGGATGAACGTGCTGGAATCCCGTGATCTCGCGATGCGCATCTGCGAACACTATGTGACCGTCACGCAGAAGCTGGGCATTCCTTACGTGTTCAAAGCCTCTTTTGATAAAGCCAACCGTTCTTCCATTCACTCCTATCGTGGTCCGGGCCTGGAAGAAGGGATGAAAATTTTCCAGGAGCTGAAGCAGACCTTCGGCGTGAAAATCATCACTGACGTTCATGAAGCAAGCCAGGCGCAGCCGGTTGCCGACGTGGTTGACGTTATCCAGCTGCCGGCGTTCCTCGCTCGCCAGACCGACCTGGTCGAAGCGATGGCGAAAACCGGCGCGGTGATCAACGTCAAGAAACCGCAGTTTGTCAGCCCAGGCCAGATGGGTAACATCGTCGACAAGTTTATCGAAGGCGGTAACGACAAAGTGATTCTGTGCGATCGCGGGGCGAACTTCGGCTATGACAACCTGGTTGTCGACATGCTGGGCTTTGGCGTGATGAAGAAAGTGTCCAACAACTCGCCGGTTATCTTCGACGTCACCCACGCGCTGCAGTGTCGCGACCCGTTTGGCGCCGCGTCCAGCGGTCGTCGTGCTCAGGTAACCGAGCTGGCGCGTGCCGGTATGGCAACCGGCCTTGCTGGTCTGTTCCTCGAAGCGCACCCGGACCCGGAACACGCGAAGTGCGACGGCCCGTCCGCGCTGCCGCTGGCTAAACTGGAGCCGTTCCTGCAGCAGATCAAAGCGATTGACGATCTGGTGAAGAGCTTTGCGGAGCTGGATACCAGCAACTAATTCAGCGCTCCTGAATGCGAAAAGCCTGCCCGTTGTAAAACCGGCAGGCTTTTTTATGCGCCAGTAACGGCGCAGAACGCTCCCCGGCCGACGCCGGGGAGAGCGGTCAGGCAAAAATGGTCATCAGATAGGCGGCGAAGAGCGCCAGGTGCGCGGCGCCGTTCAGCACGTTGGTGCGGCCGGTCGAGAACGATATCTGGCACAACAGCAGCGAGGCGACCATTACCACCATTTCCGGTGCGCCAAGACCAAATTTCAGCTCGTTGCCGGTTAAGAAGGCGATTAAGGTGACCACCGGCACGGTCAGGGAAATCGTCGCCAGTACCGAACCAAAGAACAGGTTCATCGCACGCTGCACCTGATTGTTGAGTACCGCTTTCAACGCGCCGAGCCCTTCCGGCGAAAGAATCAGCAGCGCAACCAGGAAGCCGGTAAAGGCCACCGGCGCGTTCATACTGGTCAGCAGCGTCTCAAGCGGATTCGCGTTCATCTTGGTGACCGCGATAACCGCCACCAGGTGAATTAACAGCCACGCGGTATGCCAGGCGCTGCTGTGGGCGGATGGTTTGCCGTGATGCGGGTCGTCGTCGTCGCCGTCATCTTCATGCTCATAAATAAACAGGCTCTGGTGCGTTTTGGTCTGAATCAACAGAAACACGCCGTACATGGCGGCGGAAATCAGCGCCACCAGCAGCGACTGCCCGGTGCTGAAATTCGCCCCCGGCAGCGCCATCGGAAAGACCAGCACAATAATCGCCAGCGGGAACAGGGCGATGAGATACTGCTTGATACCGAACAAATTCATATACTGAGTGGCGAATTTACGCCCGCCCAGCAGCAGAGAAAAGCCGACCAGCCCCCCGGTGACAATCATAATGATTGAATAGAGTGTATCGCGCATCAGCGTGGGGGCCGCGTCGCCGGTTGCCATTAAGGCAGAAATCAGGCTGACTTCAAGAATTACCACCGAAAGACTTAAAATTAACGAACCGTACGGCTCGCCCAGGCGGTGGGCCAAAACATCTGCGTGACGTACGACGCTGAACGCGCTACTCAGGATACCGATTAAGGCCAGAATGTTAATGCCAATGACCGCTGGCAGTGACTGACTACTTCCGAAGAAGATAAGCACCGCCAGCGCCAGAATCGGGAAAACCAGCGATGTCTCCTTGTGGCGGGTTTTCACCGCCTCATGTACATGCGTCATGAACCATCTCCATTTATGCAGGTGTTATAATTATAGATACCGTAAGTAGATAAAATAACAGACATTTTGCAATCTGAATTGTTTTTTTACTTAAATTTACGGCTATTGCTAACTAATTCATTGAGATTGCCATAATTTATCGTTATCGCGATTTTGTATTTATTATTCAGATAATTACTAAGAACCATTCTGTCTTATATCCATCCTTGAAAACCAGGAATTAGCGTCCCAGACTTATCTTTTTACCACCATCCGGAGGTGCATATGCCTTATCGCAGTAAACAACAGCTACCCGATAGCGTCCAGCACGTGTTACCGGCGCATGCCCAGCAGATCTATAAAGAAGCGTTTAATAGCGCCTGGGAGCAGTACCAGCATCCGGCGGACCGGCGGGACGACGCCAGCAGGGAAGAGACGGCGCATAAGGTCGCCTGGGCGGCGGTCAAGAATGACTACCAAAAAGGGGACGATGATAAGTGGCATAAGAAAAAATAATCGTTCCTGCTGCCTCATCTGCTGCTCCGCGCCTTGCCAGCGTGTCGTTCATTGCTTATTGTCGATGAAAGCTGGATAATAATTCGGCAATATTTCACGGATGCCATCAGATAATCGCCGGGAAGCGGGCAGTGGCGGAGGTAGTAGAAAGTGTTAACACGTGATTTCTTAATCAATGCGGATTGTAAGACGGCGTTTGGCGCTATTGAGGAATCGCTACTCTGGTCGGCAGAGCAACGGGCAGCTTCCCTGGCGGCAACCCTGGCCTGTCGTCCGGATGCCGGCTCAGTATGGATTTTTGGCTACGGTTCGCTGATGTGGAACCCGGCTCTTGAGTATCGCGAAACCTGTACCGGTACGCTGCCGGGCTGGCACCGCGCCTTCTGCCTGCGGCTGACCGCCGGGCGGGGCAGCGCCTGTCAGCCGGGGCGCATGCTGGCGCTGAAAGAGGGCGGGCGTACCACCGGCGTAGCCTATCGGCTCCCTGATGAGACGCTGGAAAACGAGCTGATGCTGCTGTGGAAGCGGGAGATGATCACCGGTTGCTATATGCCGACCTGGTGTAAGCTGGAGCTTGATGACGGGCGAACGGTGAGTGCGCTGGTGTTTATTATGGATCCGCGTCATCCGCTGTTCGAACCGGATACCCGCGCCCAGATTATTGCGCCGCTGATCGCCAAAGCCAGCGGGCCGCTTGGCACCAATGCCCAGTATCTGTTCTCTCTGGATCAGGAACTACGTAAACTCGGCATGCACGATGACTGTCTTGACGATCTTGTCGGCAAGGTTCGGACGCTGCTGGGAGAAAACAGCCAGCCGGGGCTGGCCTGAAAAATGCCCGGGATAGCCCGGGCAGGTGAGGTCAGGCGGGAACGTAGCTAATGGAGTGCTCCAGAGACTGGCTGTGGCTATCGATCAGGACGTTCCAGGTGCCGTTGTACGGCACGGTCAGATATGCGCTGTCACGATCCTGGACGCTCAGAATATCCGCATGGCTGTCACCGGCAGCCTTGGCACTCATCAGGTGAATATGGCAGCGTTCAGAACACCGTACAACCAGCGTATCGCCGCCAAACAACATCAAACTTGCTTTAACCATCGCCATTTATCTACCCCGTTGTTGTCTGTCTACAGCATCCTGCCTGCTCAATCCTGCGCGTGATATTGTTCACACTTTACTCATGGCATAACACCAAATGGCGAGGAGACGAATGCTGATTTTGATCAAAAAAACGGATAAAGATTAAACAAAAATGATGTTGTCCCTGAAAGCATTCAGCTGACTTACCTTTTCGATTAATAAACGCGGCCTGGATAATATTAAATCCCGCCAGAGCCTCTTTCTTCAGAAGGTCAGGATTTTATCGGCCGCCAGCGTCCACTGCGCCAGCTCCACCAGAGTGCCGATCTCCACGCCATCAATCAGCGGCAGGGAGGTCACGCCGCGGCCATCGGTGCAGGTCTTGCACAATTTCACCGGGACATTCTGGGCGGTGAGGATCTCCAGCATTTGCTGAATGTTATAGCCTTCCGCCGGTTTCTGCCCTCGCAGGCCAGCCGTCACCGCATCAGACATTAAAAACAGCTTCAGATCGAGTTCAGACGGCTGTTCACGCAGGGCAATCGCCAGACGCAGGCTGTTAAACAGCGATTCGCTACCGTAGGCGGCGCCGTTGGCGACAATCACAATACTTTGCATAAGGACTCCTTGGTATAAGGCACGGTTATTGCTTGTGGTTAAAGTATAAAGCGTTGACCCGGGAGGGGGTATGAATAATACGGCTGGCATCACGCCTGAGGCCAACAGGTGGTTTCACCGCGCGCGGCAACTGCAAAAAGAACAGCTACGCCAGCTGGCGCAGCAGGGTACGCTGGCAAGCCGGATAAGTGCGCTGGTGCACATGCTACAGTGCGAGCGCGGTGCGTCCAACCTTTGGCTCTGTTCCGCCGGGCGGCTGTATGCCGCGGAGTGTCGCGCGGGATCGGCGCTGGTGGATGAACAGCTTATCGCTTTCCGCGAGGCGCTGGAAGCGGTGCGGGAGTGCGCCAGCGGCGCGCTATGCTGGCGGATAGCCAGCGCGCTCTGGTACCTGGAACAACTGCTGACGCTGCGCGACGCCGTGCGCAGCCGCACCATTGTCGCCGAAGAGGCGACAAACCAGTTTAGTCGCATTATCCGCCACTTATTAAATATTGTCCCGCAGCTCAACGATAGTATTGACGACCCGCAAATTGCCGGGCGCATGGTGGCGCTCTATAGCTTTATGCAGGGGAAAGAGCTGGTGGGGCAGGAGCGCGCGCTGGGAGCATCCGGCTTTGCCCGCGGTCAGTTCAGCGCTGAGCTGCGCCAGCTGCTGGTGGACAGAATCGATGGTCAGCAGCCCTGTTTTGACAGCTTCCAGGCGCTGGCTGAGGCGCCGCAGACCGCGCTGTTTATGAGCCAGTGCCAGGCCAGTCTGGACATTGAACAGCTGCGGCGGATCGCCTGCACCCGGCAGCCCCCGGCGGATGAGGGGGAGACGGCGCTGCGCTGGTTTTGCGCCCAGACGCAGCGTCTGGAGCAGATGCGAGCTCTGGAAGAGCGCCTGATTGACGACCTGTTGAGCGTCGCCGATACGCTGCTCAGGGGCGAGGCGCCGGAAGCGCCGCCCGCCAGCTGGACGGACGAGGAGGAGGACGACAGCATCGCGCGCCGTCTCGACAAACAGCTGCTGCCGCTGGTGCGCCAGCAGGCCTTTGAGTTGCAGCAGCTCTCCACGCAGCTGGCGTCGCTCAAAGATACGCTCGAAGAGCGCAAGCTGATTGAAAAAGCGAAAAGCGTGCTGATGGCGCATCAGGGAATGCAGGAAGAACAGGCCTGGCAGACGTTGCGGAAAATGGCGATGGATAAGAACCAGAGGATGGTGGAAATCGCCCGCGCGCTGCTGACGGTAAAGGCGTTGTGGTCCATAACACCAAAGGAGTAGATGCACGATGGTTGGGCAGCGGCTGCCTGTCAGCGGTGCAATGAGCGGGGGAAAGCCGCCCCGTGAAAAGCGGAAAATGGCTTAATAGCGCGTCTGTAAATATTGGCATCTGTTTTGCAATATCCAACAGACAACGGTTAATGCGTTAAATCGTTCAGTAAACAATTTTGGGCAACAGGCCAACGGCGGTTTGTGTGTCCATGGATAAAGGCGTCCAGCAGTGCATCAGCACTGTCGGGCGCTTTTTTTTTGCGTGTTCTGGAGCGGGTATGGGCGATAAATTTTCGATTTCACGGCGGCGTTTTTTACAGGCAGGCGCCGCGCTGGGCGGGGCAATGTTGCTGCCCGGCGCGATGCATGCCGCATGGGCGGCAGGATCCGATAAGCCGGAACAATCTACCGTACGGGTCGGTTTTATTCCGCTGACGGACTGCGCGCCGCTAGCCATCGCGTCGCTGAAAGGGTTCGATAAAAAATACGGTATTACCCTGGTGCCGACCAAAGAGGCCAGTTGGGCGGCGGTGCGCGACAAGCTGATCGCCGGTGAACTCGATGCGGCGCACATTCTCTACGGCCTGCTGTATGGCCTGGAGCTGGGGATCGCTGGCAAGCCACACGCGATGGCCAACCTGATGACCCTCAACCGCAATGGCCAGGCGATTACACTCTCCAGCGATCTGCAGGAGAAAGGGGTGACCGACCTTGGTGGGTTGAAACGGCTGATTGGCCAGAGCGCGCCGGGCAGCTACACCTTTGCCCACACCTTTCCCACCGGGACGCACGCCATGTGGCTCTATTACTGGCTGGCCAGCGGCGGCATCGACCCGTTTGCGGATGTGCGCACCGTCGTGGTGCCGCCGCCGCAAATGGTAATGAACATGCGTATCGGCAACATGGTCGGCTTTTGCGTCGGCGAACCGTGGAATGCGCGGGCGATCAACGACCGCATCGGTTTTACCGCGACCACCTCGCAGGCTATCTGGCCGGAACACCCGGAAAAAATTCTCGGCACCCGCAGCGAATGGGTCGACCGCAACCCGAACACCGCCCGCGCGCTGGTCGCGGCGGTGATGGAGGCCGCGCGCTGGATTGACGCGTCGGAAGAGAACAAACGGGAGACGGCGCGCATTCTGGCGAAGCGCGCCTGGCTGAATACCAAAGAGCAGTATCTCACCGGACGGATGCTCGGAGAGTACGACAACGGGCTGGGACGCCGCTGGCAGGACGCGCATCCGATTCGTTTTTACGACCAGGGGGAGGTGAGTTTCCCGTGGCTGTCGGACGGGATGTGGTTTTTAACCCAGTTCCGCCGCTGGGGATTACTGAAAACAGACCCGGATTATCAGGCGGTGGCCCGGCGCATCAACCGCATTGACGTCTGGAAAGCGGCGGCGCAGGCGGTGGGCGGCATCGCCACACCAACAGCGCTCATGCGTAGCAGCACATTGATAGACGGTACGGTCTGGACGGGGGCCGATCCGCAAGGTTACGCCCGCAGCTTCGCGATTCAACATAAGGGGGCATGAAATGAAACACGCGCACAATACGCAACCTGTTATTGCCACAGAAAAAACGCCGGGCGAAGTGATCGTTATGCCGCCGGTGCAGGTCCGGCGACCGACGCCGCCCGTCAGACGCTGGCTACGTGAAACCGTACAGCGACTCCTTCCGCCCCTGCTCGGGCTGGGGCTGCTTTTACTCTGCTGGCAGCTGGCGGCGATCAACGGCAAGGGCTTTCCGACGCCGCTGAGTACGCTCGACTCCGCGCTGACCCTGTTTGCCGATCCTTTTTATCAGGACGGGCCGAACGACATGGGCATCGGCTGGAACGTGCTGGCGTCACTGCAACGGGTGGCGGTGGGCTTCGGTCTGGCGGCGATGGTGGGTATCCCGCTGGGCTTTTTGATCGGCCGCTCGCTGTTCTTCGCCCGCATGTTTAATCCGCTGATCGCGCTGCTGCGCCCGGTCAGTCCGCTGGCGTGGCTGCCGATTGGTCTGCTGCTGTTCCAGAAGGCGGAACCGGCTTCGAGCTGGACCATTTTTATCTGCTCTATCTGGCCGATGGTGATTAACACCGCCGAAGGCGTGCGCCGCATTCCGCAGGATTATCTCAACGTGGCCCGCGTGTTACAGCTTTCGGAGTGGACGGTGATGCGGCGCATTCTCTTCCCGGCGGTGCTGCCCGCGGTGCTGACCGGCGTGCGTCTCTCTATTGGCATTGCCTGGCTGGTGATCGTCGCCGCTGAGATGCTGACCGGCGGGCTGGGGATCGGTTTTTGGATCTGGAACGAATGGAACAACCTTAACGTGGAAAACATCATTATCGCCATCGTCATTATCGGCGTCGTCGGCCTGCTGCTTGAGCAGGGGCTGATGCTGATCGCCCGTCGTTTCAGCTGGCAAGAAAAATAGGGGAATCGCTATGAAACCATTAATTCAGGTGCAGGCCGTCAGCCAGCGCTTTAATACCGCCAGCGGCGAATTTCTGGCCCTGCAAAACGTCTCTTTCGACATTTATGAAGGGGAGACCGTCAGCTTGATTGGCCACTCCGGCTGCGGGAAATCAACGCTGCTGAACCTGATTGCCGGCATTACCTTACCCACGGAAGGCGGGCTGCTGTGCGATAATCGCGAAATCGCCGGGCCGGGCCCCGAGCGCGCGGTGGTCTTTCAGAACCACTCCCTGCTGCCGTGGCTGACCTGCTTTGACAACGTGGCGCTGGCGGTCGACCAGGTTTTTCGCCGCACCATGAGCAAAGCCGAGCGCAAGGAGTGGATCGAACACAACCTTGAGCGGGTGCAAATGGGCCACGCGCTGCACAAGCGTCCGGGGGAGATCTCCGGCGGGATGAAGCAGCGGGTGGGAATTGCCAGGGCGCTGGCGATGAAGCCGAAAGTGCTGCTGCTGGATGAACCGTTTGGCGCGCTCGATGCCTTGACCCGCGCCCACTTGCAGGATGCGGTGATGCAGATTCAGCAGGCGCTGAATACCACCATCGTGATGATTACCCATGATGTTGATGAGGCGGTACTGCTCTCTGACCGCGTGATGATGATGACCAACGGCCCGGCGGCGACGGTGGGGGAGATTCTCGCCATCGATCTGCCCCGGCCGCGCAATCGCGTTCAGCTGGCGGATGACAGCCGTTATCACCACCTGCGTCAGCAGATTCTCCATTTCCTCTACGAAAAACAGCCGAAGGCGGCGTAAGGGGCGGCGATGAAGCGGCGACTGGTGATTATCGGCAATGGTATGGCGGCCACCCGGCTGGCGGAGACGCTGGTGGCGCGGGGGGGCGATAAATTTCAGATAGTGATTATCGGTGATGAACCCTGGCAGGCCTATAACCGTATCCAGCTGTCACCGGTACTGGGCGGAGAAAAAACGCTGGCGCAAACGCGACTGCTGCCTGAGGAGTGGTATCACCAGCACGGCGTGACGGTCCGCCGCGACGAATCGGTGCTGGCGGTGGAGATGTCGACGCGAACGTTGCGCACCACGCGAGGCGAGCTGTCGTGGGATGAGCTGATCTTTGCCACCGGTTCACAGGCGTTCATCCCGCCGCTGCCCGGTGTGGCGCTGCCGCACGTCTTTGCGTTTCGCACCTTTGCCGATGTGGCCGCCATTCTGGCAACCGGCGGCCCGGCGGTGGTGATCGGCGGCGGGGTGCTCGGCGTCGAGGCTGCCGCCGCGTTACGACGTCATGGTGACAATGTCACTTTACTGCATCGCGGCGACCGGTTGATGGAACAGCAAACCGATGCCTTTGCCGGTCTGCAGCTACAGCAACAGCTGGAGGCGCGAGGCATTCAGTGCGTCACGGACTGCGCGATTGCCGCGATTCGCGAGCATGAGGTTGTGCTGGAGGATGGCCGGACTTTTGCCGCCAGCCGCGTGGTGCTGGCGACCGGCGTGCGCCCCAACATTGAGCTGGCGCAGCGCAGCGGCGTCGATTGCCGACGCGGCATTGTGGTGGACCGCCAGATGGCGACCGCGCGGCCGGGAATTAGCGCCATCGGCGAATGTTGTGAAATTGATGGTCAGACCTGGGGGCTGGTCGCGCCCTGTCTACGTCAGGCCGAGGTGCTGGCCGCGCGTTTATGTGGGGCGCCAGGCGCAGATTTTCACTGGCAGGACAGCGGCACCCGCCTGAAGGTCACTGGCATCGAGCTGTTCAGCGCCGGGGAATTACAGGCGACTGAGCAGGATGAGCTGTGGACCAGCTGGGACCCGCTGGCCCGCCACTACCGCCGTTTGCTGGTCCGTAACGACAAGCTGTGCGGCGTGTTATTGCTTGGCGACTGCGCAAATGCAGCGCCGTTAACGGCTCTGCTGGGCGAACGCGCATCAGCAGACTGGCTTTTTGATCCTTCTTCAACGCAGCCGCGCGCTGCAGGACAAATCACGATGACAAAACCTGTTTTGGTGCTGGTCGGACACGGCATGGTCGGCCACCATTTTCTTGAGCAATGCGTCAGCCGTAACCTGCATCAACAGTTTCGGATCGTGGTGTTTGGCGAAGAGCGTTACGCCGCCTACGACCGGGTGCATTTATCAGAATATTTTGCCGGTCGTAGCGCGGAATCGCTGTCGCTGGTGGAGGGCGATTTCTTCGCCCGGCACGGAATTGAACTGCGGCTGTCTGAGACGATTGCCGCCATTGACCGTGAGGCGCGGGTGGTACGCGATGCCAGCGGCCATGAAACCCACTGGGATAAACTGGTGCTGGCGACCGGCTCATATCCCTTCGTGCCGCCGGTGCCGGGCCACGATCAGGAGGGGTGTTTTGTGTATCGTACCCTCGACGACCTCGACCGTATTGCCGCCTGCGCCGGCCGCGCAAAGCGCGGGGTGGTGATTGGCGGCGGGCTGCTGGGGCTGGAGGCCGCCAACGCGCTCAGGCAACTGGGGCTGGAAACCCACGTGGTGGAGTTCGCGCCGCATCTGATGGCGGTCCAGCTGGATAGCCCGGGCGCCGCGATGCTGCGGGAGAAAATCAATGATCTTGGCGTCGGGGTGCACACCAGCAAATCGACGCAGGCTATCGTACGCGATGCTGACGGCCTGGTGCTGAACTTCGCCGATGGCGAATCGCTGGCCACCGATATGGTGGTCTTTTCCGCCGGGATTCGCCCGCAGGATACGCTGGCGCGCGGCAGCGGACTGACGGTGGGCGAACGCGGCGGGATCGTCATCGATGATCAGTGTCGCACCTCCGATCCGCAGGTGCTGGCGATTGGTGAATGCGCCCTGTGGCAGAACAAAATCTATGGCCTGGTGGCACCGGGCTATCAGATGGCGAGAACGGCGGCGGCAATGCTGGCCGGAGAAGAAGCGAGTTTTAGCGGTGCCGATATGAGCACCAAACTGAAACTGCTGGGCATCGATGTGGCCTCTTTCGGCGATGCCCAGGGGCGCACGCCCGGCAGCCAGAGCTACCAGTGGACGGACGGCCCGGGGCAAATCTATAAGAAAATTGTCGTCTGCCAGCAGAGTAAAACGCTGCTGGGCGGCGTACTGGTGGGCGATGCCAGCGATTACGCCACGCTGCTACAAATGATGTTGAACGCGATAGCGCTGCCCGCGCGCCCGGAAAGCCTGATTCTGCCCGCGCTGGAGGGGAGTGCGCCAAAAGCGCTGGGGGTAGCGGCGCTGCCGGACAGCGCGCAGATCTGCTCGTGCCACAACGTCAGTAAAGGGGACATCTGCGCGGCGGTTAATCATGGCGCCGGTGATATGGCGGCGATAAAAAGCTGCACCAAAGCCGCCACCGGCTGCGGCGGATGCAGCGCGCTGGTCAAGCAGGTGATGGAGTACCAGCTTTCGGCGCAGGGCGTTGAAGTGAAAAAAGATATCTGCGAACACTTCCCGTGGTCGCGTCAGGAGATCTATCACCTCGTGCGCGTGAACCATATCCGCACTTTTGATCAGCTGATTAGTCGTTACGGTCAGGGACACGGCTGCGAAATCTGTAAGCCGCTGGTGGCTTCGGTTCTGGCCTCTTGCTGGAATGAGTACCTGCTGAAACCGGCGCATTTGCCGCTACAAGATACCAATGACCGCTACTTCGCCAATATTCAGAAAGATGGCACCTATTCAGTGGTCCCGCGTATGGCGGCAGGCGAAGTGACCCCGGACGGGCTGATTGCCATCGGCCAGATTGCCAAACGCTACCAGCTGTACAGCAAAATTACCGGCGGCCAGCGGATCGATCTGTTTGGCGCCCGGCTCGAAGCGCTGCCGGCCATCTGGCGCGATCTGGCGGAGGCCGGTTTTGAAACCGGTCACGCCTACGGCAAGTCGCTGCGCACGGTGAAATCCTGCGTCGGCTCGACCTGGTGTCGCTACGGCGTGCAGGACTCGACGGCGCTGGCGGTGACGCTTGAACATCGTTACAAGGGGCTGCGTGCACCGCACAAGATTAAAATGGCGGTCTCCGGCTGTACCCGCGAATGCGCCGAGGCGCAGGGGAAAGATATCGGGGTGATTGCCACGGAAAAAGGCTGGAATCTCTACGTCTGCGGCAACGGTGGTATGAAGCCGCGCCATGGCGATCTGTTTGCCAGCGACATCGACGATGCGACGCTGATCCGCACGGTTGATCGGCTGCTGATGTTCTATATCCGCACTGCCGACCGACTACAGCGAACCAGCACCTGGATGGATAACCTCGAAGGCGGAATCGACTACCTGCGCGAGGTGATCCTCGAAGACAGCCTCGGGATCGGCGAAGAGCTGGAGCAGGAGATGGCGCGGGTGGTGGAAAGCTACCAGTGCGAATGGCAGACCACGCTGAACGATCCGCAGCGGCTGGCGCTGTTCCGGTCTTATGTTAACAGCGACCAGCCGGATGACGCCGTGCAGCGGCAAATGTTACGCGGCCAGCCGCAGCCGGTCGTCGCGCCGGTGCACCGCGAAGGCGCGGCGTCGGCTCGTCCGTGGCAGGCCATTTGCAATCTGGAGGCGATTCCCGCGCAGGCCGGGATCGGCGCGCGGTTGGGCGAGCGTCAGATTGCGCTGTTCCGTTTTGGCGAACAGGTTTATGCCCTCGACAACCTGGAGCCCGGTAGCGACGCCAACGTGCTGTCGCGCGGCATACTGGGCGATGCTGGCGGGGAGCCGATTGTCATTTCGCCGCTGTATAAACACCGTATCCGGCTGCGCGACGGGCGCCCCAGCGATGGCGGTGAACCGATGGTCCGCGCCTGGCCGGTGAAGGTCGAAAACGGCACGGTGTGGGTAGGCAATCAGCTTCTGCTGGCGCGCGCGGAGGCCTCCTGATGGATGAAATCCGCACCACCTGTCCCTATTGCGGCGTGGGCTGCGGCGTGTTGGCGCGAAGGGCGGAAAATGGCCTGGTCAGCGTGCGCGGCGATGAGCAGCATCCGGCAAACCTGGGACGTCTGTGCGTCAAAGGCGCGGCGCTCGGAGAAACCATCGGCCTGGAGGGGCGCTTGCTGCGACCGGAGCTGGAGGGGAAGCCGGTCAGTTGGTCACAGGCGCTGACGGCCGCCGGTAGCCGACTGCGGCAAATCATTGAGCAACACGGGCCGCAGGCGGTGGCGTTTTATGCCTCCGGTCAGCTGCTTACTGAGGACTACTACGCGGCGAATAAACTGATGAAGGGGTTTATCGGCGCCGCCAATATCGATACCAACTCCCGTCTCTGTATGTCCTCGGCGGTGACCGGCTATAAGCGCGCCTTTGGCGCCGACGTGGTGCCGTGCAGCTACGAGGATGTGGAAAACAGCGATCTGGTGGTGCTGGTGGGGTCGAACGCGGCCTGGGCGCATCCGGTGCTGTATCAGCGGCTGGTGCAGGCGAAACGGGATAATCCGCAGATGAAAGTGGTGGTGATTGATCCGCGCCGAACCGCCACCTGCGATATCGCCGATAGCCACCTGGCGGTTGCGCCCGGCAGCGATGGCGGGCTGTTTGTCGGTTTACTGAGGGCGATTGCCGGGGCCGGCGCGCTGACCGGCGATTTTCGCGACCAGACGCAGGCGCTGGCCGCCGCCGCAGCCTGGGACACGGCGCGGGTGGCCGAATTTTGCGGGCTGGAGGTCGAGCAGGTCGCCGGGTTCTATCGCGACTTCATCGCCGCACCGCGGGCGATAACGCTCTACACCATGGGGATCAATCAGTCGGCCAGCGGCAGCGACAAGTGTAATGCCATTATTAACGTCCACCTGGCCTGCGGGAAATACGGGCGTTCGGGCTGCGGGCCGTTTTCGCTGACCGGACAGCCAAATGCGATGGGCGGCCGCGAGGTGGGCGGCCTGGCAACGATGCTGGCCGCTCATATGCATTTTGAGCCGCAGGATCTGCACCGGCTGTCGCGCTTTTGGGGCAGTGAACGGCTGGCGCAGACGCCGGGACTGACGGCGGTGGAGCTGTTTGCCGCCATTGGTCGCGGCGAGGTGAAAGCGGTGTGGATTATGGGCACTAACCCGGTAGTGTCGTTACCGGACAGTCTGGCCGTCAGCCAGGCGCTGGCCGGATGCCCGCTGGTGATCGTCTCCGAGGTGAGCGCCAGAACGGATACGGCAGCGTTTGCCCATATTCGTTTCCCGGCGCTGGCGTGGGGAGAAAAAAATGGCACCGTTACCAACTCGGAGAGGCGTATTTCCCGCCAGCGCAGCTTTCTGCCGCCGCCGGGAGAAGCCAAAGCCGACTGGTGGATAATCGCTCGCGTGGCTGAACAGCTCGGCTTTGGCGCGGCCTTTGCCTGGCGCCATCCGCATGAGATCTTCAGCGAGCATGCCGCGCTTTCGGGGTTTGAAAATGACGGCCAGCGGGCGTTCGATATCGGCGGGCTGGCGGAGCTCAGCCGTGAGGCGTGGGACAACCTGGCGCCGGTTCGCTGGCCGGTCAGCCGCAGCGGCGCCGCTCTCGATTTACAGCGCGGCTGGCACGGCGATGGCAAATTGCGCATGGTGCCGGTGACCCCCCAGTCCACGCGCGCCGAGACCGACGCCTTTTATCCGCTGATCCTCAATAGCGGCCGCATTCGCGATCAGTGGCACACCATGACCCGTACCGGTAGCGTGCCGCGTCTGATGCAGCATATTGCCGAACCGGTCGTAGAGGTCGCGCCAGCGGATGCCCGACGTTTGCAGTTGCGCGAGGGAGAACTGGCGCGAATCTGGTCACGCAACGGCGTGATGGTGGCTAAAACGGTGGTCAGTCGCGGGCAGCGCCCCGGCTCGCTGTTTGTGCCGATGCACTGGAATAATCAGTTTGCCCGCCGGGGAAGGGTCAACGATCTGCTGACGGCGGTGACGGATCCCTGGTCCGGACAGCCGGAGAGCAAACAGGCGGCGGTGGCGATTGCTCCCTGGCGTCCCGCCTGGCACGGGGAACTGTTTTGCCGCCAGCCGGTTCCGCTGCCGGTTGCCGTCCACTGGCGTCGGCGGGCGGCGCGGGCGGTAAACCATCTCTCTTTAGCCGGAGAACACCCTTTGCAGGAATGGCTAACCGAATGGTGTCATCAGCAGGGGTGGCAGATGCAAACGGCGCGCGCCGGGACGACATGGAGCCTGCTGGCCTGGCATGAGGGTCAGCTGATGTTGGGCTGGTGGTGCGATATCGGCGAGCCGGTAATCGATGCCGGGTGGATAGCCGACGCGTTTCTCTCGCCCCCGGAAACGCCCACGCATCGTCACGCGCTGCTCAGCGGGAAAAAAAGCGGCGAAACGGCGCCCACGGGACGGATCGTATGCAGTTGCCTGAGCGTTGGCGAACGCGCGATCGGTGAGGCTATCGCGAACGGTTGCCGCACGGTCGGTGAACTGGGCAAGGTGCTGAAATGTGGTACCAACTGCGGCTCTTGTATTCCCGAACTCAAAGCGCTGCTGGCAGAGGCGCAGATACGGGCCTGAGTTCGGGATATTCCTGGAATTGCCCTCAGAGCTGCCGGAGAGGGCAAAAAACGGTAAACTTAAAGACTGTTATATTCTTCGTGAGCCAATGTAACCCATTTAATGCCTTCGTCGTACCGCGTCACCCCACTCCTTGCGCTACTCTTGCTGCTGGCAAGCGTTCCTGCCCGTGCCCTGCAGGGAGACACGGCGTTCAGTGAAAAACAGGCGGCGCTGCCGGATCTGGGGATTGCGCCGCAGGTGGATGATGACGCCCGGCATTTTGCCGAAGTGGCGAAAAAGTTTGGCGAGGCCAGCATGAGCGATAATGGCCTGACGACCGGTGAACAGGCGCGAATGCTGGCTATCGGCAAGCTTGGCAACGAGCTGAGTCATCAACTGGAAAACTGGCTCTCGCCGTGGGGCAATGCCAGCGTCGATCTGCGGGTGGATAAAGAAGGCCGCTTCACCGGTACGCAGGGCAACTGGTTTATCCCACTGCAGGATAATGGCCAGTATCTGACCTGGAATCAGTATTCCGTCAGCCAGCGGCAAAACGATTTGGTGGGCAACATCGGGCTGGGACAGCGCTGGCGAAGGGGAGACTGGCTGCTGGGCTATAACTCGTTCTACGACAAAGTGCTGGGTGACAGCATGGCGCGAGGCAGTATTGGCGCTGAAGCCTGGGGCAAATATTTGCGCCTGTCGGCCAACTATTATCATCCCGTCGGCAGCTGGCAGCGCGGCGATAGCCTGACCCAGGAACAGCGGATGGCGAGCGGCTACGATGTCACCGCCCAGGCGCGGCTACCGTTCTATCAGCATATTAATACCAGCATCAGCGTCGAGCAGTATTTTGGCGATAGCGTCGACCTGTTCCATTCCGGTACCGGCTACCGTAATCCGGTGGCGGTGTCGGTGGGGCTGAACTATACCCCGGTGCCGCTCGTGACCATGACCGCAAAGCATAAGCAGGGTGAAAGCGGGCTCAGTCAAAACAATGTCGGTCTGAATCTGAACTATCGTTTTGGCGTGCCGCTTAAACAGCAGCTGGCGGCCGATGAGGTGGCGGTCAGCCGCTCCTTGCGCGGCAGTCGTTACGACAGCCCGGAGCGCGATCATGTGCCGGTGGTCGAGTATCGTCAGCGTAAATCGCTGTCGGTCTACCTGGCGACGCCGCCGTGGGATTTACAGCCGGGGGAGACGGTGCAGCTGAAGCTACAAATTCGTAGCCTGCATGGGATAAAATCGCTGAAGTGGCAAGGTGATACGCAAGCGCTGAGCTTAACGTCTCCCGTCGATGCCAACAGCCCGGACGGCTGGAGCGTGATTCTTCCGGCCTGGAACAGCGAGCCGGGAGCGAGCAATCTGTGGCACCTGTCGGTGGTGGTGGAAGACAAAACGGGTCAGCGCGTTTCATCCAATGAGATCGCGCTGGCGCTGAGCGAGCCGTTGGTCAAATTCCCGGCCAACGGCGTCAGCTGGGGAAGTATGCCTTAGAAAATCCGCTCCTGATGGACCCATACCGCCGCTTCAACGCGTGATTTCAGCTTCATTTTCTTCAGCATATGCTTAACGTGCACCTTGACGGTACTTTCGGTTATCTCCAGACGACGGGCGATCATTTTGTTCGGCAGTCCCTGGGCAATCAGCTTGAGAATATCCCGTTCGCGCGGCGTCAGCTGGCTGATATCGCGGTCTGACGTGGCGCGGTTGGCGCGCAGGCTGGCTGCCAGCACCGGCGTGAGCGTTTCGCTGAGGACCATCTCGCTCGCCGCGGCCTGCTGCAACGCTTTTAACAGATCTTCTGGCTCCATGTCTTTCAACAGATAGCCGTCGGCGCCGCGTTTGAGGGCGGTGACCACATCTTCTTCGTGGTTAGAGACGCTGAAGACCACG
Organism: Raoultella sp. T31; assembly: GCF_002806725.1. NCBI lineage: Bacteria > Pseudomonadati > Pseudomonadota > Gammaproteobacteria > Enterobacterales > Enterobacteriaceae > Klebsiella > Raoultella sp. T31. The sequence continues at coordinate 264,640 of NZ_PIBO01000001.1, forward strand.
ATTCGACCGGAGAGCGACTTTTCGCGCAGCTTGTCGAGGGTTTCCAGACCGTTCATGCCGGGCATGTTGAGATCCAGCAGGATCAGGTCGGGATCCAGCGTCTCCGCGAGGGCGATACCTTGTTCACCGTTGCTGGCCTCGCCAATAACCTGAATATCGCTGGCCATACTGACGAGCTGTTTTACGCCGGTGCGCAGCATCGGGTGATCGTCAATGAGAAGGATGGTTGCCCGCTCCTGTTGACTCATAGGGTTCTCCTTATTGGATTGAAAACGATTTTTCCGGGATAAAAGTGACCACCACCTCGGTACCGCCGTTTTCCCGGCGACGAACCTGACAGTCTCCGCGCAAACTCTGGGCGCGATCCCGCATGATAATTAAGCCGTAATGGTTGCTGCGTTCCGCCTGATCGGGGACGCCGCGGCCGTTGTCTGCGACCACCAGCCGTACCTGGTTTTCCCGCAGCGCGACGGTCACGATAACTTCGGTCGCCTGGGCGTGTTTCAGCGCATTACTCAGCGCCTCGCGCGCGATTTGCAGGACGTGAATGGCCTGATGTGACGGGACAAAGCGCGGCGGCAGCTGGTAATCAAGCTGGACGGTAAAGCCAAAATGGGCGCTGTATTCCTGGCAGCTGGACTCCAGCGCCGGGCGCAATCCTGCTTCGGTTAATTGCAGGCGGAAGGTTGTCAGCAGTTCACGCAGCTGCGCCCATGACGTATTCAGCTCATTGCGAATCTGGCCCAGCAGCTGACGGCTCTCTTCCGGCAGGTTTGCGCCCTGCATTTGCAAACAGCTGACCTGCATTTTCATACAGGAGAGCGACTGGGCGATGGAGTCGTGTAGCTCGCGGGCGATGGTGGCGCGTTCTTCCATTACGATAAGCTGCTGCTGATGCTCCTGGTGCCTGTCGAGCGCCAGCGTGGAGGTCAGCTGCTCGACTAGCGTATCCACCAGCTGCTGCTGATCGTGGCTCAGGTGACGTCCGACGGGCAACGTCGCCAGCAGGATCCCGTACTGGTTATGGGCATCGGACAGCCGCCATTTCAATGTGGCGCCGGCATCCGGCAGCGGCGGCAGATCGCGCGGGCATAAATAGCAGCCTTTGTCATCGCACTGTATATCCGAGTGACAGACGAATTCCTGATGATTGTCCTCATCTTCGAAGTCATACACCCGCACCTCGATATCGCGCAGCAGCGTCAGCCCCTGCAGGCCGTTGAGCACCGGTGAAATGCGTTCACACAGCGGGGCGCTGGAGTGCAGACGACGGTTGGCCTGCCATAAAAAGGCGAGGATCTCATTTTTCTGCTCCAGCCCGGCGGTTTTTTCCTGCACCCGTCGTTCGAGCACCGAATAGCTTTCCGCCAGCTCTTTTGACATGTTGTTAAGCGCCATGCCGAGGCTGGCCATCTCATTGCGGCCGCTGATGTGGACGCGTTGGGTAAAATCGCGATGGCTGACCGCCCGGGCCATGTCCAGCAGCTGTTTCCACGGGCGCAGCAGACGGGCCCGTAGCCAGACGATAGTAAACAGAAACAGCAGCGCCATGCCGATGGCCATCACCCGCTGCAGCCAGACGACGTAGCGGATGCGCTGCTCGGTGGTATGATCAAAAGAGGTGACCAGGTGGTCTATCCGGTCGACAAAGCTGGCGACATCGACGGCGACGGTCGCCTGATTCTGCGCGTGCTCCATTCCCGGCGCCAGCTCCAGCTGCCAGTATTGCTGCAGCGCTTTAAGCTGGCTACCCTGGCCGTCCCGGAGGGCGGCATTCTGCAGTTCTTCGCTGAAGACGGTGGCATTCATCTCGTCGAGCAGCTTGCTATCGTCCGCGTTGAGCGGGATTGCCGCCAGCAGACGATAGCTTTGCATTCTCAGCGAACCGGCTTTATTGATCGCGTGCGCGCTGCCCTGTACGCCGTGAACCAGGCGGGCAGAGATACCGATTCCCGCGACGCCAATCGCCGTCGATAGCAGCACAATTAACGCCAGTTGATTCACTAACGTAAGCGGGGTAAAAAGACGTTTTAACATACAGTGCGTGGCTCCTGACCGGCAAACCATCCGGGAGTGGCGTCTATTCTCGGATATCCCATGGAGTATACCCATACCCATAAGGGATTACCCCTTAATTGTCGGGGGTGGGTAGGTTTACGGCAGGCGATCGCTTAAACCCGGCAGCCATGTGAAAAACCACACTTTTTTTGTAGAAAATAACTACTCACTTCGGGTGATAGTTTTTTTTTAAGCAATTTGCTGCCAACTTTTCCTTTGATTTATATCAACTTACCACCCTCTGTAATCCCTAATGTAGCGGCAGGATATATGAATAATCAGAGGTATTTATGAGTCAATCTTCCCTACCGGAGAAGGCCAGTACTTCAGTCATCACCGACTGGCGTCCTGAAGATCCCGAGTTCTGGCAGCAGCGCGGACACCGTGTTGCGAGCCGGAATTTGTGGATCTCCGTTCCCTGTCTGTTGCTGGCGTTTTGCGTCTGGATGTTGTTCAGCGCGGTGGCGGTCAATCTGAATAAGGTTGGCTTCCAGTTCTCGACCGACCAGCTGTTTATGTTGACCGCGCTTCCGGCGCTCTCCGGCGCTTTATTGCGCGTGCCCTACGCCTTTATGGTTCCCCTGTTTGGCGGCCGCCGCTGGACCGCCTTCAGTACCGGGATCATGATAGTCCCTTGCGTATGGCTGGGCTTCGCGGTGCAGGATACCTCTACGCCGTTCAGCATCTTTGTGATTATCTCTCTGCTTTGCGGTTTTGCCGGGGCGAACTTTGCTTCCAGCATGGCCAACATCAGCTTCTTCTTCCCGAAACAGAAGCAGGGCGGCGCCCTCGGTCTTAACGGCGGCCTTGGCAATATGGGCGTCAGCGTGATGCAGCTGGTTGCACCGCTGGTGGTTTCGCTGTCTATTTTCGCCGTCTTTGGCGGGACGGGCAGCGAGCAGGCGGATGGTTCGCTGCTGTATCTGGAAAACGCGGCGTGGATCTGGGTGCCGTTCCTGATTATCTTCACCCTGGCGGCGTGGTTCTTTATGAACGACCTGTCGGCGTCGAAGGCCTCGTTGAGCGAGCAGTTGCCGGTGCTTAAGCGCGCTCATCTGTGGGTTATGGCGTTGCTTTATCTGGCGACGTTTGGTTCATTCATCGGCTTCTCGGCGGGCTTTGCGATGCTGTCGAAAACCCAGTTCCCGGATGTTCAGATTCTGCACTTTGCCTTCTTCGGGCCGTTTATCGGCGCGCTGGCGCGCTCGATGGGCGGGGCTGTCTCTGACCGTCTGGGCGGTACCCGCGTGACGCTGGTGAACTTTGTGGTGATGGCGGTCTTCAGCGGACTGCTGTTCCTGACGCTCCCGACGGAGGGTGTCGGCGGTAACTTCATTGCCTTCTTCGGCGTGTTTATGGTGCTGTTCCTGACCGCCGGGCTGGGTAGCGCCTCTACCTTCCAGATGATTTCGATTATCTTCCGTAAAATGACGATGGAACGCGTAAAAGCGCAGGGCGGTAATGAAGAGCAGGCGATGCGTGAAGCCGCAACGGATACGGCGGCAGCGCTGGGCTTTATCTCTGCCATCGGCGCTATCGGCGGCTTCTTTATTCCGAAAGCGTTTGGTATTTCTCTGGAACTGACCGGTTCTCCGGCTGGCGCTATGAAGATCTTTTTCGTCTTCTATATCGCCTGCGTCCTGATTACCTGGGCGGTTTACGGTCGTAAACAGAAGTCTTAAGCCATCTCTGTTTGCTCTCAGGGCGCAATGTATATTGCGCCCTTTTTTATGCCGACAGGAATGAGCCCAATCCGCCGACAGGGGTATCTACCCCTTAATACCCTGGCGCACGCCACAGGCGTACAATAATCGCTCATTTTTCATTAAATTCCTTAAAAAACATAAAGATAAAAAACAGAAAATGCTACCACTTCGGAGGTATTTGTCGCCTGAGGGGCTATTTATAAGCCCTGTCGCATTGATCGTTATCAATTCTCTCCCTCTTTCATAGCGTTACCTTCGCTGCAAATCCAGCAATGTCGATTTATCAGAGAGCCGTCAGGCTCCAAACAGGAGAAACCCGATGAGTAAATTCCTGGACCGGTTTCGCTACTTCAAACAGAAGGGTGAAACCTTTGCCGATGGGCATGGCCAGCTTCTAAAAACCAACCGGGACTGGGAGGATGGATACCGCCAGCGTTGGCAGCATGACAAAATTGTGCGCTCCACTCACGGGGTAAACTGCACCGGCTCATGCAGCTGGAAGATTTATGTAAAAAACGGTCTCGTCACCTGGGAAACCCAGCAGACCGACTATCCGCGTACTCGCCCGGATATGCCGAACCACGAACCTCGCGGCTGCCCGCGCGGCGCCAGCTACTCCTGGTATCTCTACAGCGCCAACCGTCTGAAGTATCCGCTGATGCGCAAACGGCTGATGAAAATGTGGCGCGAAGCGAAAGTGCAGCATGCCGATCCGGTAGATGCCTGGGCGTCCATTATTGAAGACGCCGATAAAGCCAAAAGCTTCAAACAGGCGCGTGGACGCGGCGGTTTCGTTCGTTCCTCCTGGCAGGAAGTGAATGAGCTGATCGCGGCTTCTAACGTCTACACCGTCAAAACCTATGGCCCGGACCGCGTAGCGGGCTTCTCGCCCATTCCGGCGATGTCGATGGTCTCCTATGCCTCCGGCGCGCGCTATCTGTCGCTGATTGGCGGCACCTGTCTGAGCTTCTATGACTGGTACTGCGACCTGCCACCGGCCTCCCCGCAGACCTGGGGCGAGCAGACCGACGTCCCTGAGTCAGCCGACTGGTATAACTCCAGCTACATTATCGCCTGGGGCTCCAACGTACCGCAGACCCGTACGCCGGATGCGCACTTCTTCACCGAAGTTCGCTATAAAGGCACCAAGACCGTGGCTATCACCCCGGACTACGCCGAAATCGCCAAGCTGTGCGACCTGTGGCTGGCGCCGAAGCAGGGCACCGATGCGGCGATGGCGCTGGCGATGGGCCACGTCATGCTCCGTGAATTCCACCTCGATAAGCCGAGCCAGTATTTCACCGACTACGTTCGCCGCTACAGCGATATGCCGATGCTGGTGATGCTCGAAGAACGTGAAGGCTACTATGCTGCGGGCCGCATGCTGCGCGCGGCCGACCTCGTCGATTCCCTGGGCCAGGAAAACAACCCTGAGTGGAAAACCGTGGCGGTTAATAGCGACGGCGACATGGTGGCGCCAAACGGTTCCATCGGCTTCCGCTGGGGCGAAAAAGGTAAGTGGAACCTGGAACAGCGCGACGGTAAATCCGGCGAAGAGACCGAACTGCAGCTCAGCCTGCTCGGCAGCCAGGATGACATCGCGCAGGTGGGCTTCCCGTACTTTGGCGGTGACGGCACCGAACATTTTGCCAGCGTCGAACTGGAAAATATCCTGCTGCATAAGCTGCCGGTGAAACGCCTGCAGCTGGCGGATGGCCGCACCGCGCTGGTGACTACCGTGTACGACCTGACCATGGCCAACTACGGTCTGGATCGCGGTCTCAACGATGAAAACTGCGCGACCAGCTACGATGATATTAAAGCGTATACGCCAGCGTGGGCTGAAAAAATTACCGGCGTTTCCCGCGCGCACATCATTCGTACCGCGCGTGAATTTGCCGATAACGCCGATAAGACCCACGGTCGTTCGATGATCATCGTCGGGGCCGGTCTGAACCACTGGTACCACCTCGATATGAACTATCGTGGCCTGATCAACATGCTGGTGTTCTGCGGCTGCGTGGGTCAGAGCGGCGGCGGTTGGGCGCACTACGTGGGCCAGGAAAAACTGCGTCCGCAGACCGGCTGGCAACCGCTGGCGTTTGCGCTCGACTGGCAGCGTCCGGCGCGCCACATGAACAGCACCTCGTACTTCTATAACCACTCCAGCCAGTGGCGTTATGAAAGCGTCACCGCGCAGGAACTGCTGTCTCCGCTGGCGGACAAATCACGCTACAGCGGCCATCTGATTGACTTCAACGTCCGCGCTGAACGCATGGGCTGGTTGCCGTCGGCGCCTCAACTGGGCACCAACCCGCTGCGCATTGCCGACGCGGCGAAAAAAGCCGGTCTGAGCGCGGTGGATTACACCGTTAAATCCCTGAAAGAAGGCTCGATTCGTTTTGCGGCGGAGCAGCCGGAAAACGGCAAGAACCATCCGCGCAACCTGTTTATCTGGCGTTCCAATCTGCTGGGCTCCTCCGGTAAAGGCCACGAGTACATGCTCAAGTACCTGCTGGGTACCGGGCACGGTATTCAGGGGCTGGATCTTGGCAAGCAGGGCGGCGTGAAGCCGGAAGAGGTGGAATGGCAGGATAACGGCCTCGACGGCAAACTGGATCTGGTGGTGACGCTGGACTTCCGTCTGTCGAGCACCTGTCTGTACTCCGATATCGTGCTGCCGACCGCGACCTGGTATGAAAAAGACGACATGAATACCTCGGATATGCATCCGTTTATTCACCCGCTGTCTGCCGCCGTTGATCCGGCATGGGAATCGAAAAGCGACTGGGAAATCTATAAAGGCATCGCGAAGGCATTCTCCGAAGTGTGCGTGGGCCACCTTGGTAAAGAAACCGACGTGGTGACGCTACCGATCCAGCACGATTCCGCTGCCGAACTGGCGCAGCCGCTGGAGGTGAAGGACTGGAAAAAAGGCGAGTGCGATCTGATTCCGGGTAAAACCGCGCCGCATATCATTCAGGTCGAGCGCGACTACCCGGCAACCTGGGAACGCTTCACCTCTATCGGCCCGCTGATGGAGAAAATCGGTAACGGGGGCAAAGGTATCGCCTGGAACACCCAGAGCGAAATGGACTTGCTGCGTAAGCTCAACTACACCAAGGCGGACGGCCCGGCGAAAGGTCAGCCGATGCTGGACACGGCGATTGACGCGGCAGAAATGATCCTCACCCTCGCGCCGGAGACCAATGGTCAGGTGGCGGTGAAAGCCTGGGCGGCGCTCAGCGAATTTACCGGTCGCGACCATACCCATCTGGCGCTCAACAAAGAAGACGAGAAGATCCGCTTTCGTGATATTCAGGCGCAGCCGCGCAAGATTATCTCCAGCCCGACCTGGTCTGGCTTAGAGGACGAGCACGTCTCCTATAACGCCGGTTATACCAACGTTCATGAGCTGATCCCATGGCGTACGCTTTCTGGTCGTCAGTCCCTGTATCAGGATCACCAGTGGATGCGCGACTTCGGTGAAAGCCTGCTGGTGTACCGTCCGCCGATCGACACTCGTTCGGTGAAATCGGCGATGGGAGAGAAGTCCAACGGCAATCCGGAGAAGGCGCTGAACTTCCTGACGCCACACCAGAAATGGGGCATTCACTCGACCTACAGCGACAACCTGCTGATGCTGACCTTAGGTCGCGGCGGTCCGGTTGTCTGGATAAGCGAAGAGGATGCCAAAGAGATCGGAGTTGAAGACAACGACTGGATTGAAGTTTTCAACAACAACGGCGCGCTGACCGCAAGGGCGGTCGTGAGCCAGCGTGTACCGGCCGGGATGACCATGATGTACCACGCGCAGGAACGTATCGTAAACCTGCCGGGATCGGAAATTACCGGTCAGCGCGGCGGTATTCATAACTCGGTGACGCGTATTACGCCGAAACCAACGCATATGATCGGTGGCTATGCGCACCTGGCATATGGCTTTAACTACTATGGCACCGTCGGCTCTAACCGCGATGAGTTTGTGGTAGTCCGTAAGATGAAGAACATTAACTGGCTGGATGGCGAAGGCAATGACCAGGTACAGGAGAGCGTAAAATGAAAATTCGTTCACAAGTCGGCATGGTGCTGAATCTCGATAAATGCATCGGCTGTCATACCTGCTCAGTGACCTGCAAAAACGTCTGGACCAGCCGTGAAGGGACCGAGTACGCGTGGTTCAACAACGTTGAAACCAAGCCGGGCACCGGTTTCCCGACCAACTGGGAAGATCAGGAAAAATGGAAGGGCGGCTGGATCCGTAAGATCAACGGTAAGCTGGTGCCGCGCATGGGTAACAAAGCGCTGCTGCTGGGGAAAATCTTCGCTAACCCGCATCTGCCGGGTCTGGACGATTACTACGAGCCGTTTGATTTTGACTACCAGACGCTGCACAACGCGCCGGCAGACAGCAAGGCGCAGCCTATCGCGCGCCCGCGCTCGCTGATTACCGGTCAGCGAATGGACAAGATCGAGAAAGGTCCGAACTGGGAAGACGATCTGGGCGGTGAATTCGCGAAGCTGTCGAAAGACAAAAACTTCGAGAACATGCAGAAAGCGATGTACGGCCAGTTCGAAAACACCTTCATGATGTACCTGCCGCGCCTGTGCGAGCACTGCCTCAACCCGGCGTGCGTGGCGACCTGCCCGAGCGGCGCTATCTACAAACGTGAAGAAGACGGCATTGTGCTGATCGACCAGGACAAGTGCCGCGGCTGGCGGATGTGTATTACCGGCTGCCCGTATAAAAAAATCTACTTCAACTGGAAGAGCGGCAAATCCGAGAAATGCATCTTCTGCTACCCGCGTATTGAATCGGGTCAGCCGACGGTCTGTTCCGAAACCTGCGTCGGCCGTATCCGTTACCTTGGCGTGTTGCTGTACGACGCGGATGCGATTGAACAGGCCGCCAGCACCGAGAACGAGAAAGACCTCTACCAGCGTCAGCTGGACGTGTTCCTCGATCCGCACGATCCGCAAGTGATTGAGCAGGCGCAGAAAGACGGTATTCCGCTGAGCGTGATTGACGCGGCGCAGAAATCGCCGGTCTATAAAATGGCGATGGACTGGAAGCTGGCGCTGCCGCTGCACCCGGAATACCGCACGCTGCCGATGGTCTGGTATGTACCGCCTCTGTCGCCGATCCAGTCCGCCGCCGATGCGGGCGAACTGGGCAGCAACGGTATCCTGCCGGACGTAGAAAGCCTGCGCATCCCGGTTCAGTATCTGGCTAACCTGCTGACCGCAGGCGATACCCAGCCGGTTCTGCTGGCGTTGAAACGCATGCTGGCGATGCGCCACTTCAAACGTACCGAAACCGTCGATGGCGTTATCGATACCCGGGCGCTGGAAGAGGTCGGCCTGACCGAAGCGCAGGCGCAGGAAATGTACCGTTACCTGGCGATTGCCAACTACGAAGACCGTTTCGTGGTGCCGAGCAGCCATCGTGAACTGGCGCGTGAAGCCTTCCCGGAGAAAAGCGGCTGTGGCTTTAGCTTCGGTGATGGCTGCCACGGGTCTGATTCGTCCTTCAACCTGTTCAACAGCCGCCGCATTGATGCCGTGGATGTGACCAGCAAAACGGAGCCGCACGCATGATCGAACTCGTGGTTGTTTCGCGTCTGCTTGAGTACCCGGATGCGGACTTATGGCAGCATCAGGACGAACTCTTCGACGTTCTGGCTTCGTCAGAGAAACTGGAAAAAGCGGATGCCCGGGCCCTGGGCGTCTTCCTGCGTGATTTAACCGCGCAGGATCTGCTGGATGCCCAGGCCGCCTACAGCGAGCTGTTTGACCGGGGGCGCGCCACCTCGCTGCTGCTGTTCGAACACGTGCACGGCGAATCTCGCGACCGCGGGCAGGCGATGGTTGATCTGCTGAATCAGTATGAGCAGCACGGTCTGGTGCTCGACAGCCGCGAGCTGCCCGATCACCTGCCGCTGTATCTGGAATATCTGGCGCAGCTGCCGGAGCGTGAAGCCATCGGCGGTCTGCAGGATATTGCGCCGATTCTGGCGCTGCTTTGCGCGCGTCTGCAACAGCGTGAAAGCCGCTATGCCGTTCTGTTTGTACAGCTGCTGAAGCTGGCAAACAGCGCGCTAGATGAAGCGAAAGTTGCGGAAAAAATCGCCGATGAAGCGCGCGACGATACGCCGCAGGCGCTGGATGCGGTCTGGGAAGAGGAGCAGGTGAAATTCTTTGCCGATCAAGGCTGCGGTGAGTCCGACATCGCCGCTCATCAGCGTCGTTTTGCCGGAGCCGTGGCCCCGCAATATTTGAATATCTCTAACGGAGGACAGCAATAATGCACTTCCTGAATATGTTCTTCTTTGACATCTATCCGTACATTGCCGGAGCGGTGTTCCTGGCAGGCAGCTGGCTGCGCTACGATTACGGACAGTACACCTGGCGCGCCGCCTCCAGTCAGATGCTGGATCGCAAAGGGATGAATCTGGCGTCTAACCTGTTCCACATTGGGATCCTCGGAATTTTCGCCGGGCACTTCCTTGGGATGCTGACGCCGCACTGGATGTATGAAGCGTGGCTACCGATTTCCGTGAAACAGAAAATGGCGATGCTTGCCGGCGGCGCTTGCGGCGTGATGACGCTGGTGGGAGGTCTGCTGCTGCTTAAACGCCGGCTGTTCAGCCCGCGCGTACGCGCAACCACGACCGGGGCGGATATTCTGGTGCTCTCGGTGCTGATTCTCCAGTGTGCGCTGGGCCTGCTGACCATTCCGTTTTCGGCACAGCATATGGACGGCAGCGAAATGATGAAGCTGGTGAACTGGGCACAATCCGTGGTGACCTTCCGCGGCGGCGCATCCGCGCACCTGGATGGCGTCGCCTTTATTTTCCGCGTGCACCTGGTGCTGGGGATGACGTTGTTCCTGCTGTTCCCGTTCTCCCGCCTGGTTCATATCTGGAGCGTGCCGGTAGAGTACCTGACGCGCAGATATCAGATAGTCCGCGCCCGTCGTTGATAGCCCTGTCCGGCAGAATCACACCCCGCTGCGGCGGGGTTTTTTGTGGCCCGACGCCAGTCCGTCGCCCCAGCCGAGATTATTTCCCGCCGCCGCCAACAGAATCAGCAGCCCTCCGGCCAACTGTACTGGTGCCAGCGCATGGTGAAAGACCAGATAATCGACCCCCATCGCCACAAGCGGATAGATAAAGGAGAGCGAACCGGTTATGGGCGTCGGCAGTTTCTGAATCGCACTGTAGAGTAACTGGTACATCATGCCGGTATGCACGATGCCCAGAATCAACAGGTAGCGCCAGGGGAACGCGGCGGTGAAATCGGGGGCGTGGACCAGCGGCAGCAGCATGATTGTCCCGACGATAACCTGGATAAAGGCAATATGCTCAGGCGCAAGCGGACGCAGCTTGCGAGCGATCATCGCAGTTAAGGCGTAAAAAAAGGCGGCGCCAAGCGCCAGCGCAATACCCGCAGCGAGCTGGCCGCCATGAGCCTGCATCAGCTCGCTGGAGAGCAGGATGACCACGCCGATAAAAGCCAATGTTAACCAGCCCCATTTAACCAACGCCACCCGCTCGCCTGCCAGCATCCCCATCAATACCAGCATAAACGGCTGGGTGTTATACACCACGGTAGCCATACCGATCGAAATGCGGGCGTAAGCGGCGAACAGCAGCAGCCAGTTAATGACCAGCGCGATGCCGCCGAGGATCGCCAGCAGCAGCGTTAAGCGCGTGAGCTGACTGAACGGCTGCTGGCTGAGATAGATAAACCCCAGTAAGGTCAGGGCGCCAATCAGACAACGCCAGAAAACCACATCGATAACCGGCAGGCCGGAGAGTAAAACAAAGACGCCGATCGAACCGGAAATGATCATCGCCAGGCTCATTTGCCAGACGCCCGTCACGGTATGTGCCATTTTTCAACCTCCGTTATGATGTCGATATTGTCGTTAATCTGCTGACAGGTTGACATGCATGATCTAAGGTAAAAGGCGAGTATTGCTTTTATTTATCAGGTAAAACGAATGGAACACTTAATTGATAATATCGACCGCGCTATTCTGGCCTGTCTGGTAGAAGATGCGCGCATCTCGCTCAAGGTGTTGAGCGCGCGGGTAGGGCTGACGTCACCCAGTACCGCCGAGCGGGTGAAGCGTCTGGAAGAGCGCGGGGTGATTCAGGGATATGGCGCCCGGGTGAATCTTGCGGCGCTAGGGTATACCCTGCAGGCGCTGGTTCGCGTCAGACCGCTGCCGGGTTTACTGCAGAAGGTCGATAAATATATTCAGGCAATGCCAGAATGCATCGAATGTGACAAGGTCACGGGTGAGGATTGCTTCGTTATGCGCCTGGTGGTACGGGATATTGCGCAGCTTGATACCCTGCTGGATGGTCTGGCAGAGCATGCTCAGTGTAATACTTCGATAGTAAAAAGCTCGCCGGTAACCCGCCGTCTGCCGCCGATGTAACCGCCCCGGATGGCGGCGTAAACGCCTTATCCGGGCTACCCGCCCGTTGCTCGAATCGAACCTTGGTCGAAGCTTCTCATCCTTCCCTGCATGGGCAGAATATATTGCAAGCGAGATGGGAATAACGAATATGTCACGGGGAGATGGTGGTGGCGGGGGAAGGATTATTCGTCGCTTCGCGCCTCACCCTTCGGGTCGTTGCCTGCGGCAACGCTTTCTCGCTGCGCTCGAATCGAACCTTGGTCGAAGCTTCTCATCCTTCCCTATATGGGCAGAATATATTGCAAGCGAGCTGGGGATAACGAAGATGTTACAGGGAAATGATGGTGGCGGGGGAAGGATTCGAACCTTCGAAGTCAGTGACGGCAGATTTACAGTCTGCTCCCTTTGGCCGCTCGGGAACCCCGCCAGGGGTATGAACTTCTTGAGCGTAATACTTTTGATGGTGGTGGAAGGATTATTCGTCGCTTCGCGTCTCACCCTTCCCGATAAGGGCAAACCTCGCTAAGGCTTACCGGGGTTACCACATTGCTGTGATGAATAATGGTGGTGGGGGAAGGATTATTCGTCGCTTCGCGCCTCACCCTTCGGGCCGTTGCCTGCGGCAACGTTCTCTCGCTTTCGCTCGAGTCGAACCTCGGTCGAAGGTTCTCACCCTTCCCGATAAGTGCAAACCTCGCTAAGGCTTACCGGGGTTACCACGTTGCTGTGGTGAATAATGGTGGTGGGGGAAGGATTCGAACCTTCGAAGTCGATGACGGCAGATTTACAGTCTGCTCCCTTTGGCCGCTCGGGAACCCCACCACGGGGTCATGCTTAATACTGGCCTGCTTCCTTCCGGGGAAGCGGGGCGCATCATACCAAATGATGCGCCCCTGTAAAGCTTTCCGTTGATAAAATTAAACTGGTTGCCTGAAATTTACACGTAAAGGCGCAAAGCTAACCAGTTAATTTCATTATCGATTAAAGAATAATCGTTCGGTTACCGTAAACAAACACGCGCTGGGCCAGAACCTGATACAGCGCGCGGCTCAGCACATTCTTTTCCACATCGCGGCCCGCGCGCATCATATCTTCCGCCGTATAGGTGTGATCGACATGAATAACATCCTGCATAATGATCGGGCCTTCATCCAGGTTGTCGTTAACGTAGTGGGCAGTGGCACCGATGATCTTCACGCCGCGCTCGTAAGCCTGATGATAAGGGCGGGCGCCAATAAAAGCTGGCAGGAAGGAGTGATGAATGTTGATAATCTGGTTCGGGAAGCGGGAAACGAATTCCGGCGTCAGGACGCGCATATACTTCGCCAGCACCACATAATCCGGCGCGTAGGATTCGATGGCGTCGCCCATCTGCTTGTCGTGCTCTTCGCGCGTCAGCCCTTCATGGCTGACCAGCTGGAAGGGAATATCAAAACGTTCAACCAGCGAGCGCAGGGTTTCATGGTTACCGATGACGGCCGCAATCTCAACATCCAGGCCGCCATAGTTGGCTTTCATCAGCAGATCGCCCAGACAGTGCGCTTCTTTGGTGACCAGGATGACCACCCGACGGCGGCCGGCGGGCGTCAGTTCGCGTATAGAGCCTTCCGGCAGCGCGCTATCAAGGTCGGCGAGCAGAATGGCATCGTTAAAAATACCTTCCAGTTCGGTACGCATAAAGAAGCGACCGGTACGGTGATCGACAAACTCGTTGTTCTGCACGATATTCAGCTCGTGCTTGTAACAAATATTCGTGATACGCGCGATGAGTCCTTTCTGGTCAGGGCAAATGGTGCGTAGTACTTTACGTTGTAATGAATGCATCGCGGGGAAAATCCTGTAGTGTTTGCTATTGCTGGCGCCAGTTTTACTGGCCGCAGCATTTTTTAAATTTTTTACCTGAACCGCAAGGGCAGGGGTCGTTACGGCCAATCAGTGGTCGTGTGCCGTCGATATAATACCACCGTCCATTTTCTTTTAAGAATCTGGAACGTTCAATAATCGCGCCGGGGCGGTTATCGTCGTGATATCGCGCGACAAAACTGACAAACCCCTCGTCGGAGTGACGGCCTTCATCGGCGGCAAAGACGGTCAGGCCTTGCCATTGCGTTTTTGCGAACCCCTTTTCCAGCTCGGCCCGGAAGTGCTGCGGTTGGCAGGAAGGGTGCCAGGTGGCTATCAGGTAATCGGCATCCTTCATGACAAACGCGCTGTAGCGGGAGCGCATCAGCTGTGATGGATCCGGTGCGAGCAGCGAACCGCTCAGATATCGCTGACAACATGAGCTATACTCCAGAGCGCTGCCGCAAGGGCATAATGGCGACAAAACGGCCTCCATGGAAAAAGAATCCCGGCGCATCGGCGCCAAAGTGTTTTATGTTAACTGAGCTGTGGCAATGATGCCATGCCCGGAGTGGAAGGAAGTATATCGGTAATAATGAGAAAGCTTAAAATTGGTCTGGCGTTAGGGGCGGGAGCTGCCCGCGGATGGTCACATATTGGTACGATTAAAGCACTACAGCGCGCGGGTATTGAAATTGATATCGTCGCTGGATGTTCAATCGGTGCGCTGGTAGGGGCCGCCTTTGCCTGCAATCGACTTCCGGTCCTTGAGAAATGGGTCTCCTCTTTTAGTAACTGGGACGTGCTGCGGCTGATGGATCTTTCCTGGCGCCGCGGCGGTCTGCTGCGCGGTGAGCGTGTATTCAACCAGTTTCGCCAGGTTTTGCCCGTCGCCGAAATTGAACGCTGCGACCGTCGCTTTGCCGCCGTTGCGACTAATTTAAGTACCGGTCGCGAACTGTGGTTTACCGAGGGCGATCTGCACCAGGCCGTGCGCGCCTCCTGCAGTATGCCGGGCCTGATGTCGCCCGTTATGCATAATGGTTACTGGCTGGTCGATGGCGCGGTGGTCAACCCCGTTCCGGTTTCTCTGGCGCGCGCGCTGGGGGCGGATATCGTGATTGCCGTCGACTTACAGCACGATGCGCACCTGATGCAGCAGGATCTATGGTCAATTGAAAAGCCTCAGCCTGAAGAAGAAAAAGATTTTTCCTGGCATGGGCGCATCCGCGCGCGTCTGAGCGGAATGACCTCCCGCCGCGCGGCGACGCCAACGGCAATGGAGATCATGTCGACCTCTATTCAGGTGCTGGAAAATCGCCTGAAACGCAATCGTATGGCGGGCGATCCTCCCGATATCCTGCTGCAGCCTTTTTGCCCACAAATATCCACGCTTGATTTTCATCGTGCCGCTGAGGCGATTGCTGCCGGGCATCAGGCGGTTGAAAAGAAGATGGATGAACTACTACCCTTGGTGCGCACCGCGGTGTGACGCCATTTAACCAGGACTTAAGTAAATTCTGACAGGCGATAGTGTGAATTGCATGCCACTATTTAACTATCGTCAGCCAGAGGAGAGATCATGACGCAGCCATTGGCGGGAAAACTGATTCTGATAGTTGAAGACGAAGCCGTTTTCCGCTCACTCTTGCACTCCTGGCTAACCTCACTGGGCGCGACAACGGCTGAGGCTGGGGATGGCGTGGAGGCACTCCAGGAAATGGCCGAGTCCAAACCCGACCTGATGATTTGCGACATCTCTATGCCGCGAATGAATGGTCTTGAGCTGGTGGAACATCTGCGCAACCGCGGCGAAACGCTGCCGATTCTGATGATTTCGGCAACCGAAAATATGGCCGACATTGCCAGGGCGTTGCGCCTTGGCGTCCAGGATGTATTGCTAAAGCCGGTAAAAGATTTCAACCGCCTGCGGGAAACGGTGTATGCCTGTCTGTATCCCAATATGTTCAACTCGCGGGTTGAAGAAGAAGAACGGTTGTTTGAGGACTGGGATGCGCTGGTTAGCGACCCTACCGCGGCCTCAAGGCTATTGCAGGAGCTTCAGCCTCCCGTGCAGCAAGAAATTTCGAAGTGCCGTATTCATTATCGTCAGCTGGTGTCGGCGGATAAACCCGGTCTGGTACTCGATATTGCACCACTATCAGAAAATGATCTGGCTTTCTATTGTCTGGATGTCACACGAGCAGGCGATAATGGTGTGCTTGCAGCGCTGTTGCTGCGGGCGTTGTTTAATGGATTGCTTCAGGAGCAGCTGGCCCATCAGGGGCAGCGCTTGCCGGAGATGGCAAACCTGTTAAAACAGGTGAACCAATTACTGCGTCAGGCCAATTTACCTGGGCAATTTCCATTACTGGTGGGTTATTACCATAGCGGTCTGAAAAATTTGATATTGGTATCGGCAGGTCTGAACGGCACACTCAATACCGGAGAACATCAAATTCAGATTAGCAATGGCGTTCCGTTAGGGACATTGGGTAATGCTTATCTCAACCAAATTAGCCAGCGCTGCGCATCATGGCAGTGCCAAATTTGGGGGGCCGGAGGGCGTTTACGGCTGATGTTGTCTGCGGAATGAGCAGTTGCCGGTTTTTTTAAGCTGGTAGGATTACCGGGTAATCTTTTGCGGTGGTACTATCACTGAGATTTATAAGTAAAGTCCTAATTCGAGGGAACACAAACCTTTTCAGACCAGGTTTGCCTGAGTGGACTGATATACTCGACGCGTTATTATTAACGAAAAGTTTAAAAAATGAACAGTCCAGGAGATTTCAATGGCTGCCCTTAATTCTAAAGTAAGAAAAGCTGTTATCCCGGTTGCGGGGTTAGGTACCAGGATGCTACCCGCCACCAAGGCTATTCCGAAAGAAATGCTGCCACTGGTAGATAAGCCTTTAATTCAGTACGTTGTTAACGAATGTATTGCAGCCGGAATTACTGAAATTGTTCTGGTAACCCATTCGTCTAAAAACTCTATCGAAAACCATTTCGATACCAGTTTTGAACTGGAAGCCATGCTGGAAAAACGTGTTAAACGTCAGCTGCTGGAAGAAGTTCAGTCTATTTGCCCGCCACACGTCACCATTATGCAGGTCCGTCAGGGTCTGGCTAAAGGTCTTGGTCACGCGGTACTGTGCGCGCATCCGGTAGTGGGTGACGAGCCGGTCGCGGTTATTCTGCCAGACGTTATTCTGGATGAATACGAGTCCGATCTTTCCCGTGATAACCTGGCTGAAATGATCGCGCGTTTTGATGAAACAGGATCCAGCCAGATTATGGTTGAGCCTGTTGCTGATGTTACCGCCTACGGCGTTGTCGACTGCAAAGGCGAATCCCTGCAGCCGGGTGAAAGCGTTCCGATGGTCGGTGTGGTTGAGAAGCCGAAAGCCGATGTGGCGCCGTCTAACCTTGCTGTCGTCGGTCGCTATGTGCTGAGTGCGGACATTTGGCCGCTGCTGGCAAAAACGCCTCCGGGAGCCGGGGATGAAATCCAGCTGACCGACGCAATCGACATGCTGATCGAGAAGGAGACGGTTGAAGCCTATCATATGAAAGGTAAGAGCCACGACTGCGGTAATAAACTGGGTTATATGCAGGCGTTTGTGGAATATGGCGTGCGCCATAAATCCCTCGGCGCAGATTTTAAAGCCTGGCTGGAAAAAGCCGTAGCTAAGTAATCGTTTTCAGCGTAGTGATAAACCGGGGGCGAATTTCGTTTCCCGGTTTTTTTATATCTGCGGGCGACAGATAAAAAAAATCCCGCCGAAGCGGGATTTTTCAAATACAACCGTCGATTACAGCAGGAAATCGTCCAGGGTTTTACCCTGCTCGTCCATGGCTTTTTTGATCACTGCCGGGGTGCGACCTTGACCTGTCCAGGTTTTGGTTTCGCCGTTTTCATCTACGTAGCTGTATTTAGCCGGACGCGCAGCGCGTTTAGCTTTAGTACCCGCTTTGACTGCTGCCATGGTGCTCAGCAGTTCATTCGGATCAATACCATCTGCAATCAGCATTTCACGGTATTGTTGCAGTTTACGAGTACGCTCTTCAATTTCTGCAGCTGCAGCGCTTTCTTCTTCGCGACGTTCGTTAACGACAACTTCTAATTTTTCCAGCATTTCTTCTAGCGTTTCAAGGGTGCATTCTCTTGCCTGCGCACGAAGAGTACGGATGTTGTTCAAAATTTTAAGTGCTTCGCTCATTGTAGTAATCTCAAACTTATATTGTGGGGTGGTTTGTTGGACTAATAATAGAGCGATATAATCAGATGTGCAATAGGGTAGAATGTAAGGAATTCAAAATTACTTGTTATTTGTCGTGGTAATTAATTAATTTAAGTTAAATTCTACGCGTGACTTCACATCTTTTTTGCTTATAGCCTGACCTAAATCCCGAGCTAAAACCCTGAGATAGTATGCTTTTCTCTGCTGGCCGGGAGTAAAATTATACTTTGCAGGGATAAATATCCCTCTTGAGTATTAGCGTATTAGTAACGGCGATCTTTAATATAATCTGCTGAGCAAAAAACGTTATAGCGGCCTGTCTCGCGCTTCGATTCGCACAAAACGACAATCGCAGGGCGCCGGAAAGGGGAGCGGCTGTACAAATTGCCAACACCCGCATTCAATTAAAAAGCGTCATCTATCTGCCGGGGGCAAGCAGAGCGTATGCCACTATACCCATGGTCAAAAGGGGGATGGCACGGGAAAATATGCTACAATTTTGCCGCGATAAAACACACTGATTGGGGTGATGCCGCCGATGGCTCAACTTTATTTCTACTATTCTGCAATGAATGCAGGTAAGTCGACCGCTTTGTTACAGTCGGCTTACAATTATCACGAGCGAGGCATGCGTGCCCTGGTTTATACCGCCGAGATTGATGACCGCTTTGGCTCAGGTAAGGTCAGTTCAAGAATTGGCCTCTCATCGCCAGCCCGTCTGTTTAACCCTCAGACATCGCTCTTTAGCGATATTGCGAGCGAACATGCGCAACAGCCTGTTCATTGTGTGCTGGTGGATGAGAGCCAGTTTTTGACCCGCGAGCAGGTGCATGAATTGTCTGAAGTCGTCGATCGGCTGGATATTCCGGTGCTGTGTTACGGTCTGCGCACAGATTTTCGTGGCGAGTTGTTTATTGGCAGTCAGTATTTATTAGCATGGTCCGATAAGCTGGTTGAATTAAAAACGATCTGCTTCTGCGGGCGTAAAGCGAGTATGGTGCTGCGTCTCGATCAGGAAGGGCGGCCATATAATGAAGGCGAGCAGGTTGTGATTGGCGGTAATGAGCGCTATGTTTCCGTTTGCCGTAAGCATTATAAAGAAGCGTTAAGTGAAGGCTCGCTGACGCGGGTGCAGAGTAAACATCGCCCCTGACCAGTAGCGGTTAATCCTCTCCCAGGCGCCTGTATGGCGCCTGCTGCGTCTTGTTGTCGTGAACAGACGCCCAACCTTTCCCCTGATGCGGTCATGCCTGACGCGCCTGCTGCTGCCGATTTCTGGCGATGGACTTCTCTTTGCCGTATCCACGGTATGAGGGCGGCGTTCCAGGGCTGACCTGGCTACGGTACCACCGGGACACACTAAATATCCGGGTTGCAAGACGTGGGGCGGGAAACGGCGTTTGTTAGCGCTCATCCTCTGCCAGAATGGGATAAAAAAAGGCCCCATCCGGAGATGGGGCCTTTACACGTGTTATCAGAGTCGATTAAGCAGATTTCTTCGCTTTTTTATCGGCTTTCGGCGCTGCTGCGGTTTCTTTCTTCGCGGCAGTTTCACCTTCGCTGAAGTCGTTACCGTAGAAGGTATCCAGCAGAATCTGTTTCAGCTCGGCAATCAGCGGGTAGCGCGGGTTAGCGCCGGTGCACTGGTCATCGAATGCATCTTCAGACAGCTTGTCAACGTTGGCCAGGAAGTCAGCTTCCTGTACGCCAGCTTCACGGATAGACTTAGGAATACCCAGCTCAGCCTTCAGGCTTTCCAGCCATGCCAGCAGTTTTTCAATTTTCGCTGCGGTACGGTCGCCAGGCGCGCTCAGACCCAGGTGATCGGCGATTTCAGCGTAACGACGGCGTGCCTGCGGACGGTCGTACTGGCTGAATGCAGTCTGCTTGGTTGGGTTGTCATTCGCATTGTAACGAATCACGTTACAAATCAGCAGGGCGTTAGCCAGACCGTGCGGAATGTGGAACTGAGAACCCAGTTTGTGCGCCATGGAGTGACATACGCCGAGGAAGGCGTTAGCAAACGCGATACCGGCGATAGTCGCTGCACTGTGCACACGCTCACGTGCTACCGGGTTCTTAGAACCTTCGTGGTAGGACGCTGGCAGGTACTCTTTCAGCAGTTTCAGTGCCTGCAGAGCCTGACCGTCGGAGAACTCAGATGCCAGTACGGAAACATAGGCTTCCAGGGCATGGGTCACGGCGTCAAGACCACCGAAGGCACACAGGGACTTCGGCATGTCCATCACGAGGTTAGCATCAACAATCGCCACATCCGGAGTCAGCGCGTAGTCAGCCAGCGGATATTTCTGACCGGTCGCATCGTCGGTAACAACGGCGAATGGCGTAACTTCAGAACCGGTGCCGGAAGTGGTGGTGACGGCGATCATCTTCGCTTTCACGCCCATTTTCGGGAACTTGTAGATACGTTTACGGATGTCCATAAAGCGCAGCGCCAGGTCTTCGAAGTGGGTTTCCGGATGTTCGTACATGACCCACATGATTTTCGCGGCATCCATCGGGGAACCGCCGCCCAGGGCGATGATAACGTCCGGCTTGAAGGAGTTTGCCAGATCCGCGCCTTTACGTACTACGCTCAGGGTCGGGTCAGCTTCAACTTCGAAGAAGACTTCAGTCTCAACACCGGATGCTTTCAGCACGGAGGTGATCTGGTCTGCATAACCGTTGTTGAACAGGAAGCGGTCAGTCACAATCAACGCGCGTTTGTGACCATCAGTAATCACTTCATCCAGTGCAATTGGCAGTGAGCCACGACGGAAGTAGATAGATTTCGGAAGTTTGTGCCACAACATGTTTTCAGCTCGCTTAGCAACGGTTTTCTTGTTGATCAGGTGTTTCGGACCAACGTTTTCGGAGATGGAGTTACCACCCCAGGAACCACAACCCAGAGTCAGGGAAGGCGCGAGTTTAAAGTTGTACAGGTCACCGATACCACCCTGAGAAGCCGGGGTGTTAATCAGGATACGTGCGGTTTTCATCTTCTGGCCGAAGTACGCAACGCGAGCCGGCTGGTTGTCCTGGTCGGTGTACAGGCAAGAGGTATGACCGATACCGCCCATCGCCACCAGTTTTTCAGCTTTATCAACAGCGTCTTCAAAGTTCTTCGCGCGGTACATCGCCAGCGTCGGAGACAGTTTTTCGTGAGCAAACGGCTCGCTTTCATCAACGTCAGTCACTTCACCAATCAGAATTTTGGTGGTAGCCGGAACGGTGAAGCCTGCCAGTTCAGCAATTTTGTAGGCCGGCTGACCGACGATTGCGGCGTTCAGGGCGCCATTTTTCAGGATGATGTCCTGAACGGCTTTCAGCTCTTTGCCCTGCAGCAGGTAGCCGCCGTGGCTGGCGAAACGTTCGCGAACAGCATCATAGACTGAGTCGACAACGACAACTGACTGCTCAGACGCACAGATAACGCCGTTATCAAAGGTTTTAGACATCAGTACGGAAGCGACCGCACGTTTGACGTCAGCCGTTTCATCAATAACAACCGGCGTGTTACCTGCACCTACGCCGATAGCCGGTTTACCGGAGCTATAAGCGGCTTTAACCATGCCTGGACCACCGGTTGCGAGGATCAGGTTAATGTCAGGGTGATGCATCAGCGCGTTAGACAGCTCAACAGAAGGCTGGTCGATCCAACCGATCAGATCTTTCGGCGCGCCTGCGGCGATAGCCGCCTGCAGAACGATATCTGCTGCTTTGTTGGTGGCATCTTTCGCACGCGGATGTGGAGAGAAGATAATTGCGTTACGCGTTTTCAGGCTGATCAGGGATTTAAAGATTGCTGTGGACGTCGGGTTAGTCGTCGGAACGATACCGCAGATAATACCGATGGGTTCGGCGATGGTGATAGTCCCGAAAGTGTCGTCTTCAGAGAGAACACCGCAGGTCTTTTCATCTTTATATGCGTTATAGATATATTCGGAAGCGAAGTGGTTTTTGATAACCTTGTCTTCGACAATGCCCATGCCGGATTCGGCTACGGCCATTTTGGCGAGAGGGATTCGAGCATCTGCGGCGGCCAAGGCGGCAGCACGGAAGATATTGTCAACTTGTTCTTGAGTGAAACTGGCATATTCACGCTGGGCTTTTTTTACGCGCTCGACGAGTGCGTTAAGTTCAGCGACATTAGTAACAGCCATAATGCTCTCCTGATAATGTTAAACTTTTTTAGTAAATCAGTAGCTCGATTCGACAGTATAGACAGGCTGTTAACAGCTTGCATCTAAATGTTAAGGTGCCGTTTTCTGGCACCGCTGGCCGCGTTGATTTACTAAAGAAGCTCGATCTTTTAATGCTCAGAGACCGCTATGCTGCACTCTTTTAGTGTCAACAAGGTTACTCACTTCTGAGTACAATTTACGTGATTTAGATCAAGTTTGCTTCAAGCTGACACCTTTCAGCAGGCTGTTTTTTGACCGGTTAAATCAAGTGTAATAATAGGTATGCAAACTTAGTGAATAAGTAACGGCGGTAAACAAATATATAACATGCCATTCTGGCGCCGTTATAGGTATATTTGTGATGAATTATGCTGCTAAAAAGCGTATCTTCTGCGCGAATATTTTATGTGGCTAGCTGTCAACAGCCATTTTTAATGATGCTGCGGAGCGCACTGTGACTCTACCGTTGTTTGATTTTTCAACTTACTTCAAGTTTTTCATCGGGCTATTTGCGCTGGTTAACCCGGTTGGCATCATCCCGGTCTTCATTAGTATGACCAGTTACCAGACGGCCGTGATCCGAAATAAGACCAACCTGACGGCGAATCTTTCGGTGGCCATTATTCTGCTGACGTCGCTCTTTCTCGGTGACTCGATTTTGCAAATTTTCGGCATCTCTATTGATTCATTCCGCATTGCCGGTGGCATCCTGGTCGTGACGATTGCGATGTCGATGATAAGCGGCAAGCTCGGCGAGGATAAACAAAATAAGCAGGAAAAATCAGAAACCGCGATTCGGGAAAGTATCGGCGTCGTGCCGCTGGCGCTGCCGTTGATGGCAGGGCCGGGCGCAATCAGCTCGACTATCGTCTGGGGAACGCGCTACCACACGGTAACCTACCTTTTGGGGTTCTCGATTGCGATTGCCCTGTTTGCCTTATGCTGTTGGGGGATTTTCCGCATGGCGCCGTGGCTGGTGCGCTTGTTAGGCCAGACCGGTATCAACGTCATCACGCGTATTATGGGGCTGTTGCTGATGGCGCTGGGGATTGAGTTTATCGTCACCGGCATCAAAGCGCTGTTTCCTGGTCTGGTTAATTAAACGAGCCCGGGCGATGCGGAGCCGCGCGCTCCGCTTTGCTTTATTAGCAAAAGTTATCAATGAAACAGATATGGCCACGCACGATAGCTTTCTGTGATATTAATAAATATTGTTATTTATCATTATCTTAAACAATTTCCTGGTCATTTCCTCTCCTTTTCTCACACCTTCACCACTGTTATTTTCTTCACATCATTCTCTGATGCTTGCCGTCGCATAATTGAAATGATATTAGTAATTTCATAACCGGGGCAGATGAATGTGCTAAATAATAACCGATTGTTAAATTTTTGTACAAAAAAGCATCTCCGCGTGGTTTGGCGGCATCCGCAACAGGTTGTTGAAAGTATCTGTATGAAAAATAACATCTTTAATGATTTTTCCGCCAAAAGACAGGGCCAGATAGCGGCGTAGAAAAAACCATAAAAGAGAATCCGGTAACATATTTGCAAATTGCATTGGCGGATGATACGACCTTTTGGTACTTTCCGCCGTGATCGCTAACTGAACAAATGCCCATAAATGAGAATTATTATTAAATAACTCGTTGTGGCTGAAACCGCCCCGCGACAGGGGATGAAAGAATCGACGTCAAGGTCGCCGTTTGAGCGGTCGTAATAAATTAAGTCGGTGATAGCAAGCAGTAAACTCTGACAGCAGCATAAACTCCTGCACTGTACAGAATCCCGTATGGGGAAAAGAACAGGCTGGTTAAATAACCAGTAATTATAATGAATGGAGTAACAACACAATGACCATCATCACCAAAAAAAGTCTGGTAGCCGCGGGGATTCTGTCCGCGCTAATTACCGCGAATGTTGCCATGGCAGCGGATGTACCTGCTGGGGTACAGCTGGCGGATAAACAATCGCTGGTACGTAATAATGGTGCGGAAGTGCAATCCCTCGACCCGCATAAAATTGAAGGCGTTCCGGAATCCAACATTAACCGCGATTTGTTTGAAGGGTTAGTGATTGGCGATATTCAAGGCCACCCGATCCCTGGGGTCGCAGAATCCTGGGATAATAAGGATTTTAAAGTCTGGACCTTCCATCTGCGTAAAGATGCGAAATGGTCTGATGGCTCGCCGGTTACCGCGCAAGATTTCGTCTATAGCTGGCAGCGTCTGGCGGATCCGAAAACCGCTTCACCTTATGCAAGCTACCTACAATATGGCCACCTGCTGAATGTGGATGACATTATCGCGGGCAAAAAACCGATCACCGATCTGGGCGTCAAAGCGATTGATGATAAAACCTTCGAAGTCACGCTGAGCGAACCGGTTCCTTATTTCTATAAACTCCTCGTGCACCCATCCGTTTCTCCGGTGCCGAAAGCCGCCATCGAAAAATACGGCGAGAAATGGACCCAGCCGGCTAACATCGTGACCAACGGTGCTTATAAGCTGAAAGACTGGGTTGTTAACGAACGTATTGTGCTTGAACGTAATCCGCAATACTGGGATAACGCAAAAACCGTCATTAATCAGGTCACCTACCTGCCGATCTCTTCCGAAGTGACCGATGTTAACCGCTACCGCAGCGGTGAAATCGA
The DNA here is from genome assembly GCF_002806725.1 of Raoultella sp. T31. NCBI lineage: Bacteria > Pseudomonadati > Pseudomonadota > Gammaproteobacteria > Enterobacterales > Enterobacteriaceae > Klebsiella > Raoultella sp. T31. The sequence goes on from NZ_PIBO01000001.1 coordinate 289,758, forward strand.
CATGACCTATAACAACATGCCGATTGAACTGTTCCAGAAACTGAAAAAAGAGATCCCGCAAGAAGTACACGTTGACCCGTATCTCTGCACCTATTACTACGAAATTAATAACCAGAAAGCACCGTTTACCGATGTCCGCGTCCGTACCGCGCTGAAAATGGCGCTGGATCGCGATATTATCGTTAATAAAGTGAAGAATCAGGGCGACCTGCCGGCCTATAGCTATACGCCGCCGTATACCGATGGCATGAAGGTTGTCAAACCAGAATGGTTTACCTGGTCTCAGGACAAGCGTAACGAAGAAGCGAAAAAACTGCTGGCCGAAGCCGGATATACCGCCGATAAGCCGCTGACCTTTAATTTACTGTATAACACTTCCGACCTGCATAAAAAACTGGCTATTGCCGTCGCCTCTATCTGGAAGAAAAACCTGGGCGCCAACGTCAAGCTGGAAAATCAGGAATGGAAAACCTTCCTCGATAATCGTCATCAGGGGACCTTCGACGTAGCGCGTGCTGGCTGGTGTGCGGATTACAACGAACCGACCTCATTCCTGAATACGATGCTGAGCGACAGCTCAAATAACACCTCTCATTATAAGAGCCCGGCTTTCGATAAAATTATCGCAGAAACATTACAAACTAATGATGACGCGAAGCGTGCAGACCTGTATGCGCAGGCGGAACAGCAGCTCGATAAAGATTCTGTGATCGTGCCGGTCTTCTATTACGTCAACGCCCGTCTGGTTAAACCGTGGGTGGGTGGCTATACCGGTAAAGACCCGTTAGATAATATCTACGTTAAAAATCTTTATATTATCAAACATTAATGGCAATACGTGGGGCAGGCGACGCTTGCCCCACCGTGTCTGAATTCATCGCACTCGATAGGCACAGGCCAGAAGGTACGGGCAATGTTAAAATTTATTTTTCGTCGCTGTCTGGAAGCGATTCCGACGCTATTTATTCTTATTACCATCTCTTTCTTCATGATGCGCCTTGCGCCGGGAAGTCCATTTACCGGTGAACGCACGTTGCCGCCGGAAGTGATGGCGAATATTGAAGCCAAATACCATTTAAACGACCCCATCATGACCCAGTACTTCAATTATCTGAAGCAGCTGGCGCACGGTGATTTCGGTCCCTCTTTTAAATATAAAGACTACTCGGTCAACGATCTGGTGGCGTCGAGCTTCCCGGTTTCCGCTAAATTAGGGCTTGCCGCTTTCCTGCTGGCGGTCGTTCTCGGCGTGACGGCAGGGGTTATTGCGGCCCTGAAGCAGAATACGAAATGGGATTATGCGGTCATGGGGGTGGCGATGACCGGCGTGGTGATACCCAGTTTCGTGGTTGCGCCGCTGCTGGTGATGATCTTCGCCATCACGCTGCACTGGTTGCCCGGCGGCGGCTGGAACGGCGGGGCGCTGAAATTTATGATTCTGCCGATGGTGGCCTTGTCGTTAGCCTATATCGCCAGTATCGCGCGTATTACCCGCGGTTCAATGATTGAGGTCCTGCATTCCAACTTTATCCGTACCGCGCGAGCGAAAGGGCTGCCGATGCGGCGCATTATTTTGCGCCATGCGCTGAAACCCGCTCTGCTGCCGGTTCTTTCTTATATGGGGCCCGCTTTCGTCGGGATCATCACCGGCTCGATGGTTATCGAAACGATCTACGGTCTTCCGGGTATTGGTCAGCTGTTTGTCAATGGCGCGCTTAACCGCGACTATTCGCTGGTGCTGAGCCTGACAATTCTGGTCGGCGCGCTGACTATTCTGTTTAACGCGATTGTTGACGTGCTGTATGCCGTTATCGATCCGAAGATTCGCTATTGAGGCTGGAGTTCGCCATGATGTTAAGTAAGAAAAGCAACGAGGCGTTGGAAAACTTCAGTGAAAAGCTGGAAGTCGAAGGACGTAGTTTGTGGCAGGATGCCCGCCGTCGCTTCATGCATAACCGTGCCGCCGTTGCCAGCCTGATTGTGCTGGTGATTATCGCGCTGTTTGTGACTATTGCGCCGATGGTGTCGCAGTTCTCCTACTTCGATACCGACTGGGGCATGATGTCCAGTGCGCCGGATATGACATCCGGCCACTACTTTGGTACCGACTCTTCCGGCCGCGACCTGCTGGTTCGCGTCGCTATCGGCGGGCGCATCTCGCTGATGGTCGGGGTAGCCGCGGCGCTGGTGGCGGTGGTTCTCGGTACGCTCTACGGCTCACTTTCCGGCTATCTGGGCGGCAAAGTCGATTCTGTGATGATGCGCCTGCTGGAGATCCTCAACTCCTTCCCGTTTATGTTCTTCGTTATCCTGCTCGTCACCTTCTTTGGCCAGAACATCCTGCTGATTTTCGTTGCCATCGGGATGGTCTCCTGGCTGGATATGGCGCGTATTGTTCGCGGCCAGACGCTGAGCCTGAAGCGCAAAGAGTTTATCGAAGCGGCACAGGTCGGCGGTGTTTCAACATTCAGTATTGTGGTTCGTCATATCGTGCCTAACGTACTGGGTGTGGTGGTGGTGTACGCCTCGCTGCTGGTACCGAGCATGATCCTGTTTGAATCCTTCTTAAGCTTCCTTGGTCTGGGGACTCAGGAACCCCTGAGCAGCTGGGGGGCATTGCTCAGCGATGGCGCGAACTCTATGGAAGTGTCGCCGTGGCTGCTGCTGTTCCCGGCGGGTTTCCTGGTGGTGACGCTGTTCTGTTTTAACTTTATCGGCGATGGCCTGCGTGATGCCCTCGACCCGAAAGATCGCTAAGGAGCGCCGTCATGAACACAATTGAAACGGCAAAAGCGCCGCAGGCACAGCAACAATCTGGCCTGCTGCTGGATGTCAAAGATCTCCGCGTCACGTTCAAAACGCCGGATGGCGATGTCACGGCGGTGAACGACCTCAATTTTAACCTGCGGGCCGGGGAAACGCTGGGCATCGTTGGTGAATCGGGGTCCGGTAAGTCGCAGACCGCGTTTGCTTTAATGGGCCTGCTGGCCTCCAACGGTCAGATTGGCGGGTCGGCGCTGTTTAATGGCCGCCAGATTCTCAATCTGCCGGAGCGCGATCTGAATAAGCTTCGCGCCGAACAAATTTCAATGATATTCCAGGACCCGATGACCTCCCTGAACCCGTATATGCGGGTGGGTGAGCAACTGATGGAAGTCCTGATGTTGCATAAAAGTCTGGGAAAAGCCGAAGCGTTTGAAGAGTCGGTGAAGATGCTGGATGCGGTAAAGATGCCGGAAGCACGCAAGCGCATGAAAATGTATCCGCACGAGTTTTCCGGCGGGATGCGCCAGCGCGTGATGATTGCGATGGCGCTGCTGTGCCGGCCTAAACTGCTGATTGCCGATGAGCCGACCACCGCTCTGGATGTCACGGTCCAGGCGCAAATCATGACCCTGTTGAACGAGCTTAAGCGCGAGTTCAATACGGCGATCATTATGATTACCCACGATCTCGGCGTTGTCGCCGGGATCTGCGACAAAGTGCTGGTGATGTATGCCGGGCGAACCATGGAATACGGCATGGCGCGGGATGTCTTTTATCATCCTTCGCATCCGTACTCTATCGGCTTGCTGAATGCGGTTCCGCGTCTGGACGCCGAGGGCGAGTCGCTGTTGACCATTCCGGGCAACCCGCCAAACTTGCTGCGCCTGCCGAAAGGTTGCCCGTTCCAGCCGCGTTGCCCGCACGCAATGGAGATTTGTTATAGCGCTCCACCTCTGGAGGAGTTTGCACCGGGCCGCCTGCGCGCCTGCTTTCAACCAGTCGGGGATCTGCTATGAACGCCGTTACGGAACAAAGAAAAGTCCTGCTCGAAATTGCCGATCTGAAGGTCCACTTTGATATTAAGGATGGCAGGCAGTGGTTCTGGCAGCCGGCCAAAACGCTGAAAGCGGTGGATGGCGTCACGCTGCGTCTCTACGAGGGCGAAACGCTGGGGGTGGTCGGGGAATCTGGCTGCGGTAAATCGACCTTTGCCCGGGCGATTATTGGTCTGGTGAAGGCGACCGACGGCAAAGTCGCCTGGCTTGGCAAAGATCTGCTGGGCATGAAGCAGGAAGAGTGGCGCGATGTTCGCAGCGATATCCAGATGATCTTCCAGGATCCGCTGGCTTCGCTGAACCCACGTATGACGATCGGTGAAATTATTGCCGAGCCGCTGCGCACCTATCATCCAAAAATGTCGCGTCAGGAAGTGCGTGACCGCGTGAAAGCGATGATGATGAAAGTGGGTCTGTTGCCGAACCTGATTAACCGCTATCCGCACGAGTTTTCCGGCGGGCAGTGTCAGCGTATCGGTATCGCTCGTGCGCTGATCCTTGAGCCGAAGCTGATTATCTGCGATGAGCCGGTCTCGGCTCTGGACGTCTCGATTCAGGCGCAGGTTGTTAACCTGCTACAGCAGCTGCAGCGAGAAATGGGCCTGTCGCTGATCTTTATCGCCCACGATCTGGCGGTGGTGAAGCATATTTCCGATCGCGTTCTGGTGATGTATCTGGGCCATGCGGTAGAGCTGGGCACGTATGATGAGGTGTACCACAATCCGCTGCACCCTTATACCAAAGCGCTGATGTCCGCGGTGCCGATTCCAGACCCGGATCTGGAAAAGAACAAAACCATACAGCTGCTGGAAGGGGAGCTGCCGTCGCCGATAAACCCGCCGTCGGGGTGTGTTTTCCGTACGCGTTGCCCCATCGCCGGGCCAGAATGCGCGAAAACGCGGCCGGTGCTGGAGGGGAGTTTCCGACATGCGGTTTCCTGCCTGAAGGTAGACCCGTTATAATCTCTGGGGCTGACGCAGGTCAGCCCTTTTTTTTGCGAGGTTAAACGTGGTTGTTAATTTTCACGCCGCTCGCCAGCGGCTGTATCATCTGCTCTTCGATCAAACCCGTCTTTCCGGACGACGATTTGAAGGTCTGTGCGGTCTTTTTGCGCTGTTGAGCGTGCTGGTGATTTTTATTGAGTCCGGTCTGGGCACGCAATATCACCTGACGTTTGATGAGTGGCATATTTTTGTCTGGCTGGAGCTGTTTGTCACCGTTGTTTTTACCCTCGAGTATTTCCTGCGTATTATCAGCTGGCCAAAACCCTTTAGCTATATTTTCAGCTTTTGGGGGGTGATCGATTTAGCCACCATCCTGCCGATGTATGTGATGTGGATGTGGCCGGAAATGGGCCTCAATTATGTCTTTGCGTGGCGGGCGATGCGGGCGATTCGCTGCTTGCGTATTCTTAAGCTGCTGCGTTTTATGCCGTCATTGAATATTTTCTGGGCGGCTATCGTCAGCGCCCGCCATCAGCTGATCCTCTTTTATTCCTTTATTGCCATCGTGATGGTTATCTTTGGATCGCTGATGTACCTGATTGAGGGGCCGCAATACGGGTTTACCACCTTAAATGCATCGGTCTATTGGGCAATTGTGACCATTACGACGGTAGGGTATGGCGATATTACGCCGCATACGCCGATCGGCAGAATTCTGGCCTCGATTCTGATCTTAATCGGCTATTCCATTATCGCCATTCCGACCGGGCTTATCACCACGCATATGACCAGCGCATGGCAACATCGCCGTGCACGCGCGTGTTCAAACTGTCAGCACGCCGCGCATGATGAAAATGCGCGTTTCTGCAACGCCTGCGGGAGTGAACTGCCGAAATAGTCATCGTCGGGGAGAAAAATAAAACGGCAGGCGGTGGAGTGACCGTCTGCCGTTTTTTATTGCTTCAGTGAGGGCGTTGTTTATTCACGCCACAGAATATGGCACAGCTTGTGGTCCTTTTCGCGGCACAGCAGAACGCGCGCGAAGATATCGTTAATTTCACCGCCATCGGTATCGGCAAGACCAATCACGACTTCGGCGAAAAAGTCCGGGTTAAGGTCGTAATCGACATGCTCTTCCCAGTCCGGCGCGGGGTCGAACAGCTCGGCACCGCCGCGTTCTTCAAACTGCAGGTTAAACAGAATGACATCCGCCGGATCGAGGTTGTCGACAGCCAGCTCCAGGAAGATGTCATAAGCTTGTTCAAGCGTCTCGTCTTCGGTCAGGCGATTGTTTAAATCCATATCCATGATTGCTACCCATTCAACATCTGATTGGCACGTTTTACAGCAACGGACTGAAGAAGTAAAACAGTCGCTCGGTGATCCGCTGCCAGAGCGGTCGTTTTAACCACTGCCGGGCGTCCAGCAGGCGCGAACGAGAAATATAATCGTCCTGAACGGCGGCCAGATCGCCGCCGAATCCGACGTCGTCAATGACCAGCGTGATTTCGAAATTAAGCCACAGACTGCGCATATCGAGATTCACGGTACCGACCAGGCTGAGCTCGCCGTCGACCAGAACGCTTTTGGTATGCAGCAGGCCGCCTTCAAACTGATAAATTTTAACTCCGGCCGCCAGCAGCTCGGTGAAGAAGGCCCGGCTGGCCCAGCCAACCAGCAGCGAATCATTCTTACGCGGCAGGATAATGCTGACGTCGACCCCGCGTTGCGCCGCGGTGCAGATCGCATGCAGCAGATCGTCGCTGGGCACGAAGTAAGGGGTGGTCATTATCAGATATTCCTTGGCGGAATAGGCGGCGGTGAGTAGCGCCTGATGAATCAGGTCTTCCGGGAAACCGGGACCGGAGGCAATGGTATGAATCGTGTGTCCGCTGGCTTCTTCAAAGGGCATAATATTGAGATCCGGCGGCGGCGGTAAAATACGCTTGCCGGTTTCAATCTCCCAGTCGCAGGAGTAGACGATGCCCATTGCCGTGGCGACCGGGCCTTCCATACGCGCCATCAGGTCAATCCACTGACCGACGCCAGAATCCTGTTTAAAGAAGCGCGGGTCGACCATGTTCATACTGCCGGTATAGGCAATATAGTTATCAATCATCACCATTTTGCGGTGCTGGCGTAAATCCATGCGGCGCAGAAAAACACGCATCAGGTTAACCTTCAGCGCTTCAACAACCTCGATACCGGCGTTACGCATCATGGCGGCCCACGGGCTGCGGAAAAAGGCGACGCTGCCGGCGGAATCGAGCATCAGCCGGCAGTGGACGCCGCGCCGTGCCGCGGCCATCAGCGATTCCGCGACCTTATCGGCCATGCCGCCGGGTTGCCAGATGTAAAACACCATCTCGATATTGTGCCGCGCCAGCTGGATATCGCGCATCAGCGCCTGCATCACGTCATCAGACTCGGTCAGGAGCTGCAGCTGATTGCCCTTTACACCGGCGATCCCCTGACGGCGTTCGCAGAGCTTAAACAGCGATGCGGCGACCGGGCTGTTATCCTCGGCAAAAATATGTTTGCAGGCTTTGAGATCGTTAAGCCATTTGGCGGTGGAGGGCCACATCGCCCGGGCCCGCTCCGCACGACGTTTGCCCAGATGCAGTTCGCCAAATGAGAGATAGGCAATAATACCGACCAGCGGAAGAATGTAGATAATCAGCAACCACGCCATTGCTGAAGGTACGGCGCGCCGTTTCATCAGAATACGTAACGTTACACCGGCGATGAGTAACCAGTAACCGAGGATGACCAGCCAGTTCACCACCGTGTAAAAGGTTGTCATAGATGAAAAATCCTTTTGAATAACTCTATGTCATGAGTTTACGCATCAACATCCATCTGGCAAATAAAAACGCAGCGAAAGCGTTGGTTAGCCAGATTCATGGGTCTATAATGTGGTCTGTTTTTCACTTGTAGAGTAGTAGCAATGAAGCGTAGTAGAACGGAAGTAGGGCGCTGGCGCATGCTAAGACAGGTGAGTCGCCGCAAGTCCCGCTGGCTGGAAGCCCAATCGCGCCGCAATATGCGCATCCTCTCCATCAGGAAGGAACTGGTGAAACGACAACGTAGTTCCCTGCTGTTTGTCCTCACTGAGTACTGATCTAAAAGGCACCTTTTACGGTGCCTCTGTTGTTTTGCTGCCGGACGGTCGCAAAACACCGCCCGCAGTGTAGAAGAATTGCTGACCAAAACGAAGCATTACCTTCATCCCTGGCCCTGTCTTCCATCATCACTTGCTCTACCCCGGTTACGTTGCAGGGACCTCAGGACCAGGCGATGGGTGGCGGGTTTAACGGCCCGCTTCAGAAGCCTGGGTGAGGGCGGTGGTTAATCGGCCAACAGCAGAAAAAATCAAGCGATTATTCAACGCTGAAAACATGTTATCAGGGCAGATTGTCATCAGTTAAAAAATCCCCCGCAGATACGCCATGGGAAAAATGGCCAGGTTCAGGATTCATGCCATCACCCATACGCGCAACCCGATATTGCGCTGATTCAAACCACCTTACAAAAAAACACATAATTTAACCACGATGCTTCCTGTTAAATCATATAGTTAAGATGTACTTTCGTTGATTCGCTGGATATCATAATGAAATTAAAAGGTTTGTTATTTGCCGGGGTCATCCTGATTTCAATGACTGAGGTAACTTATGCCTCTGACTGCGAACCTAACAATATGGGAGGCCAGGTCTGCGTTAATGATGACGGGACAACATCTGACAGCATCCCAAATGAGATTAATGGGTTGGATACCTATTCCAGCGATGGACAATGGTCAAGCACGGCACCGGATGGTGCTGGCACGAATGAAGCCATTGATGGCTCAACATTGTCACCCCAGGATGAGACAATCAGCTCCTCATCCGGGCAATCAGATAGCGCGCTGATCGGCAAAGACTGGAATTCCGCATCAAACATTCAGTCAGATGGCGCGGCTACCTCCAGCGCAGCTCTGGCTAACTCCCAGTGAATATCCGCAGTTGCGTCCGGGGATGCGTTGGCGCTCCGGACGCCGGGTCGGCCAGGGCCGCAGGCTGCCGCAAAAGAGCCGGTTGCAGATGCGATCGGAGCAGGGGAAGACGATTGACAAATAGTCCCGGCGCAATGCGACGATAAAACCCCAGGCAGGGGGATTCCGGGGAAATCGTTCATGGCAATGTTGCTGTGTCCATAACAAAATAATTTGTAGTAAAGATAGATAACTGCAGGTGGGGCTGTACTGGTCGGATGTTATGCTGTTTTTTTATCACTCCTACCAAAATTGGTAAATTAACCGAGTTTAATGTTGTACGGCTTTGATTTCCTGGCAACTAACACTACGAAAAGAGTTTTTTGTTTGATAAACATAGGTATAAGAAAGTATAAAATAAACACCGATGCCAAATCTGATTATCAGTATGTTTATTATTCATTGATATGAGACCTTGTAAATTGCACGTTCATATTATAATTTTAAAATTGTTATGCAAGTTTTCACCTTAGAATTTAAAGGGTTAACTGGATGGCCGACGCTAAGTAATTCATAATGGATACACCATGTTAAAAAACTTTCCTGATGAAAAATACATTTCTGACAGAAATGCATCCTTTATTAAACGAGTGTATCTTCTGCGTCAGGCAGGGGTCATACTTTGTTTCATTCCTATATATTCAGTGCTTGAAGAACAATCACATCATAAAATAACAATTGCCTTGCTGATTCTGAATGCGCTGACCTGGCCATCCATTGCTTACATTGCCAGTATTATGTCGAAGGACATGCTCAATACTGAAAAAAAGAACATGATACTTGATTCGTGTTGGGCTGGTATGTGGATTGCAGTAATGCAAGTGAGTCCGATTCCATCAATATTCATTGTCTCAATTCAAATAGCAGATCGCTATGCCGCGGGTGGCTGGAGGATTTTAAAACCAGCGTTATTATGTATGCTCCTCAGTTTTACACTAATATGGTTGTTGAATGATTTTAATTATACGACTGAATTTAGCACGAGGACGGTATGGTTCTCTTTGCCGCTGGCTACATGTTATCCCATACTCTTGAGTGTTGTTTCGAGACGGCTATCTATAAAATTGAGAAAAAGGAGAGAGTTACTGGAAAAACAAGCGCTTATGGATCCAGGATTAGATCTTCCCAATCGTCGGTTTTTTGAGCAAAAAATGGAGGGGGCTTTCAGGGCGACGCGAAAAAAACGCATATTGTCATATCTTCTTCTCATTGATGTGGATAATTTTAAATACATCAACGATACCTACGGTCATGAAGTAGGTGATGCAGTATTATCTCGCATATCAACAATACTAAGAGAGTGTGCAGGTGCGCAGGATATTCCTGCAAGATTTGGTGGGGATGAGTTAGCGGTTATTGTTAACAACAGTAATGATCAGCTTGTTTTGGCGATGGTTCATGCAATTCAGGAACGAATCGAGGTCCTTTCCTTACCTTCTCATAAAGATATTTCTTGTACTGTCAGTATCGGTATTTCATGTGCTAAAAACAAAACGTCAATTATTAGCTGGATTAGGGAAGCGGATGAAATGCTTTATGAGGTTAAGCGTAATGGCAAAAATGGATTTTGCATGAAAAGTAATAAAAAATAATGTAATTAGCCATCTCTTAACTAGATAAAATATAAACATTAAGGATTATCAATGAGCAAAACTGGCAACAGCCATGCTCTTTTCTAAAGAACACTGACACAAACAGCGAATGTTGTCAGGAATTTGCCGGTCAACTGGTTGGTTGTAACCAGTTGATTTTATTATCCATGATAATGAAATCGTGTTTCTTTTATTGCCACAAAACCCCATAAATTCAAATGACCGATCGATTATTACATTGTGATAGTTTTCACCAATCGTTCGATCTTTATCGATCATTTTAAACTATTTCTCTTTTATTTTTATTTGTGACAGGATTGGGATTATTCCTAGTTCCGGTGTTTTTTAATGATAAAGAACAAGATGGAAATAGAATCCTATAGATTTGTTTTAGAGCCATCTTACAAAAAAGATGGTTCTGTTCACTCTTGGGAAATTCTAACGAAGAAAGTAAATAAAAAGAATTTCAATGATGATCTGCCTAATGAAAAGGTTTTTTGTTTCAGTTCATTAAACGAAAAGGAAATAATTGATGTATTTAATAAGCAGTTATTGACAATTGCGGAAATCGACCCTTTGTTCTTAAATGACAGGCCGGTATCATTGAATGTTGATAGCCTCATCAGTGATTATATATTAAACGACAGATATGTAAGTGATTACATAAAAAAGCAAAAAAATATTACTGTCGAGATCCACGAGGACTTTCACGAGTTTAAGCACCCGAGCTGTATGGCTGAGTTAACGCGACTTTCCACATTGTGTCCAGTATGGTTGGATGATTTTGGCCGAGGATTGACAAGTATAAAGGTTATTGAATCATTTAGATTTGAATGTATAAAAATAGACAAGGATTATTTTTGGGAAATTCAGAACGATAATGATTTTACAGCGATATTAGGGAAAATAAAATCGTATTGTGACTTTGTCATCGTTGAGGGAGTTGAAACAATAGAGCAAAAAAATAAAGTTTTTTCTGTTATTGATAGTGCTTGCCAGGGACGGTTATGGAAAGGTGATTACTACTACATTGAGTGTCAATAAAAATCATGAAAAGTGAAAATAAATGCCCATTTTGTGGCGCTAATTTAATTACTGAAGACCATTGCCATAGTTGCAACGCATTCCAGATTAAAGGGTATGTGTCACGAGAAGCGCGTACAAGAATTAAGCTGATATCTGCCTGCGTGTCCTTGATAATCGGGCTGGTTGCAGCTTTCATCGCATTTCTGGCATCTGTTGATATTGGCGTATATATTTTAATACTTGTTTTTTCTGTTGTTTTTTTGTTCGCGCTTAATCGGCTTCTGTTTACAAAAGAAGTAAAAAAAGGGAAGGTGGTCTGGAAGCGAGCGATGGTTGCATGGTAGGAAGCACATTAAAATAGTGACAACAAGATTATAATATCGATACCTATTCAGTGCTATCGACTATTTGAACTAACGCTCTGGATTTTCGATGTTTTGGTCATTGAACAATAACTATAAGACCGTGCAAAATTTTTTGCGCGGCTTGTGACTGGGCAACGCGTCGGCGCAGGGCCACCTGTGGTCTGCAAGTGAAAGTCAGGGCATAGATAAAGGATTTTTAGACCCTGCGACCGCGATAAAATCGACTTAACTGTGGCCTGATAGAGAGTTGATAACGCCATGCTATTGATACACACGGCGTTATATGGGGCTTTAAAAGACCTTCTTATAAGGCTTCACGGAGACGTTCTGGTAAACGCCAGCCGCGATGTAAGGGTCATCATTTGCCCATGCTTTTGCGACTTCCAGCGATTCGAATTCCGCAATGACCGTTGAACCAGTAAACCCGGCGGCGCCAGGTTCATTACTGTCGACGGCAGGCATTGGACCGGCGGTCAACAGGCGACCTTCATCTTGTAATAGCTGCAAACGTGCCAGGTGGGCGGGACGTACCGACAAGCGCTTTTCCAGAGAATCGGCAATGTCTTCAGCGTAGATAACGTAAAGCACGGCAAGGCTCCTTATCAATAAACAGGCGAATCACGTTAAGTGAATCCGCCGTTGACTGCAATGCAAAGATGCGCGCTGGCGTAAAATGCCGTGTTTCAGGATTTTTTCCGACAAAAAGGGGCAAATTTTGGTGCAAGATAACAAGGCTTATTGAATATGATTGCTATTTGCATTTAAAATCGAGGCATCATTTTTCAACAGAAACGACTATGAGCGCAATGACCCTTGAATATAGGCTATTCGGGTTTTGAAAGTATCTGGTTTTCATTCACATTACAAGCACTAAGCCCGCTCTATCAGGTGAGCCAATGCCAGCAATCTCACGCGCTGCTCTGATAATCCGCCCAATT
>NZ_PIBO01000020.1:0-84135 GCF_002806725.1 Raoultella sp. T31
TCCATGTCACTTTGAGTGCCCACACAGATTGTCTGATAAATTGTTAAAGAGCAGTTGCGACGCGCTTTAGCGCTCTGTCGCGAGGTGGCGTATATTACGCTTTCCTCTTTCAGAGTCAACCCTGAATTTCAGAATTTTTTCTCTGCCGACCCGGCTTAATCTGTGAACTCGTTCACATTCGCCGTGTCAGTGGGAGCGCATTATAGGGAGTTTTGTTTCCATGGCAAGCCTTAAAATACAAAAAACTTATCAAACGCTCATTATTTGAACTTTCCCGTATTTCACCCCGTAGCCATAAAGCGAAGAAACTCAGTATCCACGCGGCTTACAGCGGCAACGAGGCCAAATCCTGCAAGGAGTAAAAAAGCGCGCGCGGTATTCACTATCGGCATTTTTCCCCCTTTCTTTCTTTAATCCCCTTACGGCGCACCATCGCGGATGGCGAATTAAGCGGCTGTCTTGACTCATGACAAAGCGCCGCTGGTCGACTCCTTTCTATAATCAGGCCCGTTTCTACATTACTGGTGTGAACCTATGGCTTATCAACTGAACATCAACTGGCCCGAGTTTTTAGAGAAGTACTGGCAAAAGCAGCCGGTGGTATTAAAGAATGCTTTCCCGGACTTCGTCGATCCGATTACGCCGGATGAGCTGGCCGGTCTGGCCATGGAACCCGAAGTCGACAGTCGCCTGGTGAGCCTGGTTAACGATCGTTGGCAGGCCAGCAACGGGCCGTTTGAACATTTTGACGGTCTGGGCGAGACCGGCTGGTCTCTGCTGGCGCAGGCGGTGAACCACTGGCATATGCCGGCTGCCGAGTTGGTACGCCCCTTCCGCGTTCTGCCGGACTGGCGCCTTGACGATCTGATGATCTCCTTCTCCGTCCCCGGCGGCGGCGTGGGCCCGCATATCGACCAGTACGACGTCTTTATTATTCAGGGCATGGGCAGCCGTCGCTGGCGCGTGGGTGACAAACTGCCGATGCGCCAGTTCTGTCCGCACCCGGCGCTGCTGCATGTCGACCCATTCCCGCCGATTATTGATGAAGACCTCGAGCCGGGCGATATCCTCTATATCCCGCCAGGATTCCCGCACGATGGCATTACCCACGAAACCGCGCTGAACTACTCCGTCGGCTTCCGTGGCCCGAACGGTCGCGATCTGATCAGCAGCTTTGCCGACTATGTGCTGGAAAACGATCTTGGCGGCGAGCACTACAGCGATCCGTACCTCACCTGTCGTGAGCATCCTGGTCGGGTTGAAGAGTATGAGCTCGAGCGCTTGCGGTCGATGATGATCGATATGATTCGCCAGCCGGAAGATTTTAAACAGTGGTTCGGCAGCTTCGTAACCACCCCGCGCCACGAGCTGGATATTGCTCCGGCGGAACCGGCGTATGCAGAAGAGGAAGTGGTCGATGCGCTAATGGGCGGCGAAAAACTTTCTCGCCTCAGCGGCCTGCGCGTTCTGCATATCGGCGACAGCTTCTTCGCGCATAGCGAACAGCTGGACACCACCGATGCTGAAGCGCTGGATGCCCTGTGCCGCTATACCTCACTCGGTAAAGAAGAGCTCGGCAGCGGTCTACAGAATCCGGCGTTCGTGAGTGAACTGACGCGTCTGATCAATCAGGGCTACTGGTACTTCGAAGAGTAATCCACCGCCCCGCACGGAGGTCCCCCGAAAGCCTGGTTCTATCCGGCTTTCGGCATTTACGGCATCTGTTTGGGCAAGATCAGAATAAAGCGCGTTGAGCGACTATCGGACTCCACCACCACGCTGCCGTGATGCGCGGTGACAATAGACTTCACGATCGCGAGGCCGATACCGCTCCCCTCCCCTTTGCGCTGCCGGGAAGGATCGACGCGATAAAAACGGTCGAATAGCCGCGGTAAGTGCTCAACCGCAATCGGTGTCCCCGGATTTTCTACCACCAGCTTCGCCTGCCCGGCGATTTCACTGACCTGAATCGTCACCGCCTGCTGACCCGGCGTATAGCGAATCGCGTTCGACAACAGGTTGCTGATGGCCCGCCGCAGCATCAGCGGGTCGCCGGTGACCCAGCATGCATTGCCGGTAAAACGCAGCGTCACCTCTTTCTCTTCTGCCCAGGCTTCAAAGAAGTCGAACACTTTGTTGACCTCATCGGCCAGGTTCAGGGTTTTCTGCTCGGGGATCAGCTGATTGTTGTCCGCCTGCGCCAGAAACAGCATGTCGCTCACCATCCGCGACATCCGCGAAAACTCTTCCAGGCTGGAGTACAGCACATCCTCCAGCTCTTTCTGGCTGCGGGTCTGACTGAGGGCGATTTCCGTTTGCGTCACCAGGTTGGTAATCGGCGTACGGATCTCATGGGCGATATCGGCAGAAAAGTTGGACTGGCGGGTAAAAACATCTTCAATACGTTCCAGCATATGGTTAAACGAAATCACCAGCCGTTCCAGCTCCACCGGCACACTCCCGGGATTTAAGCGGACGTCGAGATCTCTGGACGTGATGTTTTGAATCTGCCGGCTGACCTGGCGGATCGGTTTGTGCCCCTGATAGACCACGAGCAGCACAATCAAGATGATAAGAATGCTGATCACCGAGGCGGCTGAAATCAGCTTCGCCTTCAGCTCATTAATATAGTGCAGGTGGAAATCGATCGATAACGCCATCAGCAGATGATAAGCCGGTTTGCCCTCCGCCGTGTTGCCGAGCGGCAGCATAATCAACCGCCAGGCGCGGCTTTGCATCGGGTGGTTATTATGCGTCGCCGCCTGCGGATACGGATCGCTCCACGAGGTAACACGCCCGCCCTGCAGGCGGGCCGCCAGCCCGGGGGTGCTCATGATATGGCTCAGATCCGGGCCATTCGGCGACTGGAACAGAATATTCCCGTTGGCATCATCGAGGCAGATAAAGACATTGGCGTAACCCGCAATCACGTTTTTTAAGATATCCAGCCGCTGCGCCTGCGGATAGTCGTCATGATTAAGTACCGTTTCAAGCGTTGTCGCGAGCTGCTTTAAGTCGTGAACGTCACGCTCCTCAAAGTGCGCTTTGACCGAATGGATCATTATCCAGGTGAAGGCAAAGAACGCCACGATCGTGGCCAGGCTGATAAAAAAAGTCAGTCGCGAAGCCAGCGAAAAAGGCCGCGGGAACCACTTACTCAACATCCGGAACCTCAAGCATATAGCCCACGCCGCGCACGGTCTGGATAAGCTTCGGTTCAAAGTCATTATCGATTTTGGCCCGCAGCCGCTTGACCGCCACGTCGATGGCATTGGTATCGCTGTCAAAGTTCATATCCCAGACCTGGGAGGCAATCAGCGACCGGGGCAGCACTTCCCCCTGGTGACGCAGAAAGAACTCCAGCAGCGTGAACTCTTTGCTGGTCAGGGTGATACGCGTTCCGCCGCGAGTCACTTTACGACTCACCAGATCGACGAACAGATCCGCCGCCTGAAACTGGCTTTCCGCTATTGTCGATGCGCCGCGGCGCAGCAAGGTTCTGACCCGCGCCAACAGCTCGGCAAAGGCAAAGGGCTTCACCAGATAGTCGTCCGCGCCCAGCTCCAGCCCCTTCACCCGATGCTCAACGGTGCCGAGGGCCGTCAGCAGCAGGATGGGCATGCCTTTACTGGCGGCGCGCAGCATTCTGACAATATCCCAGCCGTTCACGTCAGGCAGCATAATATCGAGAATCAGCAGGTCATAATCGCCGGTCATCGCCAGGTGATAGCCATTCAGACCGTTATCGGCGAGATCAACGACAAAACCGGATTCCGTCAGCCCTTTGGTCAGGTACTCCCCGGTTTTCTTCTCATCTTCGACGATCAAAATCTTCATGACATGCTCCTTCACGCGCTTTGAGTGCGGGTTTCCAATTTTAGAGGAGCCAAACCGGATAGCAATGAATTCTCAGGAAAATGACAGCTTTGTCATTTTCCTGTCACGCATCGAACAGCGGCCGTTTTGTAGAGTAGCCGTCATTCATTCGCCGCCGAAAAACGTCCTGCCCTATGCGCAAATTAAAGCTCATCACGCTCAGCGTGACTTTTGTTCTGACCGGCTGCCTCTCTTTCGCTCCGGAGTACCAGCAGCCAGCCTCGCCGGTGCCGCAGCAGTTCTCGCGCAGCCAGAACAAACTGGTCACGATGCCGGTAAATTATCAGGATAGCGGCTGGCGGACATTTTTCGTCGACCCGCAGGTGAAGTCGCTGATTGGCGAAGCGCTGCTGAACAACCGGGATTTGCGCATGGCGACGCTCAAAGTCCAGGAGGCAAGAGCGCAATATGGCGTCACCGACGCCGATCGCTACCCGCAGCTGAATAGCGCCGCCAGCACCACCTGGAGCGGCAAGCTCAAAGGTGACACCACCACCGCCAGCGACTATCAGGCCGGGCTTAACCTCAGCTTTGACCTCGATTTCTTCGGCCGTCTGAAAAACTTAAGCGAGGCGGACAGGCAAAACTATTTCGCCAGCGAGGAAGCCCGCCGGGCGGTTCATATTCTATTAGTCTCGAATGTCTCGCAGAGCTATTTCAACCAGCGCCTGGCCTGGGCTCAGCTGCAGGTGGCGAAGGAGACGTTGCAGAACTACCAGCGTTCCTACGCCTTTGTCGAGAAACAGCTGCTGACCGGCAGCACCACGGTCCTGGCGCTGGAGCAGGCACGCGGGGTCATCGAAAGTACCCGTGCCGATATCGCCAGACGTGAAGGCGAACTGGCGCAGGCCAACAACGCCCTGCAGCTGCTACTGGGCAGCTATCAGCATCTGCCTGATGACGCGGCCAGCAGCCTCCTTGATATCAACGGCGTCGCCTTGCCGCCAACGCTGTCCTCGCAGATCCTGCTACAGCGGCCGGATATTTTACAAGCCGAGCACGGTTTACGCGCCGCGAACGCCAATATCGGCGCCGCCCGCGCGGCCTTTTTCCCGTCGATAACCTTAACCAGTTCGCTCTCCGGCAGCAGCGCGGATTTGTCCCGCTTGTTTAACCCCGCCAGCGGAATGTGGAATTTCGTCCCCAAAATCGAACTGCCGATTTTTAATGCCGGGCGCAATCAGGCCAACCTCGATTTAGCGAAAATCCGCCAGCAGCAGGCGGTGGTGAACTACGAGCAAAAAATCCAGGCCGCCTTCAAAGAGGTCGCCGACGCGCTGGCCCTGCGCCAGAGCCTGGCTGACCAGATCAGCGCTCAGCAACGCTACCTCGCCTCACTGCAAACGACGCGGCAACGCGCCAGGGCGCTCTATCAGCATGGCGCGGTGAGCTATATCGAAGTGCTCGATGCCGAGCGTTCGCTGTTCACCACGCGACAAACCCTGCTGGACCTCAACTACGCCCGTCAGGTCAACGAAATCAAGCTATTCACCGCCCTGGGTGGCGGCTGGGTGGAATAAATCATCATTTACTTTCAGGAGTATGCAGCATGAATCACCTTACTAAAACCTTCATTTTCAGCCTTCTTTCTGCGCTCATGTTCAGCGCGCAGGCCAACGAACACCAGCATGGCGACATGATGAATGCCCAGCCAGCCGCGCAGCAGACACAGGCCATCAGCGCCACCGGCGAGGTTAAATCCATTGATACGGAGAGCAAAAAGGTCACCATCGCCCATGATGCGATTCCGGCGGTGAACTGGCCGCCGATGACCATGCGTTTCACCTTTACCCCGCAAACGCCGCTCAACAACATTAAAGCCGGCAGCAAAGTCGCCTTTACCTTTATTCAGCAGGGCAATCTCTCCTTATTACAGGATATCCATCTCGCACAGTAACGCCCGCGGAGATAGCTTCCCAATCACACCGGAATGGACACAGATATGGCCTCGTTTACCCTCAAAAACAGCGCGCTGATTATCGGCAGTATGCTTATTGGCGGCATGATCTCCGCAAGCCTGTACGCCTGGTTCTCGCCGCCCACCGCCGCGGACAGCGCGGCGCCAACCGGTACAACAGAGGCCCGTAAAGTGCTGTTCTGGTATGACCCGATGTACCCCAATACGCGCTTTGATAAACCGGGGAAATCACCGTTTATGGATATGGACCTGGTGGCGAAGTATGCCGACGAAGAGGGAGCCCCCGCTTCCACGCCCGGCGTGCGTATCGATCCCACCCAGACCCAAAACCTGGGGCTAAAAACTGAACCCGTTCGCCGTGGCCCGCTGCATTTCGAGCAGTTGCTCCCGGCGAGCGTCAGCTTTAACGAATATCAGTTTGTGATTGTGCAGGCGCGCTCGGCGGGGTTTATCGAAAAGGTCTATCCCCTCACCGTTGGCGATAAAATTCGCCAGGGCACGCCGCTGGTCGATCTGACCATTCCTGACTGGGTCGAAGCCCAGAGCGAATATCTGCTGCTGCGGGATACCGGCGGCACCGCTACCCAGGTGGAGGGGATTCTGGAGCGTCTGCGCCTCGCCGGCATGCCGGAAGAGGATATTCGCCGCTTAACAGCGACGCGCAAAATTCAGACCCGTTTCACCCTCAAAGCGCCGATCGACGGCGTTATCACCGCCTTTGATTTACGCAGCGGGATGAACATCACCAAAGATAACGTGGTGGCGAAAATTCAGGGCATGGATCCGGTGTGGATCAGCGCCGCGGTGCCAGAATCGGTTGCCTGGCTGCTTAAAGACAGCGCGCAGTTTACGATTTCCGTACCGGCCTGGCCGGGGAAAACCTTCACCATCCGCAAATGGACGATTTTGCCCAGCGCAGATGCCACGACCCGCACGCTACAGCTACGCCTGCAGGTAGATAACGCCGATGAGATGCTCAAACCGGGGATGAACGCCTGGCTCCGGCTGAACACTCAAAGCCAGCCGATGCTCTTGATTCCATCAAAAGCGCTGATCGATACCGGCACGGAGCAGCGGGTGATTACGGTGGATAACGACGGGCGCTTTGTCCCGAAACGTATCGACGTGTTCCAGCAATCCGGCGGCGTCACGGCGGTCAGCGCCGGTCTCAGCGAAGGCGAGAAGGTGGTCTCCAGCGGCCTGTTCCTGATTGATTCGGAAGCCAATATTTCCGGCGCTCTCGACAGGATGCGCGCGCAGACGCCTGCCGCGCACGCCCACTGAGGAGATGACACATGATTGAATGGATAATCCGTCGCTCGGTGGCTAACCGCTTTCTGGTGATGATGGGCGCACTGTTTCTCAGCCTCTGGGGGGCGTGGACGATAGTCCATACGCCGGTCGATGCGCTGCCGGATCTCTCGGATGTGCAGGTTATCGTGAAAACCAGCTATCCGGGGCAGGCGCCGCAAATCGTCGAAAATCAGGTCACCTGGCCGTTGACCACCACCATGCTGTCGGTGCCGGGAGCCAAAACGGTACGCGGCTTCTCGCAGTTTGGCGACTCCTATGTCTACGTCATTTTTGAGGATGGCACCGACCCCTACTGGGCGCGCTCCCGGGTCCTGGAATATCTCAACCAGGTGCAGGGCAAACTGCCGGCGGGCGTCAGCGCCGAAATGGGACCGGATGCGACCGGCGTGGGCTGGGTCTTCGAATATGCGCTGGTCGATCGCAGCGGTAAACACGACCTCGCCGAACTGCGCTCACTGCAGGACTGGTTTTTAAAATACGAGCTGAAAACCATCCCCAATGTCTCGGAAGTGGCGTCGGTCGGCGGCGTGGTCAAAGAGTATCAGATTGTCGTCGACCCGCAGAAACTGACCCAGTATGGCATCAGCCTGTCAGCGGTAAAATCCGCGCTGGATGTCTCCAACCAGGAGGCGGGCGGTTCGTCCGTCGAGCTGGCGGAAGCCGAATATATGGTGCGCGCCAGCGGCTACCTGCAGACGCTGGATGACTTCAATAATATCGTACTGAAAACCGGCGAGAACGGCGTGCCGGTCTTTTTACGCGATGTGGCGCGGGTGCAAATCGGCCCGGAAATGCGCCGCGGCATCGCCGAACTCAACGGCGAAGGCGAAGTGGCCGGCGGCGTGGTGATCCTACGCTCCGGCAAAAACGCCCGCGACGTGATTTCCGCCGTTAAAGACAAGCTTGAGACCCTGAAAAGCAGCCTGCCGGAAGGGGTGGAAATCGTCACCACCTACGATCGCAGCCAGCTGATCGACCGGGCGATCGACAATCTCAGCCACAAACTGCTGGAGGAGTTCATCGTCGTGGCGCTGGTCTGCGCGCTGTTCCTGTGGCACATCCGCTCCGCCCTGGTGGCGATTATCTCCCTGCCGCTTGGTCTGTGTATCGCCTTTATTATCATGCATTTTCAGGGACTTAACGCCAACATCATGTCGCTGGGCGGTATCGCCATCGCCGTGGGGGCGATGGTTGACGCCGCCATCGTGATGATCGAAAACGCCCATAAGCGGCTGGAAGAGTGGGAGCACCATAACCCGGGGCAGAAACTGGCCAACGACATGCGCTGGAAAATTATCACCGATGCCTCGGTGGAGGTCGGTCCGGCGCTGTTTATCAGCCTGCTGATTATCACCCTGTCGTTTATCCCGATTTTTACCCTCGAAGGTCAGGAAGGGAAGCTGTTTGGCCCCCTCGCCTTTACCAAAACCTGGTCGATGGCGGGTGCGGCGCTGCTGGCGATCGTGGTGATCCCGATCCTGATGGGCTTCTGGATCCGCGGCAAGATCCCGGCGGAAGCCAGCAACCCGCTCAACCGTTTTCTGATCCGCATTTATCATCCGCTGTTGCTGAAAGTTCTGCACTGGCCGAAAACCACGCTGCTGGTTGCGCTGCTGTCGATCCTGACCATTATCTGGCCGCTGAACCGAACAGGCGGCGAGTTCTTACCGCAGATCAACGAAGGCGATCTGCTGTATATGCCCTCGACGCTGCCGGGGATCTCAGCCGCGCAGGCGGCGGATATGCTGCAAAAAACCGATAAACTGATCATGACCGTGCCGGAAGTGGCCCGCGTGTTTGGCAAGACCGGTAAGGCGGAGACCGCCACCGACTCCGCGCCGCTGGAAATGGTCGAAACCACCATTCAGCTCAAGCCCCAGGAGCAGTGGCGACCGGGGATGACCATGGAGAAGATTATCGCCGAGCTGGATAAAACCGTGCGTCTGCCGGGACTGGCCAACCTGTGGGTACCGCCGATTCGTAACCGCATCGATATGCTCTCTACCGGGATCAAAAGCCCGATCGGCATTAAGGTTTCCGGCACGGTCCTCTCCGATATCGACGAGGTTGCCGAACGGATCGAAGTGGTCGCCCGAACCGTACCGGGCGTCACCTCAGCGCTGGCAGAACGTCTGGTGGGTGGGCGCTACCTTAATATCGATATCAACCGCGAAAAAGCGGCCCGCTATGGCATGACCGTGGGCGACGTTCAGCTGTTTGTGTCGTCGGCCATCGGCGGTGCCATGGTGGGTGAAACGGTAGAAGGCGTCGAGCGCTATCCGATCAACATCCGCTACCCGCAAAGCTATCGCGATAGCCCGGAAGCCCTGCGCCAGCTGCCAGTTCTGACCCCGATGAAGCAGCAAATCACCCTCGGCGACGTCGCCGAGGTGAAGGTGGTGACCGGTCCTTCGATGCTGAAAACCGAGAACGCCCGCCCGGCCAGTTGGATCTACATCGACGCCCGCGATCGCGACATGGTTTCCGTGGTGCACGATCTGCAAAAAACCATCGCTGAACAGGTACAGCTGAAACCGGGGATCAGCGTGTCGTACTCCGGGCAGTTTGAGCTGTTCGAACGCGCCAATCAGAAGCTGAAGCTGATGGTGCCGATGACGCTGATGATCATCTTCATCCTGCTCTACCTGGCGTTCCGCCGTTTTGGCGAGGCACTGCTGATCATTACCAGCGTACCGTTCGCCCTCGTTGGCGGTATCTGGTTCCTGTATGGGATGGGGTTCCATCTGTCGGTGGCCACCGGCACCGGGTTTATTGCGCTGGCCGGGGTAGCGGCGGAGTTTGGCGTGGTGATGCTGATGTATCTGCGCCACGCCATCGAGGCTGACCCGTCGCTGGAAAACCCGCACACCTTCAGCGTCGAAAAACTCGACGAGGCGCTGTATCAGGGGGCGGTGCTGCGCGTGCGGCCAAAGGCGATGACCGTGGCGGTGATTATCGCCGGTCTGCTGCCGATTTTATGGGGGACTGGCGCGGGCTCGGAGGTGATGAGCCGCATCGCCGCCCCGATGATTGGCGGGATGATCACCGCCCCGCTGCTGTCGCTGTTTATTATTCCGGCGGCATATAAGCTGATGTGGTTGTACCGCCATCGGCAAAGGCGGAAATCGATGGCGGCCTGATATCAGGCGGGGGCCAGAACGGCACCCGCTTTTACGATTTCAGCGCCGGATTAACGGCCCAGTAATTTCTCATACTGCGCCTGGAACTGCGGCGCATTCCACGAACCATCGAACAAGGTGTAAGTGATATAGCCCTTGTTCAACCAGCCGCTGTCGTTATCTGCTGTCGTGGGTTCCAGCGATGCCGGGTTCATCGTCTGCTTCGCCGTACCGTCCGCCTGCAGTTCATAACCGATCTGCGGCGTTGGAAACTGCTGATTGTCGATATAGTGGACACCTTTAATTTCAGCGGTCGGCAGCGGCGGATAGTTGATACTCAGCCCGGAGCCTTTCGGCAGCAGCGCCACGCCGGGCTGGCGCGTAGCGTTCAGTTTATCCACCACCGTCACCACGTAATCCACGGAGTCTGGCCAGTATTTATGCGTGCTCGGCCATTTGTTTTTCATCTCCTCTTGCGTGAAGCGATAGCCAATGCTGGCGGCGATAGCCGGGAAACCGTAACGCAGCGCGCGGGCCGCCGCGCTGACGGTGCCGGAGTTTACCTGCGCCATGCCGGTATTCGGCCCGTCATTCACCCCAGAAATGACCAGGTCCGGCGCGGCGCCCTGCATCAGGCCCCACAGGCCAAAATCCACGGCATCCGCCGGCGTGCCCGGGAAGCAGTAGCGTTTGTCGGCGACTTTCTTAACGTCGAACGTTTTACCCGGTTTGAAGGTTATCGCTGAGCCGATGCCGCTCTGGTTGGTGTCGGGCGCCACCATCCACACGTCATACCCTTTGGCGGCCAGCTTTTCCTGCAACGACGTAGTGCCAACCGACTGGCAGCCATCGTCGTTAACCAGCAGGATTCTGAGCGGTTTTTCCGCCGCCTGGGTCGAGGCGGTCAGTACGGTGAGCAGCGCAGCGGCGAGAATGTTGATTTTCACGATGACTCCTTAGTCAGTATCAAGATATTTGTCTGGCGCAAAAAAAAACCTAAGAAACCTGCACGCAAATTGACTTGCGCCAGGTCTCTTAGGTTTTGCCGTTATTCCGTTACAATCCCAGGACAAGGGGAAAATACCCCGTATCGACAGAATAATCCACAAGCAACAGGTTTATTATGTGACTACGATCAATAACAAAAAACTATTCTACCAAAAGCAAAGGGGATCAAATGATATTCCCCCCGAATCCCGACATCTAATTATTAAGAATCTTCCCTGTTATTTCCTGACAATACCCGGAGAGTTAAAATGTTATTGGTAACAAATCACAGGGCATGCGAACGATCACATTTATTAATATCAAAACAAATTCCACCTGTTTTTCCATCCCTGACATGATAAGGTCGGTGGTAGTGGATTGTTACTGTTTTCAATACAGGCAAAACCTACGTCAGAGACTCCGGCGGCATCATACACTATGCCCATCCCGAGTCGCTGACGTAGGTTTTTTTTGGCTTTAACATAATAAACAGGAGAACAATATGAAAAAATGGCTAACCGCAGTCATCATGTTCGCCAGCGCAGCAACCTGTTCAGCCGCGGAAATGAAAGACGATGGCAGCGTTAATATCTATTTTGCCCGACACGGGAAAACACTATTAAATACCTTCGACCGCGTGCAGGGATGGGCCGATTCTCCGCTGACGGAAGACGGTATCCGCGTCGCCCGTTATCTCGGCGAAGGTTTAAAAGAGGTGAAGTTCGACCGTTTTTATTCCAGCGATGCCGGACGACAGCGAGAAACTATGGCGGTGATTCTGAAACAGGCCGGGATCAACGATTATCGCCTGATCGAGTTGCCAGGCCTGCGCGAAGCCTTCTTTGGCAGCTTTGAAGGCGGCTTCAACAAGGATATGGCAGCGGCCGGCGCACAACAGCTGGGCTTAAAAGACAGCGCCGCCCTGTTCAGCAAAATGAAAGCAGGCACCCTGCCGGTAGATGAAAGCCAGAACGCACTGGCCGCCGCCGACCCGCAGGGCATGGCGGAAAACTATCAGCAGGTAAAACGTCGGACTCAGGCGGCGCTACATACCATCGTTGAAAATGCCATAACCCATGGCGACAAAAATATTCTCGCCATTTCGTCCGGCACCTCGATGCAAATTATGATTTCCGATCTGACCGACGATGCGGCAAAAAATAAACCGCTGGCCAACGCGGCGGTGGTAAAAATTGTCTATAAAGATGGTACATATTCCGTTGCAGAAATTGGCACAATGAAATATATCGCAGCCGGAAAGCAGGCTCTCAATAAAAATAACTGATCGCTTAATTATATTATTACAGCTAACTGTTGCCGCCAGCCCCAGTTGGCTCGCGGTGTCTCGCCTCGGGATTTATAATGAAAAATAATATCATGACGATGCTGCTGCTGACCCTTCCTGTCAGCGCCTGGTCAGCAAATAGCGTTCCGCAACCGGATATGATGGATACGGTATTTGCCGATCCTCTTTTTAGCCAGTCACATATGACGCTGTCGCTTAAAAACTACTGGAAATATCTTAAGGAAGAGGAGACAGAACCAAAGAAAGTGCACAACGCCTGGGGTCAGGGCGTTGCCGTGGATTACCAGTCAGGCTATTTCGCCGATATCATTGGCTTCGATGCAATTTATTATGGCGCCATCAAGCTAGGTGCCAGCGATTATTTTAACTCGCGCGGCGTGCTCTACAACGAGGGGAACGGTAATAAAAAGAGCAATGCCCAGGGTTTTTCCAAATTTGGTCAGCGCAACATAAAGCTGAAATATCAACTCGCCGATCTCAATCTGAACGCCCGCTGGGGTTGGCAGATGATTAAAAACACGGGCGTCATCTCTACCTCTACCCGTCTGTCGCCGACGACTTATCTCGGCTGGAGCGGCAGCGTCAACTACGATGACGTGACTCTGCGCGGCGCCTATATCGAAAGTTCGATGGAACGTAACTCGCCGGATAAGAAGCGCTTCCAGACCAACACCGGACGGTACCTCAACCACATCGCCAGCGGCGATATCCTGTGGCAGGGCGAGCGGCTGAATGTACAGTACGGCTATGGCGAAAGCGATAATTACCTGCGCCGCTACGTGCTGTTCACGCAACTCAAACCGCTGAAGCAACTGAATATCGGCACGCAGATTTATGCCACTCATGCTTTGGATGAATATAAAGCGATGCCGGCCAGCAAGCGTGATTTCGACAGCGATGCCCGGCATTTTGCCATTGATGTGAAATGGCAGGCGGACAACTGGAGCACGAAGTGGGGGCTGGGCTATACCGATGCCGAAAAAGCCGACGAAATCGGCTTTTTCCCCCGACATATGAGCAAAAACTCGCGCGGTACCTTTATTTCGATGGCCTACGCCGGTAGCGACTACCTGCGCGACGGGGAGCTGGTGCTGGCGAATATGTCAGACTACAACCTGACGCCAGAGCTGGCGGTCGGTCTGGCGGGCAACATTGCGCAGTTCAACTACAAGGGCAACCGCGTGCGTACCGGGGAAATCAACGCGTTTAGCCGCTGGGCGCCAACGCATCCGCAGCTGAAAAATCTGACCGTCTGGGCGATGTTCGGGCCGGGATGGTCCTATCGCATGAACGGAAAAACGCCGGTGCTGAACGATGGTCACTACATCCGGGCCAATTCACTTTCTTCCGAGGTCATCATCGAGTATCGGTTTACGCTGTTCTGAGCCTTCGCCGCCGTACGCAGTGATACCGGCAATCACGCGATACAGCACAATCGGCGCGCGTAAAATAGTTTTACGTCGGTAAACTGGCGGGACACTGTCATCGCGTCTCTTTTTCATGAAACAATAGAACAGCGGCGCGCCAGGACACTCGATGATGGCGCGCCGCTATTCTGCCCACCGACTGCCGAGGGATTGCCTTGTCAACCATTCGTACCGTGCCGTTACCCGGTGAAAGCCGGATCGTGAACCTCTTTCCTTCCTCCGAACTTGCGGACGCTTTCGCCGTCACCCTGCCTCCTGATGCCCCTGCTGATATCAAGACTCTGGCTCATCAGGTGCTGGCGAGGCCACCGCGCTGGTTCAGATGGCTGCTGGCCTGCCGGGATCTGATGGTCAGGCCCTTCGGCATTCAGTCCTCCGCTCAGATGCGCGCAAAACTGATCGCAGACGGCACGCCCCACATCGATTTTTTCCCGGTGCTCGCGGTAGAGGCCAACGAGATTATCGTCGGGGCCAATGACAGCCATCTCGATTTCAGAATCGCGGTGTTCATTCGCCAGCGCCGCGAGGCGCTGGCGAATGAACAAGAGGTGGTGCTGGCCTCCGTAGTGCACTGCCACAACCGAACCGGGAAGCTTTACATCACGTTGATTGCCCCATTCCATCGCCTGGTGGTGCGCGCCATGCTCAAGCGAGCGATGGCAAGGGGCTGGCGATAACCGCGCCCAGAACCCCCGCCGCGCGGCTATCCGCTCGTGACGGAGGCGGTCAGTCACATCGCGACGGCAGCCTCTCCTCCTGCATCGGTCGGGCGAGCATCGCCGTTTTCGCGCCGCGATAGCGTAAATAGAGGTTATTGAGGATCAACGCCGCGCCAGTCATACCAGCGCCGGTTATTTCCGCCGCGGTGGGCGTCACGCCTGCCATCGCCGAAATAGAGAAGGCGGTCAGGGGCACCACATCCATAAACAGCACGCCATTCATCGGCGTCAAAATTTTGTTTCCCATATTCCAGCACAGAATGCCGATAAAACCGGCAATCACTGCCGTATAAAAAATATGAGGAATGATAAAGACAAAATCAGCAGTCGCGGGGACTGACACCTTGCCGCTGAGATACAGCGCGGCATTGAGAGTGAGGATGCTCGTCATGCCAAGCCCGGTGGTCATTGCCGTATATTTTAACGGCGACCAGTGCGGGAACAAGCCTGCTCCCAGCGTATAAATCACCCAGCATAGCGCTCCCATAATCATCAGCGCATTGGCGACATAACTGGAAGGGCTGTTCAGCAGGCTGCCATACTGCCCTTTGGTAATAACGGTAATGACGCCAAAAAATGACAGCATGACCAGGCCAACGGAGAGCGCGGGCGGCGCAATCCGACGCACGATCCCGTTAACGAGAATCCCGAGCATCGGCATCGTGGCCATCATGATAGAGGCCGTCAACGCCCCGTCTTTCCCGGCCATCTGCTGCCCTGAGAAGACCAAAAAGCCAAAACCGACAAATCCCGCCGTGCCCAGGAGCCAGGCCAGTCCGACGCGCTGCCCCTTCAGGCTCAGCCCCTGCCTGCCCTCACGCAAACCGAGCGCCACCACTAATGCCAGTCCGGCAAAGCCATAGCGCAGCGTGGTAAAGGTATAAGGATCGCATCGCGTCAAGGCGCTGGTCATAATGGGGAACGTCGCCCCCCAGGATAAGGTGGCTAACAGGCAACACATCACGCCGGTCGTATAGGTATTTTTCATCGCGATATATCCAATCATATCCCTGCAACGGCAGAGATTGCCGGTTGCAGAGAAACCACGGTGGGGGGAGATAATTTATCTGGATGGTGCGACGTTTAGCCGGCACGGTGATTCCGCGCCGGCGACGCGTCACGTGGCCCGACAGCTATTCCGTGGGCAAGACACCCGCTTTGGCCCAGTGCGTTTTGGGGATTTCGACAATGATCACATCCACGCTCTCCGCTTTGCATTTCAGCGTTTCAACCGCGACCCGGGTCACTTCACGGGCAAAATCGCGCTTTTGTTCCGGCGTGCGACCCGGCTGTAATTCTAAACGTAAAACAGGCATATTTTTCCTCTCCGTTTGGGACCCCGTCTGGGGTCGATAAATTCATCTTTACCGAAAGGCGAGGAGCAATAAATGTGCATCAGGTTGGGTGAATCAGAACCTACAGGTTGTTAATCATGGATAAACTTGCCGGAATGGAGATGTTTGTCAGGGTTGTCGAGTGCGGCAGCTTTGCCGCCGCGGCCAATGTCAGCGACGTATCGGCCACGATGGTGGCCAAACAGATTCGGGCGATTGAACAACGGCTTGGCGCACGTTTGCTGCATCGAACCACCCGTCGCCAACAGTTGACCGAAGTCGGGCTGCTCTACTATGAGCGCTGTCGCCGGGTGCTGGCAGAGTTTTCACTCGCCGAGCATAGCGCCATGGAGCTGCAATCGACGGCCAAAGGGCTGGTCCATATGGTGGCGCCGGTCAGCTTCGGTTGTCAGATACTGGTCCCGGCGTTGAGCGTCTACATGGCGCAAAACCCGGAGGTCAACGTCATGCTGACGCTGGATAATCAGACACCCAGCTTGAGTAGCGGGGATGCTGAGTTAGCTATTCATATCGGTGAAATTCACCAGCCAGATATCGTTGCCCGGCCGCTGCGCGCCTATCGCCGAATCCTTGCCGCCTCTCCCGACTACCTCCGCCAGCACGGGACGCCGACGCATCCGAATCAGCTGAGTCGCTTTAGCTGTCTGGGGATCTCCTACTGGATACATCAGGATCGCTGGGAGCTGATGGGCCCCGACGGCGAGATATTTAAAGCGGTGGTGAAAGGCCGGTTTATGTCTAACCAGGGTCAGGCGCTGAGGATTGCCGCCCTGAATGGCTGCGGTATCGTGCTGCAACCGGAATCGCTGCTGCAGGACGATATCGCCGAGGGACGCCTGGTGCCGGTGCTGCCCGAGTGGTCGTATAAGCCAACGCCGATGTATCTTATTTATCAACAGGATACACGCCCATCAGCCAAGCTGCGCAGCGTGATCGATTTTCTGATACAGCGCTTTGGCGCGCAGCAATAACGGAAAAAACGCCAGCAGACCTGATTCTGCGCCGCCCCGTCGGAGCAACGCGCCTGTTTTCACGACGGCAAAAAACACACAGCCGGAGACCAAGTGGCCTCCGGCAAGCGGATTTATTGCGACTTCTTCTCCAGCGCTTCCCACAGGCCCAGCAGGTAGGTTACCCCCAGCGCGCGATCGTAAAGACCGTATCCGGGACGGCCGGTTTCGCCCCAGATAAAGCGGCCGTGATCCGGGCGAATATAGCCGTCAAAGCCGTTATCATGGAGGGCCTGCATGACGCGATACATATCCAGCGAGCCATACTGCGACGGATGCGCGGATTCGTAGAAGTCTTTATCCTTAATCAGCTTAATGTTGCGCACATGGGCAAAATGGAGACGCTTGCGACGCGTAAATTCGGCAAGAATTTCATAGACGTTATTATCCGGATCTTCCGCAATTGAGCCGGTGCACAGCGTGATGCCATTCGCCGGTGAATCCACGGCATCGCAAATCTTCGTCAGGTCATCCTGATTTTTCACCACCCGCGGGAGGCCAAAAATAGAGTACGGCGGATCGTCCGGATGAATCGCCATTTTCACCCCGACTTCCTCGCACACCGGAATAATTTCTCTGAGGAAATAAAACAGGTTTTCCCGCAGTTTATTATCATCGACGCCGCTATAGCGGGAGAACAGCTCCTGCACTTTAGCCAGCCGCTCGGGCTCCCATCCCGGTAACGCAAAACCGTTGGCGTTATCGAGCACCTCTTTGACGACCTCTTCCAGACTCTTATCGATGCCGCTCTTTTCGAAAGCCATCGTCAGCGAGCCATCTGGCAGGACGTAGTTCATGTCGGTCTTCATCCAGTCGAAGACCGGCATGAAGTTATAACAGATGACCTTGACGCCAAAGCCCGCCAGATTACGGATCGTCTGTTTATAGTTTTCAATGTAGCGATCGCGTGCCGGGGTGCCTATTTTGATGTCATCGTGAATGTTGACGCTTTCAATCACTTCCATTGTCAGGCCCGCGGCATGGGCCTGGTCAACCAGAGCCTTAATCTTTTCGACTGGCCAGACTTCTCCGGGAGCAACGTCATACAGTGCCCCGACAACCCCCTCCACACCCGGCACCTGCCGGATATACTCCAGTGGGATTTTGTCTTCCTGTGGCCCAAACCAGCGCATTGTCATCTGCATTTTGTATCCGCCTTAATCGTTGCATCTGTGCATGTTTACAAGATGTACCATACTAGTATTGACTAGCATATGCAGTAATTATCGTTTGATCAACCACCGCGTTAAAAAAGCGTGACGGCGCGATAAAAAGAGGCATGGTCTGAGCATGGGCTTTATTATTTCTGCCAGGGTTAATTGTTTTTATTTTGTAAAAAATAATAACGAATTTACTTTAAATTCATCACCATCTATAACACGACTTTATTTTTATCCACTAAATTCATAACAGGCATTTATTTTACGTCCCGAATATCACTGAAAAAATAATATGATTTAAGTCACAATTTTATCATCATATCTTGTATGGTAGTAGACAATGAGTGAAGAGGAAGCTTACCCTCAACGCCATTATGTTCCCGTCATACACCG
Source organism: Raoultella sp. T31 (assembly GCF_002806725.1). Taxonomy (NCBI): domain Bacteria; kingdom Pseudomonadati; phylum Pseudomonadota; class Gammaproteobacteria; order Enterobacterales; family Enterobacteriaceae; genus Klebsiella; species Raoultella sp. T31. The sequence goes on from NZ_PIBO01000020.1 coordinate 18,585, forward strand.
ACCCCGGCTTAACGCTGGGGATTCGTCGTAAAAGTAATATCGTGTACGGAGTAGGTATGTCACTGATAAACAATAGCTTCATGATAAACAATGCGCCAGGTCAGCGGCTGTATTCTGAGGTAGCACAAGCGTTACCGATTATTGATTACCACTGTCACCTTGATGCCAGAGCCATTTGGGAAAATAAACCGTTCACGGATATTACTCAGCTATGGCTGGAGGGCGATCATTACAAATGGCGGGCCATGCGGGCGAATGGAATATCTGAGCACAAAATTACCGGCCAGGCTTGCGCCGAAGAAAAATTTGAAGCCTGGGCGCAAACGGTCGAAGCCAGTTTTGGCAACCCCCTTTATCACTGGACCCACCTTGAACTGAAACATTATTTTGCTATCGACGAAACGCTTAATAGCAAAAACTGGCGCGATATTATGGCGCGGTGTAATGCGCAATTACGCCACGACGACTTTTTACCCCAGTCGCTCATCCGCCGTTCAAACGTTGAAGCGTTGTGCACGACCGACGGGCCGCTCGACGATCTGCAATACCATCAGCTACTGGCAGCAAAAAGCGATTTTTCCACTGCTGTTTTGCCGACATTTCGTCCTGACGAGCTGTTCGACACCAGCCCCGAGCGCTTCCTGACGTTTGTCTCACGATTGGCGCAGAAAACCCAGCGGACGATAAGCTCGCTGGATCAGTTCCTGGCCGCTCTCGAAGCGCGTATTGATTTTTTCCACAGCACGGGCTGTCGCGTATCGGACCACGGCCCGCTGGCAATCGGTTTTTGCCCGCTTGATGAGGCCGGACAGAGCACGCTGTTTCAGCGCCGGCTGGCGGGAGAAACGCTGGATGAGCGCGCGCTCCAGGCCTGGGAAAGTATGATTTTTGTCGCGCTGGCCAAAATGTACAAACAGCGCGACTGGGCAATGCAGATTCACTTTGGCGCCATTCGTAACAACAACGTGACCATGTTCAACAAGGTCGGCATCAACTGCGGCTTTGACTCTATTGGCGATCAAACCCACCTTGCGCAGAACCTGAACGCGTTGCTGAACGCCATGGTGGAAAATGACGGTCTGCCGAAAACCATTCTTTATAACCTCAACGCCAGCTATAACGACGTGGTCGCCTCGACCCTCGCCAACTTCCAGAGCGGCGAGGATGGCATGAAATCACCGCTGCAGTTCGGTTCCGGGTGGTGGTTTAACGATACCCGACGCGGCATGGTTAACCAGCTCAATACCCTGGCCGATCAGGGGCTGCTGGCCAACTTTATCGGCATGCTGACCGATTCCCGCAGCTTCGTCTCCTACACCCGACATGATTATTTCCGCCGGATCCTCTGTGACCTGGTTGGCAGTTGGGTAGAGAAAGGTGAAGTGCCGGAAGATCGCGCCATCCTCGACGCCATGATCCGCGGTATTTGCGTGGACAATGCCCGTCGTTATTTTCGTTTTTGAACCGTAGGATACAGGGATAAACCATGACTCGTAAGAACAGAAAAGTGACCATCCCCGTCAGTATCGGCTACGGTCTGACGGATATCATGGGCGGCGGCGCATTTACCGTAATTGGCGCGTGGCTGCTTTTCTTCTATACCACCTTTGTCGGCCTGTCGCCGATTGAAGCGGCGTCGATTGTCGCGCTCGCCCGTATCGTTGATGCCGTCGTCAGCCTGTTTATGGGCAGCTTCACCGATCATTTTTATAAAAACTATCTGGGTAAGAAATTTGGCCGACGCCGGTTTTTCCTGCTGATCGGCGCGCCGCTCATGCTGGTTTACACCCTGCTGTGGCTAAACGGCATGAACTACTGGTTCTATCTCGCGGTGTATCTGGCCTTTGAGATCATTGCCGCCATGGTGCTGATCCCGTGGGAAACGCTGCCTTCCGAGATGACCAAAGATTTTAATAGCCGGACCAAACTTTCCACATGCCGTATGTTCCTGTCGGCATCCGGGACCTTTCTTGCCACCTTTATCCCCGGCCTGCTGATTGGCGCGCTGGGTGAAAATAATGCCGATGCCTATCTGGTGAACGGCGTGGTGTTTGCCGTGATGTTCATGGTCTGCGTCTTTATCTCGTGGAAAGTGACATGGGAGCGCGAGCTGACGCCGGAAATGCTGGCGGAAATGGAAAAAGAGCGCAAATCCACAACGGCAGCCGAGAAGCTTGCCGCCTTTGGCAACCTGTTTAAGGAATATGCCTCGACCCTCAAGGTACGGGCGTTCCGTAAGCACCTGGCGATTTATCTCTTTTCCTTTACGGCGAAGGACGTCTACAACACCGTGTTCGTCTTTTTCTGCGTCTACTGTCTGAACGTCTCATCCTCGCTGGCGGGCACGCTGCTGTCGATGAGTATCGTCGGGCTGCCGGTTACGCTGGCGGCGGGGGTGGCTATCATTAAGTATGGCCCTTCTCGCCTCTATGTCTTCGCCTATAGCCTGATGCTGCTGTGTCTTGGCGGGTTCTTCCTCGTGTATCAGTTCCCGACCGACAACAAGGTCATGCTGCTGGTGATCATCGCCGGTATCTACCAGGTTGGTCGCTGCGTGCTGGAATTTACGCCGTGGAACGTCTTCCCGTTTATTCCCGATATTGACGAAATGATTACCCGTCAGCGTCGCGAAGGTCTGTTTGCCGCGGTAATGACGTTCTCGCGTAAAACGACGGTCGCCATCGCCACCTTTGCCGTGGGCCTGCTGTTGCAAAGCGGTGGCTTCGTGAAAGGGAGCCAGACTCAGCCTCAGGAAGCGATTAACACCATCGCGACGCTGCTGTTTGCCGGCACCGCCGTCCTGCTGCTGATTGCGCTATGGCAGGCGCTGACCTTCCATCTGAACAAACGTACGCACAAGATTTTTGTCGATGAAGTTGAACGCCTGAAGGCGAACGGTCTTCAGCAGGACGTCACGCCTGAAGCGCGCCATGTGGTTGAAGACCTGACGGGTTATAGCTATGACACACTCTGGCGTAACACCCCGCCCGAGCGAGCAAAAGCGGGGAAAGCAACCTCGGTACTGAGTTAACCGCTGCCGCCGGCAGCAGCATAATGCCTGCTGCCGTGCGGTAGCCCTGCCCGGCTGACCCTTTCAGGGCCAGCCGATTTAAGACGCGCCCTCACGATGGGGCAAGCGGATCACTTCACCATCTTCTGCGTTTTTTCGACATCCTGCAGCCCGCCTTCGTTGACGGCATGCTGATACCCCATGCTGCGCAGCATTTTTTCTGCTTTGCCGGACTGGTTCCCCGTATTGCAGTACAGGTGCAGCGTGTCATTCTTCTCTTTTGCCACTTCGCCGATGCGCGCATCCAGCTCTTTCAGCGGAATATTCACCGCCCCTTCAACGTGCGTTGCCTGAAACTGGTCAGGGGTACGGACATCAATCCAGTGCTCAGCCGCCCACAATGAGGTCGACGCCATCAGCATGGCGCCGGTCAGGAGCGTTTTTTTCATGACCTGTGGCAGATTAAACATAACGACAGTTCTCCTTTTATTTTTCTTAGTCACCCGAAATCATACTAACGAAGGTATCCCGGGCGATCTTTGACCTCATCTGGAAAATGGGGACAAAGCGATAATCGGTGATATGAGCGCAGAGTCCACGCCGCAGGCAAACTGGCAGTCTCCGTTAAAATTACTATGCTTAAAGTTAACGTCACCTGTTACAACGTTGATTTTTATAGGGAGTATATATGGGATTCTGGAGAATTGTTTTAACGATTATTTTGCCGCCACTTGGCGTATTACTGGGTAAAGGATTCGGCTGGGCATTTGTTCTGAATATTGTACTGACATTGCTGGGCTATATCCCGGGTCTGATTCACGCATTCTGGGTGCAAACGCGCGATTAACCCGCATCATCATGACGGCGCATCGGCGCCGTTTATTTTCGCCAGGTATTTTCCATCGGAGTCTTATATTTCACATTTACGCCATCACTGGCCAGCATTGGGTGGCGAACGGAAGGCAACAAAAAACCCGCACGGGGCGGGTTCATTTCATTATCAGCAGAGCTTAACTGCTCAGGCCATCGCCTTCATCGCTATTGTAAGCGTCGCTGATAAGGGATTACAGCGGAGTAACGTTTCCAGCTGCCGGGCCTTTAGCGCCATTTTCAATGGTGAAGGAAACCTGCTGGCCTTCATCAAGGGTTTTGAAGCTGTCACTCTGGATAGCAGAGAAATGTACGAATACATCTTTGCTGCCGTCGTTCGGAGTGATAAAGCCAAAACCTTTATCTGCGTTAAACCATTTTACTAAACCAGTCATTTTATTAGACATAGATACTTCCTTAATTAATGAGCCACTAAGCGTGGCGATGATGGCCTGTATTTAGAGTGACTTATTTGGCACTTAGGAGGAGGCTCATGAAGAAGAGTATCTGTGGATAGCACTTGAACTGAGGACTGCTTGACTAAAACTGCTTTCATAAGGTCTGTATTCCAAACCGATGACGCCATTAAGACATAGCGAAATTATTATAGCAAGATTTATGTTTTTTATTTTACCCACTTAAACACCTGGATGGCTATATGTCCGTAAAATGCCAGCGATAACATCAATCGCCATCTCAGTTTTGCCGAATCGCGATGCACCTGATATTTCGCGGTATTAGCGCGCGTCTTTTGCAACGTATAAATAATACCTGTGCCACCGGCATAGATATCCCGAGAGAAAACCTGAATAAATACCGGCTCTGCGGGCCGGCCGGATGTACTGCCTTACGGACAGGCATCCGGCCTGCCGTCAAAACAGATTATTCACGCCTGTCCCGAATCAGTTTCTTTCTGTCGATCGGGTTGCCCTCCCGATCGAAGTAGCGACTCGGCCATATTTCCGCAGGGTCGATACCCAGCGCCTGCGCGATTAAAAACTCCCCCTTCGGCCACGGGCGGGACAGCGTGTTGGCCAACGTCGACGAGCTCAGCCCCGCCTGGCGCGACACCGCCGCCAGCGACAGGTTGCGCTTTTTTAATTGCGCAATGATATCAGCCGGATGCATATCAGTTCTGTTCATCTCATTCATTCCTTTGCGTTAGTGAAGTCGTACATATTCTCACCACTACACTAAGTAATACTTAGTACATTTTCAACTAACAGCTACCAGAATCGTGATTCTGTTTCCAGTCTTTCAGGATCATCATGCTGCCGCACCGTTTAAAAGAAGCGCGCCTCAGAACGGGACTTTCCCAACAAAAACTGGGTATCCTCGCGGGTATTGATGAGGCGACGGCGAGCGCGCGGATGAACCAGTATGAACGCGGCATCCACACTCCTGACTTCGCGCTGGCCTGTCGGCTGGCAGAAGTGCTGAAGATCCCGGCCTGTTATTTCTATACGGTTGAAGACGATCTGGCGGAAGTGGTGGCGGGCTGGTATCAGCGCTGACGATGGCCCCGGATGCCACGTGACCTGGTTCCGGGAAGACCTGGGCTGGGGCGTGTTTGCCTTAATCGTCCGATGACCTGAAGCTGGCGGTAGCCGACGGCGATATTCGCGCACACGGACAATCCGTCATCGAATGGATAGCATTTAAGCGTATATACCCTGTCGCCGCCCCGCATTCGTGATGCAGGCTAAGGGCATATTCTGGTGCGCCGAACGGCTGAGCCGGGCGACACACCAGAAAAGGGTCTTGCCGTTACATCAGAACCACGCCTCAAACATCCCGCCGACGTTCAGTGAATCCAGCTGATCGTCTTTGGTGCCGTTCACCTTCGCCGTGCGTTTGTTGTCAACCTGACCGCCGGTGACGTAGAAGCGCAGCATCGGACGGAACTCCGGCCCCATGCCGATGGCGATGTTCTGCGACAGCGTCAGTTTCCAGCCGTGGTTATCCCCGCCCCGATCGTAGTCAACGCGCTGATAGCCCGCTTCCAGCCAGGTGGAGTGCACGTCGTTCCAGAAGTACATCGGACGCACGATGGCACCGTAGTTCTTCCGGTTGTCGGTGTTGTCCTTGCTGTTGTCATAGTTGTGGAAGGCCAGCAGATACTCGACCTGCGCCTGCTGAGTGAACTTGTATAGCCCCTCGAAGCTGGCGTAAACCGTCGTCAACCCGTCCGTTTTGTCGTACACGCTGTTATCGGCATTATCGGAATAGCGCAGAATCACTTTGTTCACGCCGCTGTCGTTGGTGTGGCTCAACAGCAGGCCGCCCTGCCAGGCATCAATCTGCGCGTCGTTATCCACCGCTTTGGAGTCAAAGCCGTAGTTGGCATAGACTTCAACGTCGATAGGGCCCGCCTTGATATTGTGGGTTTTGGTCGTCAGCGCGTAATGACCGCTGTCGCCGGTATCAGACCCGCCGGTGCAGGTAATGCGCGAGGGGTTAGATTCATCCCCCATTACTTCCGGGCTACAGGATTTCACCTGCGACACCCCCGCCACGTCGAACTGCACGCCGCCGATATCGAAGTTTTTCACCCCGGCGCCCTGGCCGTCGTGGTTCATCCAGAAGTAGTCGTTGATGCCCTGCTGTGGACGTTGATGGAAATCACGACCGGCCCAGATGTAGGCGTTCGGATTGGATTCCAGCACGTTGGTGACGCCAACGTAGGCTTTTTTCAGGTTAACTTCGTCGCTCCAGTGGTCGAACATGACGTTGAGATCCCAGATAGCGCCCTGGCTGCTCTTAAAGGCTTTGGTTATCTGGAATTCGCCACCGTTGCTTTCGTTACCCAGACGGCCGATGGCCGAGGCGCCGTTATAGGAGCCATCGACGCCGATATATTTCTGATCGCCGGTCTGGAAATGGGCGCCGTAGCGGGCGTAGCCGCTAAACTTCAGGCCAAATGGAATCGCCATATCCGGTGACTGCGCGGCGGTTTGGGGATTGGTCTCCAGATCCACCTTCTTCGCGGCGGCGGCGTCCATTTTCGCCTGGCGATCCGCCAGCGCCTTATCGACGGCTCTGGCGACAATGGCGTCAATTTGTTCCTGAGTAAATTCTTGCGCCATAACGGAGGTAAAAGGGCAAAGAGTGGCGATAACCGCCATAGCTAATGGAAGTTTTTTTATCATATTCATGTTTATCTCAATATAGTTTAATTTTATTCAGATAATAACAATCCCATTCTGGGGTGACAGAATATGTCGCTATCATAAGAACAATATAATTGTTATTTTTACGGTCTCAGAGGCTTTGCGCTATTATCGTGACAGTATCTCCATGAGTGATATTTACGTATGCGCGCCGGGCAGATGAATCATTTCGCTTAATTCATAAGCCAGCATTATCGATGGTTTGCGTTACCGCAGTCTTTGGCCCTCCTCCCTGGCTGGCAGTGCAGAACAGGCGCGGCCCCGGCAGCGGTTTTTGGCAAAGGCATATTGCATAAATCGTCCTCGTTAACTTCCTTACCCGCGATTTGTGTGCCCCCAATAATTCGCTGTCGCTGCGGCGCTTTGATATTGCTTAAAGCGCATGGCTCAGTACGCAGGAATCGTCAATCTATCTGTAGCGTATCGGGTTCACCGAATGTGCCGAAATCAATTGCCGTAACGATTAATGGCATGTTCAATCAGTGCCCCCACAGGGGCACTTACGCCAAATTCAGTCGAAGAGATAAGCGTTGACGAGGTTTTCGAGTAATTCCTGATGCCCGCTTTGATGCTGAGGATTAAGGTTATGCTGTTCAGCGTATTGAGCGGTTTGCGCCAGCGAAATTTTCCCTTGCAGAATTTGCTGCCCCACTTCACCACTCCAGCCGGCATAGCGTTTTGCCACGCGTTGTTCCAGTTTGCCGTCTTCAATCATGCGAGCGGCCTTTTTGAGTGACAGCGCCATCACATCCATTGCGCCAATATGACCATGGAACAGATCATATTTATCGGTGCTTTGACGGCGTACTTTGGCATCAAAGTTCAGGCCACCGGTGGTAAAACCGCCGGCTTTGAGGATCTCATACATAACAAGCGTGTTTTCTTCGACGCTGTTCGGGAACTGATCGGTATCCCAGCCGAGCTGAGCATCGCCGCGGTTGGCATCAACGGAGCCGAAAATATCCAGGGCAATGGCGCTGGCAATTTCATGGTGGAAAGAATGCCCGGCAAGCGTCGCGTGGTTGGCCTCAATGTTCACCTTGATCTCTTTTTCCAGACCAAACTGCTTCAGGAATCCATATACCGTAGCAACATCGTAATCGTACTGATGCTTAGTCGGTTCTTGCGGTTTAGGTTCGATAAGCAACGTGCCACGGAAACCCGTTTTATGTTTGTGCTCAACCACCATCTGCAGGAAGCGGCCAATTTGTTCGCGCTCATGACGCAAATCGGTATTCAGCAGGGATTCGTAACCTTCACGCCCGCCCCACAGAACATAGCTTTCGCCGCCTAACTGCTGGGTGGCGTTCATGGCGGCAACGACCTGCGCCGCCGCCCAGGAAAAGACGTCCGGATCAGGGTTGGTTGCCGCCCCGGCAGCGTAGCGCGGGTGAGTAAAGCAGTTGGCCGTCCCCCACAGCAATTTCACCCCGGTTTCTTGCTGCTTTTGCGCCAGCACTTCGGTCATTTTTGCCAGGTTATTGCGATATTCTTTCAACGATGCGCCTTCCGGCGAAACGTCCACATCATGGAAGCAGTAATACGGCACATTGAGTTTATGGAAGAATTCAAAAGCGACGTCAGCTTTAAATTTTGCCTGGTTAAGCGCATCCCCGGCCTGTTGCCATGGCCGTTCAAAAGACCCGCTGCCAAACATATCTGCGCCATTCCAGCAGAAGTTGTGCCAGTAGCAGGCGGCAAAGCGCAGGTGCTCTGCCATCCTTTTTCCCAGCACGATTTCATCCGGATTATAATGGCGAAAAGCCAGCGGGTTGGCTGTTTTTGGACCTTCAAAACGTACTCTGTCAAGTTGATCGAAATAAACGGGCATAATGAACTCCATAATTCAGGAAGCGAAAAATAAATAATTTGGACCTATCCTGTATTTTCCCTGGAGGTTGCTCAATTACGTTATTTCACTCAGCAATTAAGAAAATGCACAACTGTGAACCATCTCGCAAATAACATCGCCATATATTCAGGCCATTTATAGTCATATTAACCAGCCTTTTTCTACGGAATTTATCTGATGACTCAAAAAAATAAAACCCTGTTTTTTAGTGGTACTCGTATACTGTGGATAATGTTTATGGACGACCGCTCAACATGCCAGATACGCAGCCTGTGGAGAGCCTTAGTTTCGATGATCACAGAAGTAAAAAAACATAACAAATTAATGTAAAAACGTAATGGATTCTCCCAGCCCATCCGTGTAACAAAGTATTTCACATTCACGTAAGAAACCGGAGACTTGATTAGAATGAGCAAAAACATACTGCAAAGTCGGCATGATGAATATCATAAATTAACTCGCGGAGAACGTATTGGTTATGGGATGGGTGATTTTGCGCAAAACCTTGTTTTTGGTACCATAGGTGGTTTTCTTGCTCTTCACATGTTGACGGTAAATACAATCAGCACCGCCACCGCAGGATTTATATTCCTGTTTGTCCGCATCGTGAATGTTTTCTGGGACCCGATGGTCGGTACCTACGTTGACAAAAGAAGTTCAAGCGCCGGGAAATACCGCCCCTGGCTTTTAAGAGCCGGCATTCCGCTCGTGATTCTTTCCGCGTTACTTTTCGCGCCCATTCCTGGAATAAGGGGCTCGGTTCCTTTCGCGTTTATCATTTATCTGGCGCTGGATTTAGTTTATTCACTGGTGAATATTCCCTATGGCTCTCTGAATGCCTCATTGACCCGGGATCCTGAATCGATTGATAAGCTGACAAGTACGCGCATGATGCTGGCAAACAGCGCCAACCTGCTGGTCTATACCCTGTTCCCTATGTTTGTACAGATGGCCTCCCCCAAAGATCGCAGCCTCAAGGATACGGGTTTCTTTGGCCTTAAGCTCAATATGGGTAACTATACCGATCCCTCAGCTAACTATGCGTGGTTTGGCGTTTACTCAATTTATATGTTGATCGGCGCGGTAGCCCTTTACCTCTGCTATAAATTCACCAAAGAACGCGTTGTCGCGACGGCCGAACAGACGGCTAACGTAAAAACAACCGATTTATTCCTTGAACTCAAGAATAACCGCCCGCTGGTCATTCTCGGGTTATTTTTCATGTTAGCCTTTACCTTCATGTTTTTCATGAACACGGTTAATGGCTTTTTCAATCAGTTTGTTGTCGGCCATTCTGAATGGATGGGGGCTATTGGTCTTATTGCCTCAATCCCCGGCATTGTCTTCCCTGTTTTTTGGCCAAAACTGAAGAAAATTTTTGGTAAAAAAGGCTTCTTCCATCTTTTCCTTGGCATGTTTATTGTGGGTGAATTGCTGACCTACGTATGGTCACGCGAAAGCATGCATGATGCTCTGTGGCTTGCTTATATCGCAACATTCATTAAACAATGGGGTTTAACCTCGGCGACCGGTTTCATGTGGGCGCTGGTGCCAGAAGTCATTGCCTATGGCGAATTAAAATCAGGCAAGCGTAATGCCGCAATCATTAATGCGATTATGGGGCTCTTCTTTAAGATTGGTTTTACGATTGGCGGCGCGATTCCATTGTGGTTACTGGCCGCTTATGGCTTTAACGAAACCGGCGCGCAACAAAGCGCAAGCGCGATCGACGGAATCATTATGACCGCGGTGTGGATGCCAATCGTGTTAGCCGCGATTTCAATGATCATTATTCAACTCTATCCTGTCTCAGACAAAAATGTCATCGAGATCAACCGTCAGCTTGATGAGATACGGGCATAGTTAAAAAATAAATTAAAAATTGCGCAGTTCTGAATGATAAATTTTAAAAAGGTAGAATGATATGTCACTTATTCAAAACCCTGTATTACCTGGATTTAATGCGGACCCTAGTATTATCCGTGTAGGGGACACCTACTATATCGCAAACTCTACATTTGAGTGGTTCCCTGGCGTTCGTTTACATGAGTCAAAGGATCTACAGCACTGGAATCTGCTCCCCAGTCCCTTGTCTACCACCACCCTTTTAGATATGAAAGGCAACCCTTCATCCGGTGGGATTTGGGCGCCGGCGCTTTCGTATGCCGATGGCAAATTCTGGTTAGTGTATACCGATGTGAAAATCACCGAAGGCGCGTTTAAAGACATGACCAACTATCTGACCACCGCGACCGATATCCGTGGTCCGTGGTCAGACCCCATAAAACTGAACGGCGTCGGTTTTGATGCCTCGCTTTTCCATGACGATGACGGGCGTAAATATATCGTTCAGCAAACCTGGGACCATCGGGAATATCATCACCCCTTCGATGGCATCACGTTAACTGAGCTTGATACGAAGACCCTGAAATTAAAACCGGCGACAGCGCGGACCATTTATCGGGGCACCGCCGTCGCCCTCGTTGAGGGGCCACACCTCTACAAACTGAACGGCTATTATTATCTTTTCGCCGCCCAGGGGGGGACCGTTTTCACCCACCAGGAAGTTGTTGCGCGTTCTAAAACCCTGGATGCCAACAGCTTTGAAACCGAGCCTGGGGAAGTCTTCTTAACGAATGTCGACACACCAGACAGCTACATCCAGAAGCAAGGGCATGGCGCTTTGGTCTCCACCCCCAAAGGTGAATGGTATTATGCCTCGCTCTGCGCCCGTCCGTGGAATCGTCCAGGTGAGTCGGCCTATGATCCTCGTGGCTGGTCAACCCTGGGCAGAGAAACCTCAATCCAGAAAGTGTATTGGGATGCGGACGGCTGGCCGCGTATCGCAGGGGGCCACGGCGGAAAAACCTTTGTCGAAGGGCCAGGCGATGCCATTTACACCGAAAGCGCCAAAGACCATAGCCAGTACGATGAGTTTAAAACATCAACCCTCGATCCTGACTGGAATACGCTGCGTGTCCCGTTCACAGAAAAAATGGGGACCACCGGCGATGGCAAGCTGACTTTAATCGGGCAAGGTTCATTAGCGAATACGCATAACCTGTCGCTTATTGCCCGACGCTGGCAAGCCTTCTACTTTGATGCCCAGGTTAAAGTGAAATTTGATCCGTTCAATTATCAGCAGATGGCCGGATTAACGAATTACTACAACGATCGCCACTGGAGTTTTGTGTTCATCACCTGGAACGAAATTAATGGCGCAGTCATTGAGATCGGCGAAAATAACCGTGGGAAATACACGTCATATTTGAAAGATGATGCCATCAAGATCCCGGAAGGGACCGAGTATGTCTGGTTCCGCAGCAAAGTGCGCAAACAAACGTATAGCTATGAATACAGCTTTGATGGGGTCAGCTTTACTGAAATCCCTGTTCAATTAGATGCCGCCATTCTTTCCGACGATTATGTGCTGCAAAGCTATGGCGGGTTCTTTACCGGGGCGTTCGTTGGCCTTGCGGCTGTCGACTACTCAGGTTATGACGCCAGCGCAGAGTTTTATGATTTCCATTATCAGGAGCTGGGCGATGCGTTAATGGCCGATGGCACATATAGCTGGCAAGCCAGCGAATCACGTTTTAATTAAGTCATGGCGAACCTACGTTATCTTAGCGATAGCGTAGGTTTTTGCCGTGGACAGGCAATGACCGCCTCTTATGCTCTACAGAGCGCGCCCCTTTTTCACTGAGTCCTGCGGACCTGGATTGCACTGTTCTTTTGTGCCCGGAAGATAAAAATTGCCGTTCTCATCGGGATCCGTTCCTCCCGGACACCCTGCCCGCCCCGATGAATTATCTGAACTGCCTCCGTCCGAGCCATTCCCGCCATCGGCACCGGGTTTACCAGGCTGGCCCATATATCCGCCATCCCCGCCTTTCCCTCCAGCGCCACCATGTCCGGCACTGGCAGAACAAGCAAACAGCACGAAAATACAGACCAGAACGTGTCTCCCCATGATGCATATCTCCCTTATTTATTGGCTACCCGCAGCACTATACTCTGTTTACAGATAATAACATGGCTACGTTGCAATAAAGCGTCAGGTGATTGTCGCCAGGTTGTCTGCCTGCTGTCGTTAATATGGCGTGGTTGAAGCTCTTCAGCCGGGCCATATTCACTTACCCGTAAAGCACGACGAACGGCAAAAAAGAGGCAGCACATGACGACTATAGCTATATTTTCAAACACCCCGGTCTGGGTGTGGATCCTTTTACTTTTTTTAATAAAAAGAGGGATATCTGCACTGCATTGCCGGGAAACGTCCGTAAAAAACATCTTCATCATACCGGTGTTATTCTTAGCGGCGAGCATCTATCATTTAGCTGGATTTAGTTTTTCTCCCGCCATCCTGCTCTATATCACCACATTAATAATATTTTGTATTATTAGAATGGCATTATTATGGCACTCCTCAGTTGAATATAATGCCGCCACTGGAGTAGTGACGCGTCCTGGCAGCCCATTTATTCTCACATTGATTATTGGATCTTTTATTTTTAAATTTGTCATGACCTGCCTTACGGAAAATGACCCGAAATTATTAATGAACTTATCATTTCAATGTCTGTGGGGCGCAGGCTCAGGTATTGCCACCGGTTTATCATGGGGTGGCTTATTGTATGTCATCTATAAAATAAAAGAGAAAAAGAAAACAATATCGCTTCACTATTGAGAAGGCTCCGGGGCGGTTTGTCCTTTCAGACCGCGTGACCTGTTGCCCTTACGCACCCTCTCCAGTAAACGGCAGGTATAGCGATATTTCGTGGCTTCACGAATACATCCGGTTTACTTTATCATCACCACCAAGGACGCCCCAGAGGCTATTAACGGAGATAACGCTGTGAGAACCGTCGAGATACTGCAATACACCTTACGCAAAGGCAGCGGTGCCGCTTTTCATACCATCATGCGGGAAGTCAGCGTTCCCCTGCACCAACACCACGGGATCGATGTTGTTTCGTTTGGTCACTCGCTGCATGACCCGGATTGCTACTACCTGATTCGCGCCTTCGACAGCCCCGAGAGCATGGCGACGGCTCTTGATGCCTTTTATGCCAGCGCCGACTGGCGCAGCGGGCCGCGCGGGGAGATCATTGGCAGCATCGAGACCAGCATGAAAACCGTGATCAACCTGCCGGCGGAAAGCGTGGATGGCCTGCGCCGGTAAGGGTCGCCATCGGGATTCGCCTGGCGATGGCCTGCGGATTCCACACTCATCGGCAATAAACGCGGCGGACTCGCGCTGAAGGCCGGGATATCCTACTTGCGGTATAAACTGCCTTTGCCAGACCTTGCACGCTGCCAGAGTTCTTCATCTGATAACGTGGTTTGGATCAACTCGACAGGCGCCCCGGCATCATTGATGACAGCCACGAAGTAATCATCTATTGGTTCATAAGGGCCAAGAATGACCTCTTCCCCCGCGATAGCCTGCTCAAGATTATCAACTTTGAACGCGACATGGGGGATGGTTTTCAACAAAGGATGTAAGGGGGAATCGTGGGTAAAGCGGTGCCACTGTATTCTGAATTTTCCCGGGTTATCAGTGGTATACATCCCCGCTTTTTCGCTGAAAATGCCTTCGAATTTTTCATCCTGCAGCGGTATACCCAAGTGATGGAATTCATACTTGACGGACGGTTTCATCTTCTCTTTTCCTTTCTCGTATAGAAGTCTGTTCCGTTTAGTTCTTCGACGGTATCCATCAGCCCTCCTTCTATTCTTAATGATTCGTTGGTTTACCATACGCCTGGCACCATCGTCCAGTGAAATAAAAAGAAAGGCCGCGCGACGAAAATCCCCCGTTATCAAGAATGATTTGATCAACGCCAGGAGTTTTAATTATTCTGATTGCCTTTTTTATTATTCACATGTCAGCGTTACGGTAAGATTCCCCTCATATTTCCCGGCCGTCGTCCCTTTAGCAATATCATTGAGTTGCAACATATAATTCTGCCCGGTTGTCAGCCTGCTCGTCCATTTGCCATTATTCCACTCGGCGTTGAGGACAGAATAACCGATCTCATCGCCGGTCGAATTTTTGAGCGTTCCCGACTGACCATTAGCGGAGCCTGGCGTGAATGTTAATAACGCGTCACCGCTGGCATCAGAGGTAATGCTCAGCTGTTTATCCTGTTTGCCTGGATACACCTTTCCAAACGGGGCTTCACTGGTAATATTCACATGACCAGACTGATAGGGAGTGGCTGATGTGTGCGTGTCATAGACGATACCGTTGTTTCCCAGTTTCTCTAAGCTGTAGGTAAGCACCGTATTCCTGTCCAACCCTTCCTTCAGCCGGAAGGTAAAGTTTCCGCTCCAGTTCACCCTTCCCCAATCGTGCGTAGTGCCATTCCAGATAAGGTTCACCGCGGTACCGTAAGCATCCAGTTTAGAACCGATATCGAGCCTGACGTAGCATGGCGCACCATTATCAAACAGGCAGGAGGTTATCTCCGCGGATATTAAATCTGCCGGCCAGTCCCTGACATAAATCTGATAATGAAATATGACCGCGCCTGGGGCCCATCCACGATCGCTGTAATCACTGTCGCTCAGACTTATTGTTGCATAGGGTACGGCGCTGCAACTGATGGTGGATGCCGCCAGCGTGTTTGCGGAAAAAACCGCCAGAATCCCCAAATATCCCCAGGAGGCTTTCATATATTCATTCCTGAATTAATCTCAGTATCAATAATGAGCCTGGCGCCAGCCGACTTATGGCATGAAGCGCCAGGCGAATATTAACCGCAGACGGAATTGATGTTCGCTGGTTTTATCGGCTTTGTCTGCGGAACAACGCGATGACGTTACTGATAATCAAAGATCATCGTCACCACACTCTTGACGGCCCCCGCTCCCGGGGCCGTGGCTCCGCTCTGCTTCAGTCTGGCCAGAAAGGTCATATCAGCCTTACTGTTTGCAATGGGATACATCACACTGTTGCTACCATCAGGCGCCATCTTAGTGGCCTGATCGCTGTCTCCCCAGATCTCCACACCGACGCCTGTCGCGGCGACTCCTTCTGTTGTCTCGGTGTTTTTAAATAAAGAGGAATCGGTAGCATCCGACACCCCGCTTGCCGTGACCTTCACGCTGGTTGCGCCGCTGCCGCAGCCAGCCAGGTTAAGGGTGAATGCCTCGGTTGCCCCGATTTTATCGCTGCCAAAATCTTTCAGGGAAACCCGGCCCATTGCAACATCCACACCGTTCATACTCCACTGAGGGGTACAGGTATTATCCACCACGGTCGCCGTGATATTCACGGTGGCGGAATCCGATGCAGCCTGAATGCCCGGAGAAAGCGCCAGCAGGGATACGGTTGCTGCGGTTAATAAAGTTTTCTTAATCATCAACGTCATGTTTACAACTCCTGTTGTGTTGTGTGTATAAAACTTGTGGGTGCGGAATAATCACTTCCGCTAATCAGTTGCAGATAACCTGGCTCCATGTCACAGGGGATTTCAGGGCCGCTTCCGGCAGGGTGTAGCGGGCGGAGCAACGCTGGTCGGGCCGGCTTCCCCACTGCGCGTTAATTTCTCCCTTCAGCTTCAACCCGGAGAGGAAAACCTGCCCGTCATCGCCCACCAGGCCGCCGCCGCCGCCGTCCGCCACGCTGACCGTGGTCCCGAACGGCACGGGTTTTCCGTTATGAGTGAGCGTTATCAGGGCCCGGACTCCCGTTCGTACCCGGAAATCAGCTCTCACCAGCGCCCCCTGGGTGGGGACGACGCGCGATACGGCGTTGTCGATGTCCGCATGGCTATCCAGCTTACTGACATCCAGCGCCACCCGGCTTTCCCGGTACTGGCTGGCCCACGGCACCACGGTATAGCCGCGCCAGTCGGTCTGTACGCCGGTGGCGTTATCGACGGGAAGGCCCGCGGCGCCGGGGGCCGCCACCAGAATGTTTGTGGTCCCCAGCGGTTGTCCGAAGGTTGCCCCTTCCCGGTGAAGCACCGCGCTGCCCGATGTGCCGTAGCGCCACTGTCTGTAGTTACGGCTGTAGCTGTACTCCGCCGAAGCGTTACCATAGGTTCCCCGGTAGTCCACGGCGGCGTCGCCACTGTTTCCGTCCTGCCGGCTGTACCCCTGCGACGCGCTCCAGTTCACATTTTCCCTATCGGGTAGTGAACCGCTGATCCCCGCCCGATGTGAGAGCTGGCCGTCAGTCCCCCGATGAGTGCTGTATGTGGCCCATACGTTCTGACTCAGCCAGCCGTCGAGGGGGAGAGACAGGGAGAACCACAGCACGTTATCTGCCCTCGGTTGTCCGTTGTAGCGGGTATGGGCATATGAAATGTTGTAACTGGCCCGTCCCAGCGAGCTGCTGAAAGCCGCCTGCAATGAAGAGGTGGCCGCCACTTCGTCCCAGTATGTCTGGCGGCTCCCCGTCAGGGAGAGGGAACCGACGTTTCCCAGTTGCTGGGAAAGACTGACCTGCAGACGCTCGCGCTTGTTGTTGTTCAGGTTGTAATAATTTATCCAGTCACGTTTTACCGGGCGGCCAGCGGCATCGACGGCCCCTTCCGAATCCCCGGTCCAGCCGGCCATACTTTTCAGCGCGGTGTCATCCAGCGTATGGAAACCGCGGGTTGAGTAGCGGTATCCCGCCAGTTGCAGTGTGGTTCCGGTAGACACCAGCGAGCGTCCATAGAGGAAGCGCAGGGACTCCCCCCGGTGACGGGAACCGTCGGCCAGGATGCTGTCGGCATGCGTTATATCTGCCGACACGGCCCCCCATACGCCGGTGTTGAATCCCATCCCCAGCGTGGCGGCGCGGTAGTTCTCCGCAAGCCGGGTACCGCCGTATGCCGTCACGTTATGCGGCATTCCCCACAGGAGAGTGGCCTGCATAAACAGCGGGTCGTCATAGCTGGCGCTGACATTGCGATAGCGAGCGGCGGTAATGCCATAACGCAGATGCCCCTCGCGCTGGAGTACAGGAACCGAAGAGTAAGGCACGGTAAACATGCGTCCCTGACCATCCGCTTCCGTTATCATGACCTCAAGGTCGCCACCGGATGAAAGGAGCGGTAAATCGTCAATGACGAAAGCGCCGGGAGCGACATTGATCCGGTATATCTCGTGACCATTCTGTCGAATGCTGACCTCAGCGCTGCTGCCTGCGGTGCCGCGAATCACCGGCGCATATCCCCGCATGCTGGCGGGATACATACTGTCGTCGGTCGCAAGGTGTACGCCGCGAAAAGAGACCGCATCAAACACATCGCCGCTGGTCGTGCCATCACCGAGCGTCAGTTCGCTACGCAACGGAATGATCGCACGCTGTAACCAGGTGTTCAGATGCTGCCAGTGTTGCCGGCGGCCATAGTCATTTTCCTGATAGCTCCACGTACTGTTATCCCGCAGCCGCCACGCCCCAAGATTGACGCCGCTGGTCAGATTGAGAAACTGGCTGCGGCTGTTACCGTATTTTCCCCGGCTTTCGCTGCCGCTGAACCGCCAGCTCGCCAGGGCGGCATTAATGCCCTCATCCCATCGTTCCGGCGCTATCCAGCCATCCGGCTGTTTGCGCATGGCTGCCTGGGGAATGCTGATATCGAGGCGCATTTTCTGGAAGTCAAACGCCGTCCAGGCCTGGGGAATAAACAGCCCCGGGGTCACACACTGCTCATCCGGCTGGGCGGCTAATTCCGCAAATGCCGGGACATTCACCCCCATATCCGACAGTTCTTCACGGCTCAGACAGGCCTGCAGCCCTGTATTATCTCGCACCGCGGATTGTGCCTCCCCCGCCTGAACGGCAACAAAACGGACCGAACGGGTTGCCACGCGGCTACCGTTGAGATAAGCGTCAACCAGATAGACTCCCGGGAGTTGTGAGCCGCCGGATGAAAAAAGTGACAAGTCAGCCACCGCAACCGGGTCGCCTGAAAGCATAGAGGGGTCAAAATGCAGTCTGGCGCTTGCCGGCAGAGAAACCGCGCACATGACTGAAGCATTCAGTAGCGGCTGGCGAAGTAAATATTTCAGCATACCCGACCCTATGATGAAAAACGGGCAATAACAGGTGCTGAAACAGCGCCGTAATCGTTAATGGTCCGGAACGTAATCCGGCTGCCGGAGGCCGCAGGCAGACTGACGGTGGCGGTGCTTACGGGGGCCACCATGACGCCATCGAGGGAGATGTCGCCGGCCTTAATCTCAGTCAGTGTGATGTAGTAAGGGGTTGGGTTAATAATTTCCAGCCGGTTACCGGCACGACGAAAACGCATTTCAGCAGGCGCTTTATCCACCGCAGGCCTCAGTCCGGCAGGACGGATGAACAGTTTGATACGGCTGGCCGCAGCAATGCGCAGAACGGCTTTACCGCTGTTATCACCCTCGGTCACAGAGGGGATCGCTTTCGCAATAAAATAATAAAGCGATTCCCTGTCCTGATAAGGCGAGCCTGCAACCCGTATCAGGCGAAGAATATTTTCATTCCCCGGCCCGCTCAGATAAAGGGGAGGCGTCACCACAAAATCCCGACTTTTACTTCCGTCAGCATTTTCAACCCACGACTGCACAAGGAATGAGTCTGCCGCGGAAGAATTCCGAATGGAGAGGCTTTCCTGCCGGGAATTCAGTGGATAAATAATGCGGGTTCCCTGAATTGAAATCCCGCCCTCAGCCATGGCAACAGGGGGCAACATGAGCATAAAGACAATAACGAGGCTTTTTCGTAAAAAAAAGACGACGGACGACATAACTATTTCCTTTCAGTCAAATACTGCAGGTTGGGTTATTTACTAATTTTTTCCCTGACGCATACCGATAATATCCCGACAGACCTGAATGCCCGTGCAGCCGTACTCCGGAAGGCCATATTTCACTAAAGTGGTTCGTTTAAGTGAGTAAAGATATTTCGCACTCAAATTCATCTTGCGGCCCATTTTGGTGAATGAATATCCCCTGCAGAGATAATCGAAAAGGAGCGTTTCCCGTTCTGTGACTTTGTTCCTGATAACCGGTAAACGTGTCGCCAGCCTCAAAATGCGGCTCAATGTATTCAGGGACATTTTTTCGCTGAACACCCACGGGAATGTCCGGGAAAGGCCACGCAGTGATACGCGTCTTATATTCACGAGAATAATAACACGACAGCTATTCATTGCCGGGACATGAAGTATTCTGCGGCGCAACTCCCTGTCCTGAACAGCCACAACAACGATGTCCTCGCAAAGCGGTTGGATTTCTCTGTATATCGGATTGGTGGCACAGAGAAATATATATTCACCCTCTGTATACCTTGGCAGTTCCTGTACAGCCGACAGGATAAATTTATTGTCTGAAATAAAATAACAATGCATTAAAGACTCATTCGATTAAAGATCTATTTTTAGGACAAACGGATTTCTCTGTCAGTTATTCACCTTTTAATTTGTAACTCATGGAAATATTTTTTTCATAATTGTTTAGAACGTTTGATACACCAACAATGATAGATATTGACTATCAAACACCACAACATTGATCGGCAATAGCAATTCAAAATGCATAAGAAACATTAATTAAAAACAGATATCTTTTGTTTTATCACAAAACAAAAGCAACCATAAAAAACACATAACCACATGAAAAATAAATAAAAAAATAAAATTGAAAAATTAAAATAAAAACAAATTTAAATTAACCATCCTTTTTACGTAGGAATTTTCCGTTAGATTTTATTGATTGACAGAAAGGCTTTTCTAAAAAAATCAGCCCCCGAATTAACGTGTTATCCCATTGCCATCAGAATAATTTCACCTGCAGCAAAGGGCATATTTACTTCACAAAAGAGAACTTAATCATCTTTTGTGAACTAATGACTCAGCGATGACAAGTTATGAATACAGGCATTTGATTACATTCCCTGAAGATCATTGCCACACGATCTGCCATCAATCCACACATCACCCTGACAAATAATTCTCCAGCCAACCCGAAGAAGATTGATGTAACTCACTATGAGTTATGGAACGACCAGTTATAAATATTAACAATACGGCACTCATAAAAACTTTCGACCATTACTTAAATTTCACTTCTTTAGCCTCATTCAGTCACTTCTTTGCTTCCGTCATGCAATATGTCATTTACATGTCGTCTCTTTACTTGATGGCCTTCAGATCGGTAAAAGAAAATTCATTTTCCCCTGACAACATCACTATTAATGGTAAAAATCTGAATATTGAGGTTATCGACAGCATTCACAGCAGAACTTATCACTCTGTTTTTCACCCCGGATGTATGGTGACATAGTGTTGAATCGCCAGACCCGGCCGGTCTTAAACCCGGCGCTTCAGTCATAATCATAATTCTCGTGAATGATATTCCGCCTGGATAGTGCGATCGGCTCAATCACCAAATCATCCTCACCAGCCGGACCGAGTGAGGTCGCCCATAAGAGCCATCCCTGATAAAGCGTGACTTGTGCTGCGCAAAGAAGCGCAGCACATCGGCGATAAAGTCGCTATCAGGCAATAACCGTCGCCAACGTCTCCCGGCGTCAGGCATAACCATAGAAAACGCCTTATCCGGAAAAGTGAGTCGTTGCCCGGGGATACAGGTTTGAAAACGATAATGAACCGCAAACAGGCATTGAGCCGCTACAGCCTCTGCGGCCACAAATTTCTGCGCAAATCTGGCTGATAAGCAAAGCGGCATCACAACAATGAACGATACCGCCGGAGGGAGTGGAGAATGGCGAGCAGCCGCATGATTATCGCGTTCGGTACCCCATCCAGTACACAGAAGTGGATCCCTTTCACCGTCCTGATAATTCATACCCCTGCCGGTCAATGACGATTCGCCCCAACGATGTATCTGGGGCGTAAGATAAAATATCAACTATAATCAAGAACATCATTTTTTTCACAGGAATGGAACGGACTACGCCGTGAGGCCCAATACTTTATTTTTTCGCGGTAAAATCTTAAACGCTGATGAAATAACTCAGACATTTCTAAAGGCATATTTCCAGAGACAGCATGCACACACAATCCTCGCTGTTCATGCTCCATTTTTGCAACAGTAAATGCAATAAAATCTACGTTAGTCTTCATGGACTTGGGGCAAAAATCAAACATATAACCTCCTTTGTTGTTTGTTTTTCCCATTCGACACAATGTCGATTTTTAAGCATAAGCCATTTTTTACACGTTACAATGAAATCCCATAGAAATAGTCCTTATAATTACTTATATTTTATTATAAAAAGACACAAGGATAAACCGAACAGAAGGATGATAATGCAGCGAATATTTGACCAGGCATAAGTGAAAAATCCCACCCTTGATAAAAATATACTATAAGTCATATTTCTTTGTAATATTGACCTGGCGCAGAATTAAACGCCACGGTGGATTATTCATTTCGTTTTCCTGCCTCCGAAATTTTCATTTCGCCATCCTGCTGTACCTGTACCTCCAGTCAGGTCAGATAACTCAGCGCTCAGTGAGGCCGGCATTCATTATCGTCCTGCCGCCAGCGCTTCGACATGGTGCGCTATATCGCAGGCAGAGCGGTTGGTTTAAGGGTTCCGGGAACAGGGGTGTTCCCCTGCTCTGGTCGCTCAGGTTATTCATCCGGTTACTGGGGATGTACTGCCCTGCGAATGAACGTCCGCACTAAGGGCGGTGAGTGTATTCGCCGGATGTAATAATCGTCAGTTAACCGTAAGCTATGTGAGCCGTTTTCCGGATTATAGTCGTATTCCGGCGTTAACGATGAAGGGTCAGTGGCTGGAGGCGGCGGGGTTTGCGACGGGTACAAAGGTGGAAGTGCGGGTAATGGCGGGTTGTATTGTGTTGAAGGCGGCAGAGCCGGTACCGGAGCTGGAAGAAGCGATGCGCCGGGTTGAGAAGCTGTCGGCGAGGAAGCAAAAGCTGGCGTGTGCACTGGGAAAACATCAATACGTTCTTCGCCTATCCGCCTGACATCCGAAAAGCTAGTTTGGTCACTATCCAGATACAAATGCTAAATGTATCAGACGTTAGCCATCAGAAATAATTTCCGCTTTTGGCACTAAGTGCCCCATCAAATTAGCTCGAAATTTATCGCATAAAATGACCAGACCCAAAATAAGCCAGTACAACTAAATCAAACCAGTACCTTCAACCCATGCTTCTGCACCACGGTAAGCAGTTTCAGCGATAACCCACTGGGGCGTTTTACGCCACTTTCCCATTTCTGCACCGTTGACACACTGGTATTCAGGTAGCTGGCAAAAACGGGTTGGCTGACGTTCAGCTTCTCGCGTAATGCTTTAATCTCAACAGGTTGCAGATCGTTCACGTTATTAAGGCATGCTTTATCAAAGTTGCGCATCGTCTCCTGCGGGATAGCATCGACGCTGAATAATCCAGCAGCCGCGCTGTGGATGGCCTCAAATGCAGGACTCTTAAATTTACTTTTTGCAGTCATGGCAAATCTCCACCAGTTCTTTACTCTTAATCAGTGCCGTGATCTTTTCATCGCTAAGAGCAGCGTAGTGCTTTGCTAACTCGCGGAACCCGGCCAGTTCGCGATTATCAATGTTTGCCATATCCTGTTTGGCATAAAGGAACGTGTAATACCAGTGCTCCCCGCCTTTCGCCAGGATAATGGCGCGATCGCGATTCTGGTTCAGCCGTTTCTTGTATACTCCCCCGCCAAGATCGTCAGCCTTCCCCTGCACTACCGCCTCTATAGCCCGACATAACTCACTATCTTTGATGGCGTGAGATTTGGCTGCCTTGCTGAACCATTTGGTTTTGAATACGCGCATCAGGCTGACATCCTGTTACCTTGACTATAGCACCTGGTGCTAGATTAATCCTTTTTTTCACTGATGCAAAGTGCCTGAAGCCAACATAATTTGGCCGTATTTTTAACCACGCATATCATCCTATTCGGCGTAGCCTTGCAACGGCGTATCAAAATCAATTGGGACAGGCTTAAAAGTAAACGTCACTGCAAGACCCTGAAAAATGCCAACACGTCGTTATCCGTCACCATATTCGCTTCTCTTTCCTGACTATCTTGTTTGTCATCATTGGTTTTAGTGTTCGGATTCTGGCATTTGTCAGTGTGGGGAACCTGATGGACAACTTAGCTCTTCTACTGAATCCATATCACAATCCGTTCTGATTAATGTGGCAATGACAATCATAGCGGTTATTTTTCAGCCGCAATATAGTCATATTATTATTTTTAAAACAAAACACCCATAAAATTCGCAGTAAAAATCAGCAGATAGCGTGGTCATATCGCATTAAATAAAGAATAAATTTTGCTGGTGATTTCATTCATGATGAGCCAATAACAAGCCATGGTTAGCAACAGATTGAAAGCCAGGGCAGACGCAGTAATGAAATCTGAATATGTTTCTCCGTCAGGAAAAAAAGACGAGTAAGGCAGAAAGCGGAATAGTGCCCAGAATAGAAATGTGAACGCAAATACCTTAGCCAGACGTCGCAGTGTGGATAAAATCCAGTCGCCAAAGAGGCCAGTTGGATTAACTTTGCGTGTCATACCGTTGTAAGCGGTAATCATCGCGCTCATGACAGGAATACCGATCAGGGTATTAATCAGGATATCGCAGTAAAAATGTAACGATTCCCACACTTCTAAATCCGGTTCACCGAGTATGAAACGAGTAACACGACTGGCGCTCTGGAAATCGAAAAGACCGATGATTGAACTGACGAAGCCGTCGGAAGGAATGGCCTTAGCGACGATCAGCATAACCACATAAAACAGCATTATTTTAAGCAACAAGCTAAGGGCATGTTTTGCCATTGGCGATCACCTCAATTGTGCCGTATGCCTTGAGTTTACTCATACAAGAAACATCTACCTGCGGTGTTCTCAGCAATGCATTACGCGACATGGCAAAATCTGAAGCATGTAGCAGAGTGATACCCCCTTTTGATAGCACGGCAGGATGCAAACGGAAGTTACCGCGTTTACCCCCTCATTCCATGTGTCATCGTCGGTTCCCCAATCATCCCGCCTGTGCCTGAGCGTCGCACCATTCATGACATGGTTGTAACGATCCCGAACACCGGTATTAACGTGCGATCGGAGTCCACCTGCAGGACGATTAACAATCCAGTATTTACCCGCCGGAACCGGGCCTGCGGTCGGCTTCATGTCACAAGCCCCCCGATTGCGATAAATACCATCGCCAGAAAACGCTAAAAATGTTCCGGCCCCAGGAAACGATAACGGAGAGTCATGCGCATCGTTGATGACAAACCTTCCATGCAGAGTCATACACCACCCAATATCCTTTTTTGAACTGTGGATTAAGGTACAGGCTGCTTAGTAGACAAGCTATGTTAATAATATGATTTTATTTGAAATAATCTTATTTTATGTTGGTAGCAAGCGCCTGGCTGCGGTATTTCAATGCCCAGAGAAGCATCCGAACGCATAATCCTGCCCCCTTTTCCCGCAATGTGATCTACTATTTCGGGCATCTGTGCGGGTCGTCCAGAACCGTGAATCATCATGCGCATCATCGCTGAGGAGTTTCCTGTTGCATTGGTTCGTTCGTCTACGCCTGGCCTGGCGCCAAATCACCACTGGATTTCCTTCGCGTGCGAGGCTGGCAGCGCGCGATGCGCTTGCTACGGCACTGGCCTGCCTGCTGGCATGGTTACTGGCGGTATGGCTGTTAGGGCATGAGCATCCTACGTTTGCCATCGTCAGTGCCGTGGTATGTCTTGCTCCGGGTGTACCCAGCCACCTGAAACAGGCAAGAAATCTGGTCATTGGCTGTACGTTCGGTATCGTGATGGGGGAGTTGATGTGGCAGCTCCCCGATACTCATCCACTGGTGCGGATGAGCATTGGTATGTTCTTCGCTATTTTGTTGGGCGCCGCCATCGGCCCGGCTCCGGTGGTCCCCATCCAGGCTGGAGTATCGGTGGCTCTGGTTCTTGCCATGGGGCCTGAAAGCGCGGGCGGCACGCGTTTAGTGGACGTTCTGCTGGGAGCCTCTGTCGGATTATTATTCAGCCAGGTGCTCTTTACGTCTAATCCATTCAGCGACATTGGGCGTTCAACCTCCGACTTCCTGCGTCAGATTGGTAATGGACTGGATCGAATGCTACGAGCCTGTGAGGTGCAAAGCAGTAAGGGAGCAGAAGCCGCTCTGAGCCAGCTTTCAGAGGCTCAGGCCGCTCTGGCCGCTCTTCGCGCCGCTGTAGCTGAAGCACAGGTCAGTAAACGCTGGTCACTACGGGGTCGGCTAAATGCCGGGCGGCTTGCCACCGTCACACAGCGTTACGACCGCCATGCAATCCGGGTATACGCGACTTCCCTTTTATTAGCGGAAAGTCTCAGCCGGGCCATGTCACACACCCATACTCCACCGCCAACTGTCGTGATGACGTATTGTCAGTGGTTGTCGGATAGCTGCATGGTACTCGCCCGTCAATCCGCCGTTGTTGCGCTTAAAGAAAGTGACCCGCAGGCTTGTATGGGAACACCACCTCAGTCCACCGCTGACCAGCGCCATGAACTACCGCCAGAATGGCTCACGGTAGAAGATAATGCACGGCAACTGGAGCATGCCTTACAGGCACTGCTGGGCTCACGCGACGCATAATTGACACGCACCGTAAAGGTTGGGTTTATGACCCCGCGTTTGATGCCGCTGATGTCAGCGCGAACGAGTCCGCACTTGCCTCCAGGGAGAGGCCAGATTGCAACCTGAGCTTTTTAATATGGGTCCCAAAGAGAGCCTGAATCTGAGGGAGCCATTCATATAAGCTTTATAAACTGTCAGGCCGCGGACAACCCATCGCATAAGGGGATCAATGCTAATATAAACCTGGTGTATGCCATTTAGTTTGGCCCGATCAATACCATCTTCCCTGGATTGTTTTTCTTAAAACGATGGTACTGCAATATCAACTCCGCCAAATCGTCATCTACCGCGTAGAAGTAGGCTTCCGGTACATCAAGTACCGCCGCCAGCTTGCAGGCTAATGTAAAATCGGGGGCATGGATGCCCTTTTCGTATGAGCTAATACGGGAGCTTGCGGATTCCTCTTCCAGGCCCGCGTTGACACCTAATGTCGCCTGAGTCATACCGGCGGTCACTCTGGCTATTTTCAGTCGCTTTCCGATCACGTTTGCCATCCCGTTCATCTCCGAAGACGAGAATTATCGCCCTCTGAATTGCGTACCACCTCACGCATAAAAATACACATTAATCTAATACTTGAACCAGTAATTAAAAAGCAGTCTTTATTACAGTTATCCATAAATTTATATCGATATCCCGAAAAAATAGATTCACAGATAGAATATAGAACCTATGTCGAGGTAATTCCCGGGTTGAAGTAACCCAGCATTGTACTGAACCAAAAGAATTTTTATTCTGATGACGGATTCTATGAAAGTCATCACCCAACGTCAGTGAGACGAAAATACATGACTGTAGCCCGCATGAATTCAAGCCTAAAAAAGCGATTCAGACCTTATTATTTGTATTTTGACATAATGACATTTAATACATTGACCGGTTCAATAGATAGCAAGGCAGCAATATGCGCGAATTCCACGACATCTAATCTCCTCTCACCACTCTCCATTTTGGCGACAAATGACTGTGGACGCCCCAGCGCCTGGGCCAGCGTTACCTGAGTTAACCCCTTCTCCTTCCTTGCTGTACGCAATAGTTTTATAACCATTTGATATTCATCAGAATAAATAGAAGGCATGTCATTTTTCTCGATCTATATCGATATGGTATTTTTTATGACCTGCCAGCCCGGATAATGAACCATATGGCCTGTTGAGGTCATTCTTTACTTCTTGCTTAAAAACAACGCTAATACATCTGCTGCAAACTGGTCGTCCCGGATATAAAAATAGCACTCCGGCACATCAAGCACCCGTGCAAATTCACATACCAGTTCAAACGTCGGCTTATGCGTACCATTCTCATAATGAGATAAACGTGAGTAAGCTGTAGCCTCCTCGATACCAGCCAGTACCCCCAGTTTCTCCTGGGTCAGCTTTGCACGCAAACGTGCTTCTTTAAGTCTCTTGGGGATCATACCGTGTGTCCAGTAAGAATTTCACGGTAATCTTTAGCATTACTCAAGTCATTTTATCTTTAGAGTTCATAAAGATAGATAGTTCAGCATTCAGTAATACACTAATAAAATCAACTATCTGACTTATCCTTCTCCCATTGACCTCGTTGTCCAGCACGTCGCTTCAACATCACTTCCGCAAAGCTATCATCCAACGTATAAAAATATCCTTCAGGGACATCAAGCACCTTTGCTAACTGGCATACCAAATCAAATTTTGGTTTATGCCTGCCATGTTCGTAATGTGAGATTCTTGAAGAGCCCGTATCTTCAGAAACCCCCGCCGCTGCGGCCAACTCTTCCTGCGACATATTCGCCAATTCTCTCGTCGTTCTCAGACGCTTCGGAATCATAACCCTTTCCTTTGAATGGTCATATTGACAGCATCTTTAGTATTCCTTAAGATGCTTCATCTTTAGAGTTCCTAAAGTCCATAAAAATCTTGTCCTGTCTGACCCTGATATCAAAAGAGGTATGAGTGGAATGGCCAACAAAGAACGGTATTGCGCCTACAACATCACTGCGCTGCGCACATGTGGTATCAACCTGACGAGACCTTCTCTGGACACGAATGTGGAGTTGGCAAATACCTTGATGCGTCTATTGCCTGAAGACGAGCGTCTGGTTGCTATCGCGCTGAATGTTCATCCCTTTGAAATCTGGCCCAGCCGTTATTCCGATCTCACCCGAGCCCGTAATCCGAAAAAAGTCCTTGCTCCACCGGGACAAGGACAGCCCCTGCCGTCTGCTGTTTGAAAATAATCGCCAGATTCACCAGAAATCATTTTTATCAATGAATTAACAAAGAGGTCTTTTATTTACACACGCTAAAAAGGAGTTGTTTATGCATACCACTATTGAGGATGTATCACTGCAACCCGCTTTAACCCGCCCCACGCAAGGAGGTCGCCATGTTTCTGGTTACCCTTGCTGAAAGCTTTATCAATATTTTCCAGCTCGCCGGGAAGGTCTTTCTCGACATGATGAGCGGGATCATTCCGATGCTGATTTGCCTGCTGCTCGCCATCAACTTTCTGATGAAGCTGGTCGGCCAGCAGCGCATGGAACGGGTAGCGACGCTGTTTGGTCGCTCGCGGATCCTGACCTATGGCCTGCTGCCGATCCTCGGCTGGTTCTTTATGAGCAGCCCCGGCGCACTGACGCTCGGCAAGCTGCTGCCGGAAAAGAGCAAACCCGGATATGAGGACGCACTGGGCACCACTGCCCACCCGCTGACCAGCCTGTTCCCCCACGTGGTGCCCTCGGAGCTGTTCATCTGGTTGGGCGTCGCCGCCGGGATCAAAACCCTCGGCCTGCCGGTGACCGAACTGGCCCTGCGCTATATCGCCGCCGCCATCGTGATTGGCCTGCTGCGCGGCATGATCACCGAATATCTGTTCCTGCGCCTGCGCCATAAGGCGACGGGAGGTGCGGCATGATCTATCAGGCCCATATCGAACGCGTCGGCCCCCATGCGGCGGACGGCCTGGCGGATAACCTGCTGATTACCTTTCGCGCCGACGGCCCGGCGGACTGCCTGGATTACGCCCTGGCCCTGCGGCCCGTTTTTCAGCACGAGCACGCCCGACTACTAGCGGGCGATCGATTCACGCTCGGGGGCGAGGACTACCTCATCACCGCCGTTGGCAGCCGCGCCCTGCAGGCGCTGCTGGAGCTCGGACACCTGACACTGGTGTTCGATAGCGCCAGCGCGCCGCGCCATCAGGGCACGCTACATCTTGCCGGCAAAGTCCCTGCGCTTGCGCTGTTGCAGGGCTATCTGATCGTTAAGGAGAGTGCGCAATGAACCTGATCAACGTTGCTCCCGGCGCCGAAGGGTTCGGTACCGGGCTGAGGCTGCCGATCGGCAGCGGGCTAAAGGTGGTGTCGCTGACCGGGCGGGAGATCCATCCCGTCGCCCGTCGGCTGGGCGAACTCACGCAATCGGAGGTGATCAACGGCTTTCAGGCCGTTCCGCCGGATGAAGAGACGCTGTGCGTGGTGATCAACTGTGGCGGCTCGCTGCGCTGCGGGCTGTATCCGAAAAAAGGCATCAAGACGATTAACGTGATGCCTACCGGGCAAGCCGGGCCGCTGGCGCAGTTTATTAACACCAGCAACTACGTGTCGGACGTGCATGAAGGGCAGATCACCCGCGTGGCGACAGACGCGATACCGGATGAGCCGCAGGCGATCGTTGTGGAGCCTGCCCCAACGGTCGCGCAGACGCCGCCGCCCGCCACTTTTGGCAATCAGCTGATTCTGGCGGTGGAAACGCTGGGTAATAAGACCGGCCACGTGATCGCCCTGCTGTTTGCCGCCAGCCGTGAGGCGGTGGACGTATCGGTGCGAACGGTGATCCCGTTTATGGCTTTTGTCTCCGTGCTGATCGCCATCGTCCAGGCCACGTCGTTGGGTAACGTGATCGCCCACGCCCTGACGCCGATGGCGAACTCGCTGTGGGGCTTGCTGCTGCTGTCGGTGATCTGCGGCATCCCCTTTCTGTCGCCTATTCTCGGACCCGGTGCGGCGATTACCCAGGTGGTAGGGGTGATGATTGGCACCCAGATTGGGCTGGGGAATATCTCACCAGCCTTCGCCCTGCCCGCTCTGTTCGCCATTAACGTACAGGTGGGCTGCGACTTCGTGCCCGTCGGCCTCTCGATGCAGGAGGCCAAACCGGAGACTATCGCCAGCGGCGTACCGGCCTTCCTGCTTTCCCGCCAGTTGACCGGCCCGCTGGCCGTGATGATTGGCTGGGCATTCTCCCTGGGACTGTTTTAACAGACATATAAGGAACGTCATGATGAACAAGTTAAAAGTGGCCGTTGTCGGCACGGGGATTTATGGCAAGCACCATATCAACGCCTATCTGCATAACCCGGACGTGGAGCTGGTCGCGGTCTGCGACAATAACATCGAGCGCTGCCATGCCGCGGCGGATGAGCTGGGCATCGCCGGGTACGCCAGCCTGTCCACCCTGCTGGATGAACAGCAGGTGGATATCATTTCCGTGGCGACGTCCGATCCATTTCATAAGGAACCGGCTCTGCAGGCCATTGCCCACGGTAAGCATGTGCTGATTGAAAAACCGCTGGCGACCTCGGTGGCCGACTGCGAAGCGATTATTGCCGCCGCCAGGGAGCATGAGGTAATCGTCGGCGTCGATTTTCACAAGCGCTGGGACCCGGCGGCGATCCGCGTGCGCATGGAGGTGCAGAAGGAGGAAAGCGGCAGGCTCCTGCGCGGCTATATCAATATGGATGATGTGATCGCCGTTCCCAGCGAATGGCTGGCCTGGTCGGCGCACAGTTCGCCGGTGTGGTTCCTCGGCTCGCACTGCTTCGACATGGTGCGCTATATCAGCGGGCAGGAGGTGAAATCAGTTTACGCGGTCGGGCAGAAACGCCTGCTGGCGAGTAAAGGGCTGGACACCTGGGACAGCGTGCAGAGCACCCTGCTGATGGAGGACGGCAGTTCGTGGGTGATTGAAAACAGCTGGGTCCTGCCCGCCGCTTTCCCGAAAGACAACGACGGGCGCATGGCGGTGCTGTGCGATAACGCCTGGATCCGCTCCGATTCACAAAACCGCGGGCTGGAGATCTTCGGCCAGCAAACGGTTAAGACCCCGAACAGCTACTTCATTACCTACCGCGATGGCGTCGCCAGCGGGTTTGGTATTGACCCGATTAATGACTTTATTAAAGCGGTGAAGAGCAATACCCCGTATGCCGCCAGCGCAGATGACGGGCTACAGGCCAGCCGGATTTGCGAGACGGCGCATAAAAGCCTGCTGAGCGGCCAGGCAGAGCTGCTGGTTTAAGGGTTCCAGGAACAGGGATGTTCCCTTCCTTTTTCACTTTATTCATCCGGTGACTGGTGTTAGCTGATAGCCGGATGTCCTGCTATGCGGGTAGCTGCCAGCACTATAGTCCGTGAACTTATTCGCAGGATAGAATAAGTGTGTTTCCGATAGTTGACAATAATATATGACGTTAAGTCATTTAATGGTTTATAAGAAAATAAACTCATTCATCGATTCTATTTATACGCCATAAAAATCAAGATTAAATATCCTTCTTCAGTTCTTAATATACATCAGAAGGTGCCGATTATGTCTTATTATCAACTGGACTTTGTTTTTATTACTGGTTAGATTTACAGGTGTTATTTAACGCGATGTGAACGTGTTAGCGCACGTCCACATCGCTCATCACAATCACTATTTATACGGAATAGCAATTATGACTGAAGTCGATTGTATTGCAGATTTATGCGTTGCAGAAGTGTCGCCGAAAAATAAGCGTCAGTTAACCGTGAGCTATGTGAGCCGTTTTCCGGATTATAGTCGTATTCCGGCGTTAACGATGAAGGGTCAGTGGCTGGAGGCCGCAGGGTTTGCGACGGGTACAAAGGTGGAAGTACGGGTAATGGCAGGCTGTATCGTGCTGACGGCGGTAGAGCCGGTACCGGAGCTGGAAGAAGCGATGCGTCGGGTTGAGAAGCTGTCGGCAAGGAAGCAGAAGCAGGTAAGAGAGTTTATTGGGGTGATTGCGGGGAAACGTGTACGAAGCTAATAAATACCGCTCCTGATGCGTCAGGAGCGGTTATTTTTCAGGTGCAAGCGGGGGTAAATAACGGTTTTTCCTGTGCAACATCGTATGTTTATTAGGGTAACCTGAATCAGATCAGTTTTAATAGCCACCCGATCATCCTCTTTGGTCGTCGACAGAGGAACCTGATAGTGAATAGAGTTCAGTATAACGAGGGACCATCATTTATGCCGTAGCACGCTCGTTCCAGGCATCTGTATATTGGATATTTCCATCTACAATACGCCAGGTGATTTTTTCATAGCGTAGCTGCACACTTTCCAGATGGCCCGTACCGGTTATCGTTCGCGTATCGTGGACAATTGGCGTCACAGAAACAACCTTCACACCTTCCAGCAGAATATTGAAGTATTCCACTTCCTGGCCAGCGTTATTAATATGGTAGAACTTGAATTCAGCACTTTGCAACGTCTGACCAGTGGCAACGGCTTTGTAAAGGTATGGGCTCGAGGAATCAATCTCTTTATCGAACAGAAACGGCGCATGTTTACGTGTGCCGGTTAATTTCCCTGTAGCGCCGTCGGTAGGAATGCTGAGATTATGCGTCAGGCCGCGAAGTTCTACACTCCCCTCACGGTCCTGAACATCGGAACCGCCGCGGATCATCACGCCGCCATCATCTTTCAAAAACAGGTGAACGGGAACAGCCATTCTTAAACTCCTTTTAATTAGTCATATAACCAGAGACCAGCTTTAGCTGACTCTGCGAACATTCGTACAGTTAGCGGCTTTGATACTTGCTTGATCGGCTCTTTGTTAAACCATTTGCGATATACAGACTCTCTTTCCCACGGGTAGTAGGTATCAAAATTGATCGCTGATACATCGACATTAAATTTCTTCCCGAAATCATCAATGGCATAAGGTAATTCATCCCATTCGGCATAGCCTTGCAATGGCGTATCAAACTCAATCGGGATAGGCTTAAAAGTAAACGTCACTGCAAGAGATAACTCTCCCCTGAAAAACTCTAATATTTCGCTATCTGTCACCATACACGATCCTCTTTTCTGGCTATGGTGTTGTAGGTATTCACCGTTTTATAAGTAATCTGAGCGACATCGCTTGCCAATAATACCCAACCGATAACAGGAATCGAGCGTCCAACGAATGCGCCTAAATTGTTTGTCATCATCGGTTTTAGCGTTCGGATGCTGGCATTTGTCAGAGTCGGGAGCCTTACGGATAGATGCACGTTGAGGAATTCCCGAGAATATTTAGAGGCGATGGACGTACCAGGTGTCGCTCCGTAAGGTTTACCTCTGGTTTTCAATACCGGCAACCCAAGAACGATACAAGCCATCCCTAAGAGATCGGTAATCCCGCCAAATTGTTCATCAATTTTGTCGAGGAAAACCCAGAAAAATAGCTCTCCTGACGAAATATTACAGACAGCCTTATAAAAGTATGTTCCATTGAGCTCTTCTACTGAATCCATATCACAATCCATTATGATTAATGTGGAAATGACAATTATAGCGATTATTTTTCAGCCGAAATATAGTAATAGTATGATTTTTATGACAGAACCCCCATAAATTTTGCATTAAAAATAATGCAGCCAACACTGTCATATAGCATTAAATAAAGAATAAATTTTGGTAATTTTATTCATCATATGCCAATAACAAACCATCGTTATCAGCAGATTGCAAGCCACGGCAGCCGGAATAATGAAAGCCGGATATGTTTCTCCGTCAGTAAAAACAGACGAGTAAGGCAGGAAGCGGAACAGTGCCCAGAACAGGAACGTGAACGCGAATACCTTAACAAGACGTCGCAGGGTGGATAAAATCCAGTCATCAAAGAGGTTGGCTGGATTAACTTTGCGCGTCATGCCGTTGTAAGTGGTGATCATCGCGCTCATGACAGAAACACTGATCAGGGTAGTGATCAGAATAGCGAAGTAAAAATGTAACGATTCCCACACTTCTAGATCGGGTTCACCCAGTATGAAACGAGTAAAACGACTGGCGCTGTGGAAATCAAAAAGACCGATGATGGAACTGACTAAAGTTGGCTTCATGCCACAAGCTCCCCGATTGCGATAAATACCATCGCCAGAGAACGCTAAAAATGTTCCTGCCCCAGGAAACGATAACGGAGAGTAGTGCGCATCGTTGATTACAAACTTTCCATATAAGTCCATAAACCACCCAATATCCTTTTGTGATATGTGGATTAAGGTACAGGTTTCTTAGTAGACAAGCCATATTAAGAACATGATTTTATTTAAAATAATCTTATTTTATGTTGAGGTATGAGCCTGGCTGTGACATATGGATTATGGCAAACGGTGAAATTTAGCGGGATATGCAGATATCCTTCGGGAGCGTGGCTGATATTCAGACTGAGTTTGAGCCTGGTTACGGCTCACAACGGAAAGTCACATACCAGCGCCACTCGCCATC
This sequence comes from Raoultella sp. T31, assembly GCF_002806725.1. Classification (NCBI taxonomy): domain Bacteria; kingdom Pseudomonadati; phylum Pseudomonadota; class Gammaproteobacteria; order Enterobacterales; family Enterobacteriaceae; genus Klebsiella; species Raoultella sp. T31. The sequence goes on from NZ_PIBO01000020.1 coordinate 53,611, forward strand.
AGAGCGGCTTTTGTGCAAGAAAAAATCAGGGAAGATTGGGCATATAATAAAGATGAGATATTTCAGTTAAATTGTTTTTTAATCAAAAAATGAAAGAAGTGCGAAGGCCGGACTCGAATTTCACACCTAATAGACTGATATCAATGTTATTTAGAAACAGGAATAAATAGCTATACCCGCACTTGTACCCACAAGTTAAAATCCCTACAAAAAATAGACATTGCAAGTGGGTATAAAGCCACACCAGTAGAACACCGATATGGCTATCAAAGCAAGATTCAGGCCGGCAGGAAAGTTTTCTTCAGAGGCACCAAAAGTTTGGTCTCGATATCGACTTGCTCGTAGTTCTCAATAAGCGCACGGACGAGATCATCAAGCGTCCAGAGCGTCAGAGGTATCGTCGAGCGGTCGGCTTCATAGCGAGCATCTTTCGTAAAGCCCCCCGTACTGACATAAAGCCCGCGATCGTCTTTATGGCGACCGCCGATAAAGCTGCGAATCTGCTGACTCCCCATTTGCTCCCTACGATGTTTTACCTCAACGATAATTCGTGGATTTTCAAAACCGAATCCATCGGGTGAAGCAATGATGTCTTTACCCCGATCGGCACCCGCAGGTGAAACCTGCGTTTTATAGCCCATACTGCGTAAAACTCCGGCAACAAGATTTTGCATCTCATCCCAGTCAAGAGAGTTGATACGATCTTTGATACCCTCAAACGCCAGCATTTCCATATCGCGAAGCGGATCAGAAACAACCTCATCTTCATCCATCGCAATTGGATTATGAGTAATTACATCTGCAGTGGGTTTCTTATCCTGCAAAAGCTCTTCTAGCGCATATTCTGGAAGCTGGAAAACCGTCAGCGTAGAACCCAATGTGTTTTTGGTAGCGACAGACAGCCTATCGCGGTCGATTTCTTGAGTATTCCATTTAACCTGCCGAGCGATCCCCATCCCCTCTTCCACCCATTCAGGATGATATTGGAAGTCGGATGTGACTTTGCCTAGCAAATAAGTACGGTTGGCTGGCGAATAGGTAATAACCCAATCACCCTTTTGGATCTCATTCACAAAACGCCAGACCTGCGATGCACCAGAACGGGCTGTTCCCAGCTTTGTTAAGGGATCTGCCTCCTGGTATAAGGCGAGTAACTGGGCTCGGGACAGGCCGGGTTTGACTAATGGAGCCAGCTGAGACCAACCGATGCCTACAATTTGCTTATCACGAAAATCGTCATAGAGCTTGCCGCCGTCACCGCGGATCATCCACATTCTGTTGCCCATACCCGTCCCTTCATGAGGAAAAGAAATTAAGCTGGATCATAAACTTGTTCGCCGTAGGCGTCAAAACTCTCCAAAACTACTTCGCTAACATTCCTGGGTAGTGTTTAGCGATAATATCATTCATCCTCTCGACCAAATCCAGGCGCTTGAAAGTCAAGTGCGCAGTGCCCTTCTGAAAGTAGCGAATACGGAAGAACTCATCTTCATAAACATCCTTATCCGGGTTATCTCGAATATGCGCCATCAACCGAGTAGTTATATCGCTACGGTTGTCAGGTATTGATTTACCACTCAGTAAAAACAGCATTCGCTCCAAGTCTGCCAACTGATCCCTCCGCCAACCCCAGTTCAGACTAAATCCCCAGCGATTGTGGCTCACCAGATTATTGATGATGATCTTCTTACCAAAGCTGCAGGGACTATTGGTTTTATAATTCCACGACAGGCCTTTGAAGACGTTAATGATCCCGCGCTCAAAGACTTCCATTTTGTTAAGATGTAACAGTTCAAAAGTGCTGAGAATGTTCGCCTCACTGATAGCAGGAAGATCGCCCTCCTCCAAGTTCTTGTGCCACTGGTCGCGAGCCTGTGCATCCATTAAGGCCATCATGCCGGACTTCAGCATCAAATCGCGCCAGATACTACTGTCGATATTGCGGGTGACGGCAGGCATCGCTTTATCTGCCTTCTCAGTCAGCCAACTATCGTAGCGGTGCCCTAGCTTCATCGCCCAGTCTTGCGCTGTACCACCGCCAATTTCTGAGGTTAACCGCGAAATGGCATCAAGCTGTTCAATGAGTTGTTCTATCTGTTTTAGTGCGGAATCGCGTCCAGTGACTACACGTTCGATACTGGTCGAAAGAATGAGCTCATTGTGTTCCGTCAATACGTCGGGTTCTGTTTGCATCGTTAATCGTCCATAAAAGCAAACACGCCTGCCGGAAGTGGCAGGCGCATTATGCGATGAATAAAAAAGGTGGGAAGTTCAGAGGTAAAAATCAGGAACGAAGCTCGAAGAATTCAGGTATTTATTAATCCGGTAGCTCGCCTGGCTCTAAGAATATCGGTGGAGGTCAGGAACGGAGCCTGCTCCAGCCAAGTGAATCCCTTACGGTCAGTGCGTACCAGTTCATAGTGTTCCACCAGGAAATTCACTGCATCAGCAAGTGTAATACCAGCTTCAATATGCTCTTGGATGGCCTCGTCGTCGTGGAATGGAGTGTCGTTAAGTGTCAGACCGTAATGATGCTGCAGCAGATACGTTAACAGTTGCTGCCACACCTGCACAGGCGACAGACGTGACGAAACCGGCACCATGGCCGGTACAGATGAAATTTGCATAATTTGGGTCCTGATAAAAAAAGAAGAGAGAAGAAGTTATTGGGCGGGATAAACAGTGAGGTAAACGTAGCCACAACTACTAAGGGTATCAGCTATACAAGTTAAACCTGTAAGCTGAATGGTCATCTGATGTTGCTGCTGTGGATTTAGCTCACCGGAACGCAACATATTTTCTAACTGTTCTATAAACAGTGGGAAAACATTTTCCAGGCTTTGTAGCTGCTCTGGGCTAAAGCTTCCCGTCAAACCAGCCCTGTCAGCCAGGTAATGCAGCCGGTTGCCTTCCTGAACTAATCTTGCGCCAAATCGTGGGGTGATATCGCTTTGTAGCCCCCATTCATGGGATAGTGTGAATGGCATGAAAACCTCCGTTTAAAGCAAACCCTGCTCAGCAAAAGAAACCACTTCATTCCCAACAACCAAATGATCCAACACTCGCACTTCTACCAGTGCTAACGCTTTCACTATCCGCTGAGTAATGTGTTTATCCTGCTGACTGATTTCTGTCGTACCTGACGGATGGTTATGAGCCAAAATGACTGCAGCAGCATTGTGCTTCAGTGCCAATTTAACCACTTCGCGGGGATGAACTTCGGTTTGGCTGAGTGTGCCGGTAAACAGTGTTTCGCATCCCAGCAGGCAGTGCTGATTGTCGAGATACAACACCATAAAAACTTCACGCTCCTGATGAGCCATCTGTAATTGCAGCCAGGTTTTAGTGACGCTGGTGGAAGTAAATGACTCACTCGGTTGACGCTGATATTTCTCCACCAGTCGTAACGCCCGACGAATGATGCGTTGCTCTCTTGCAGGAAATACCGGGGATAAATTGAATACAGACATATTTGCTCCTTAAAACAAAAAGACTCGCCGATTTATTGGCAAGACCTTAGGGAAGGGATAATAGAAAGGCTCACGAAGCAAGCTGCAGCATATTCTCGGCCATCACCCACAGAGCGCGATTGAGCTTTACATCCCCGTCAATACCTTTGACGGCGCGGGTTTGAGCACGTTTACCTTTCATCGTTCGTCCCGACAGTCCACCTTTAATCAGGTTCTCCTGAATGCGCTGATAAGTGGTCCACAGGTCATTACTCTCATCCTGCCAGCGCCGCGGGATTAGGATCTGCGATTCCGTCACCGGCTGATGCTCTTCACCAAAGCGATAGGTTAATGCCGCTTTTGCCATTGCTAGTTGGGCCGGTGGGGGGAGTAGCAGCGACTGCATCGCATCTCGCTTCTCTTCAACCCGGTCAAATATCCCCAGTACCTCATAAGCCCCTTCAATGACTTTCTCCACCACGTTACCCTTATGGGGAACACGCACTTCACCAAAACTCTCACCGCAAATCAGCCCATTTTGGCAAGCCGATCTAAATAGCCCCGGTAGCATCTGGTATGAGCTGGAGCCGTCATGGCTATTAAGCAGAATAATTTCCGGCACCTGCTTGCCAGTGATTTGGCCTTCGCGGCGCAGGCGCAGCATGTGTTTGGTGTGTTCACGCTTACTCTGGTCGCGCACTCGGGTCTGGCAGGCAAAGAACGGCTGGAAGCCTTCACGCTGCAGGTTATCGAGAAGGGTTATAGTCGGGATGTAGGTGTATCGGTCGCTACGTGATTCATGCTTTTCTTCACTAAAGACACTCGGTACGTAATGCGCCAGTTCATCACGGGTTAGCGGACGATCGCGGCGAACCAGGTTGACCGCACCAAAGCGGCTGGCTAATTTCATGATAATTTCCTTAGGTTTTGGGGCATAAAAACAAAAGCCCCTGCTCCGGAAGGAGGCAGGGGCGATATGCAGGTTCAGTGATCGTTGCAGCAGAAGGCGGCTCAGAAGTTGTCCAGGATCCGTAATATCTGCGCCATCAGGACCGTTATCAGCGCGGTTACCAGCAGCGTGGCTGCTTCTCTGGCTGCATCTATGCTGTCGTCATCGTGACCGGCCTGACGAAAGCGGATTTCAATAAACTGTCGGGCCTGCTGACCGCCGTACCAGGTCAGAACCTGACCCAAAGCAGTCACCAGCATTTTCAGAAAAATCATAGGGTTTACTCCGGACTGCCTGACGGCAGTCCGTTGGTGATGTGACGTCTTTTATGGAGGGAGATGAAGCAGAGAGACTACTCAGTTATAGGTGTAGCGCCACGCCCCTTTGTCGGTGGTGACTACCACTTCCGAAGCCACGCACTCATTATAAAAATTCACTTTGACGGACTGCCCGTAGCGCAGAGTGATCGGCAGAATGGTTTCCTTGTTAACGGAGGACATAAACTTTTTGTTGTCGATGCGGCAGTTGCCCCGATTAACGTCAATGTTTTCAACTTTCACACTGTCATCCAGCGAGGTGACCACTACAGTGGCGTAGCGTGTTCCGGCAGGATGAACATAATCACTGGTCTCCACTTTTATTGGAGACGTTGGTTCCGCCAGCGCCGAAGCAGACAGTAAAAACAGTGCGGATATCAACAATTGTTTGATTTTCACAGCGTATTCCTTTTAAGAGAAACGTATCGCCGGGACATGAATATCATCATTCATTACCAGCAATAGACGGTAAAAATAGTTACAAATCAGTGTGATGCCTTTGCCACACAGCCGTGTGTGCCAAACTCTGGCAGCACCTTCGCCGCCCCAGCTAGTGTGAAGGTAGCTGGCTTAACACCTTCGCCGGATACCGAGACTTGTTTGCCGTTACGCAACTGTGTCCAGGCCAGCACCAGGTTATTGCTGCCGAGACGACTGCCAGACTCACTGATATCAATGGCCTCTCCACCGTCAATGCTGACCTGGAGGTTTTTATCCTCATCCATACTGACTTCATGCCCGTTAGCGTCCGTAAATATGACCGTGGCTGGCTGTGAGCCGTAATCCTCACAGGACAGATATAACTGCGACTGACCTTTCCCCTTGATAACAAACTCTGATACGCCTTGGCCCCAACCGCTGGACCAAGTGTCCTTATTTCCGAAAGCCTGCGCCATGACCGGAACCAGGCCACAGACCAGCACCAACGCGCTGAGTGATGAATTGTTCATGAATGTATCCTTTTGTGAGTAAAGCAAATTGCCCTGACGGACGGGAATGCAGGCTCATTCCCTGATGAGCCCGCTGATATACTGATAATGCGGCAGAGCCTGAATGAATCTCGGGTCCTGAAAAATGCGAGTGATATGGCTGTTTCGCACAAAACCGCTGAGGGTCATCACCACATCAGTGATGGCTGAAAGGGTGAACACCTGAATGCGATCTTTCGATACGGCCACCAAGTACCACTCCCCGTCCAGACAGATAAGCCGGTAAGGGGCCACTGCAGACTGCTGATGACCTTGATGCAGAAAGTGAACACGGCGATTACGGATGATGGCCTGAACGATAGCCTGGAAACCACCAAACAACGCAGGTGCCTGACGTGGCGGGGCATTCCAGATAATGCAGGGGGAATCCTGACCACTGTCGAGCAACACCGACAGCAGCCTGGGATCCAGAGTAGGAAAGTAATGCGCCACGCTGGTTATCCGGGCAAAGCGGAGAATGTCGCTGTTGGTGCGAAAGGGACCCCGGGCGTCCAGGAGCCGGAAGCTTCCACGGGAATATTCGATGTCGAGATAACGCAGACGCTCACGCAAGTCGCGCTGAACAGTGCGCTCAGAAACGCCAAACTCCTGAGCCAATTGTCTGACGCTGAGTGATTCGCCCATAAAGAGGCGACTGACCAGGATGGCGAGACGGCTGGCCAACCGATCATAGCGGTGTCCCTGTTCAGACATGTTATGTGCTCCCAGCAGAAAATATTGGTACCAGTCATCTGCTGGCAGTGAAAAATGGATTAGCGGGAAAGACGTTGCTGCCGGAGCCAGGCTACGATGATGCAGGCCGGTATGGTGACCCGGTAAGCCGGACCCGCAATGTCGGAAATCATCCACGCCGAACTGAGCGCAATGGCGACGGGACCGGCAATAACGGACAGTGCTCTGGATGCCACCACCACCGTGCCCCAAGTGGCGACGCCTCCTAGTGAGGTAATGACGCTTGCAGACAGTACGGTGGCAAGCTCCAGTGCAGCCAGCGAGGAGGTACGTATGGCTGCCTGTACTGCCATCAAAATGAGCTGAGGGGTGGGGTTGGTTAGGTCGAGTTGCATATTGCGGGAAAAGGTAGCCAGTTCTTCGGATGTCATCTGGTCCAGGCTTTTCTCCAGCACCTTCATCAGCAGGCACAATTCAATGGTCTCGGTGGTGCTTTTCAGGTTGAAGTTCACATCAAGTTTGTCGCAAACATCACCAAGGATTTCTCGATAGGTCACGCCTTGCCCCAGCCTAATCAAACTTACCAGCGTATTGGCCCCGTAACGCTGAAGTTCAGCCGCTATCAGTTGCCAGTAGCGGCGGTGTTCCGGTGCCAGCAGACGGTATTCCGGGGTGCTGGTCAGGCTCTCTGTCCAGCGGATGTCGCCGTCACGAGGGTCAGTGGTCAGAATAGAAACCAGTAGTTGCAGCTCTTCATTGCTGCACTGGCCCAGCAGGTTTAGATCGGGGTCGTTACGGTAGACAGCCATTAATCTTCCTCAGTCAGTGTGGTGAGAGTTCACACTTTAAGGGGGGCTGTGGCACGGATATGTCTTCTGAAATGGTGAGTTTTTACGCGGATGGAGTTGAATGCGACACTGAGTGTCATAGTCCCGTGACAACTACGACTAAAACATACACACTGAGATCGAAAGCTACCGTCATCCATTATGATGATATATTTCTGATTTTATAATGAATTATTGCATTTGTTCGAACAAAGACTGTATAGCCAGATCCATCAGTTCTGATTGGCCCATACTGTGTTTTTTTGATAATTCCTTAAGCATCCTGATGCTTTCTTTGCTCAAGCCGAGAAGTTCGGCAGTCCGTTTTTTATCCGTCTCTTTTCTTTTTTCACGTACCTTCTTTTGTGACCAAGCTTTAGTCAACGAGGTGACTAACTCTTTAAAATTGTCTTCTCTTGTAAGCATATAAAGCTGTGTGATTAATGCGTATTTACTATCACTCTCCGTGAGAGGTTCTAAATCAGCCAGGAACATATTTTTTTTCTTTAAGTAACAAACTGAAAAAGAAACCGACTCTTTGCTTTTCATCAAAGAGGTGACATTGACCTCATGCCTGCATATCTCTTTATCTCTCTTGTAGTTACAGGATAAATGTGAAATCAGAAGATTTATTTCAGTATTTTTGAATGGCAACAAACTTAATAAGGTAAAAATGGATTTATAGCGTTCTTTATGTCCGCCTACGACTCTGGGCAAACAAAATGTATCAGAAACGCATTGAGCTTGCTGCTTACTCCCCACATCACTGTAGAGATGTATATTATCCGCTCTGAGCAGTTTAAACACACCTTTCCATTCGAGCTGCATCAGTTTCCACCAGAAATAGTGGCATGCTTCGATATCATTTTTAAGCCATACAATACAAACATCGGAGAAAGCGTCACTTTCTACATCTTTTACAAGTTTATTTATCTTATCAAAAGGAGATTTTATTTTATCAGAAACGACATCCGAACAAATAAAATCTATTAATTCCGGGGCATTATTGGCTATCTGAGGGAAATTTGAGTTTGCTATCGTTATATTTAGCGATATTAATATGCGCCCGAGCATAGACAATGGAAAGGTTGAAAGATATTCCCTTATCAGCATTAATTCATTTCCTGACAATTCCTGCGCAGATTTGATTCTCATCCTTTTTATACGCTCATCACTCATGTCCAGTCCCTTCTCTCAAGCCTCCTTTTAGGATAACTTAAGCCAAGATTTTAATGAAGATTTTTCGTGTTAAAAATGATGCCTAATAGAGGAAAAAATAAGGAAAAAACGTTCCATTCATAGCACGAAATTCCTTTAAATACTGGGGCTGATGGCACTTTAATAGCATAGTCAATCAACTCCCCCATACAACGTTAACTCCAGAGTGACTGAAGGACCAGCCAGGAGCAGATTGATGGTGCATGGCCACCGGATGTACACACTTTACATAGCACAAACTGTCGGATTGGTAATATATACCTGATACATCCTTTCTCTCTGTTACGCTTAAAGCTATGGGTTACCTTCATAACCCTTTTGTAATCAGAAATGATTTAATCCAGATAGGTTGAAACATCAAATCTCAGTTTTAATTACCTGAAGCATTATTTTTAAGAGTGTTTTTTTACAGCTCCAGTCATTGATGTGAAAAACAAACCACTGGAGATTCCATAATGAATTACACCTCTAATCCTTTCTGGCAACAACGTATTACCGACACCTTACTGAACGCCCTTAAGGCTTATCCGCGAGTATTAATGCTGAGGGTTGATCTACGACTACCCAATGCTCCTGCATCTACAGATGCTGCTGTTATTTCACGATTTATAGACTCTCTGAAAGTAAAGATTACAGTATACCTACTTCGTAAACACCGCGAGGGCAACCGAAAACGCATGACCGACCTGCGTTATATCTGGGCAAGGGAATATGGAGAACGCAACGGTAAAAAGCACTACCACGTGGTGTTGTTGCTTAATCGCGAAGTCTGGTGTTCCGCAGGTAACTATAACGATCCGGCTTCACTGGCAGGGTTAATCAAACAGGCGTGGTGTAGCGCCTTACGGGTGGGTACTTCGGAGTATGCAACGCTGGCACACTTTCCGGAAAGCCCGGTGTACTGGATTGACCGCGGGAATAATGAGCAACTACGGGAAGCATTATTAAGGGCTTCATATCTTGCAAAGGACCATACCAAAGTTACTGGTGATGGCGAGCGTAATTTTGGATGCAGCCAGCGCTGATATCCCCGTCAAGATTCGCCCCAGCCTATCGGGGCCGATATGGCTCTCAGGTATTTTTTTACTGGCAATCCCTATCCTCTGAAGGAGTACTGGCGTGCAATAGAACTCAACCACACCGGACTCCTCCCATCATTAATTTTCAGAGGGAGAGATTCCATGGCTACTACCAATAACCCAGTCCTTTGCGCTGAAGACCCGCTTATCGATATGAGCTTTATCACGACGTATACCGGTATGACAGATAAGTGGTTCTACAAACTGATTGGGGACGGTCAGTTCCCGAAACCCATCAAACTGGGGCGCAGTTCCCGCTGGCGTAAAAGTGAGGTGGAGAGCTGGATGCAGCAACGTATTGCTGACTCGCGGCGGATAGAAAAATTATGAAACGTACTACGGTGACCCTGATCCCGAATATCATCCAGTCGTAATCAGGAATAACCGGCTTCATGTTGGCTGCATATTCTGCCAACCGGCAGGCTTCTCAGCGAATTCGGATGGCGTCATCCAGCCCAGTGCAGAATGGGGACGCCTCTGGTTATAGTGTATGCACCAGGCCTCGATTTTGCACCGTGCGTCCTCCAGAGACACTAACCAGTTCTCGTTCAGACATTCCTGTCGCAGCTTGCCATTGAACGACTCCACTGTGGCATTGTCCGTTGGTGTCCCGGTCGAGAAAAATCGATACGGCTCCCTCGTTCATACACCCATTTATCCAGCATTTTCCCTGCAAATTCAGAGTCGTTATCGGTTTTCAGCAATTGTGGTAAGGGACGTCTGAGCGTAATGGTGTTCAGCATCTCTGCGACCTCCGTTGAGCGCAGATTCGGGCCCACGCAGATCCCCAGACATTCGCGTGTGTAGAGATCAATGACTGTTAGCAGACGTAACCGATGCCCGTCAAATAAGGCGTCAGAGACAAAGACATGATTCGGATACAGCCCCTGGAGCTGGGGCTGGGGCTGTCGGCGCTGTGCCGATTTATTCCGGCGTGGGCGTTTGAGACGCAGGGACAGCCCCTGCTCGCTGTAGAGTCGGTAAATGCGTTTATGATTATCCCGCCAGCCCTCCCGCCGGAGCATGACGTGAACCCTGCGGTAGCCATAGTGACCCCGGGTTTCAGTGATCTTCCTGATACGGAGGCGCAGCGCACTGTCGTCTGCTGCCACAGAACGGTAGCGGAAAGAGCTACGGCTGACCCGTAGCGCAAAAAAGACCTGCCTCTCACTGGCTCCGTAGCGTGCCTGCAGGTCCCGGCCCCATTCGCGCAGACGCGCCAGTGCCAGGTCTTTTTTGCCAGCACATCCTGCAGCATGGTTTTGTCGAGGCTCAGATCGGCAACCAGCTTCTTCAACCTTAGATTCTCTTCCTCAAGCTGCCGCATGTGTTTCAGCTCCGAAGGCGAAATCCCGCCGCATTTCTTGCGCCATGTATAGAATGTGGCATCGGAAATACCCAGCTTATGGCAGACCTCCAGCACGGACGTCCCCAGTTCAGCCTGCTTCAGGGCAAAAACAATCTGCTCTTCGGTGAATCGTGATTTTTTCATCGGCACCACCTCCGTTCAGGGAGTGTAGATCATGCCGGCATTCTGTTTCTGAATGGCGCAGGATTTCGGGCCAGGGTCACATAACCTATTGTTATATTTGTTATAATTTTAAACTAAATTCATATTGATGTGCCTTTCGAGGGGGCAGACTTCAGCTAGCAAGAAAAAAATGAGCAGCAGATTCAAAGCCAAGACAGTGATATTATTAGACAAAACCCTTACCACATTATACTGAAATCAACACAACAGGAATATTCTCATTCCACGTTCGTAGCGAATATTTTGCTGTCTGCATACACGGTGGCAATCTCCGAACTTTGTGTGAGTTGAAAAATCCCAAGATTTCAGCCCCAGTGGTGAAAGCATTAAGTAAAAGGAACGAACAAGATGGCACTGACTGGTTCAAACAATACTAGTAAAGGCGGAGACCTTGGCTTCGAGGCTGAGCTCTTCAAAACCGCCGATAAACTTCGCGGCAACATGGAGCCATCGGACTACAAACATGTTGCTCTCGGACTTATTTTCCTCAAATACATCTCAGATGCCTTTGAAGCGAAGCGCCAAGCTCTGTTGAATGAAGATGCTCTGGCCGCCGAGGATAAAGACGAATATCTCGCCGATAATGTATTCTGGGTACCGAAAGAGTCACGTTGGTCACACCTGCAGGCTAGCGCCAAGCTCCCCATTATCGGTTCACTAATTGATGACGCGATGCGTGCCATTGAGACAGATAATGAATCGCTTAAAGGTGTGCTACCTAAAGACTACTCACGACCAGCTTTGAATAAAGTGATGTTAGGAGAGCTTATCGACCTTATCTCCGGTATTGCCCTCAACGAAGAGGGTAGCCGCTCCAAAGATATTCTAGGTCGCGTGTATGAGTATTTCCTCGGCCAATTTGCCGGTGCTGAAGGCAAGCGAGGTGGTGAGTTTTACACTCCTCGTTCGGTTGTGCGAGTGCTTGTAGAAATGCTTGAACCCTACTTTGGTCGCATTTACGATCCTTGCTGTGGCTCTGGCGGCATGTTCGTCCAATCGGAAAAATTTGTGCAGGAGCACGGAGGCCGTATAGGTGACATTGCTATTTATGGGCAAGAGTCAAATTACACTACATGGCGTTTAGCCAAGATGAACCTAGCAGTGCGGGGCATTGATTCCGACATTCGATGGAATAATGAAGGTAGCTTCCATAAGGATGAACTCCGTGATCTGAAGGCAAATTTTATTTTAGCTAACCCACCTTTTAATGTCTCAGATTGGGGTGGAGATCGCTTACGTGAAGACGTGCGCTGGAAGTTCGGTATCCCCCCTGTGAGTAATGCCAACTACGCTTGGTTACAGCATATCTACCATCATCTTGCCCCAAACGGCCACGCTGGGATAGTGCTGGCAAACGGCTCCATGAGCTCCAACCAATCCGGTGAGGGGGAAATTCGTAAAGCAATGCTTGAAGCCGATGCTGTAGATTGCATGGTAGCATTGCCCGGACAACTTTTTTACTCTACACAAATTCCCGCTTGCCTTTGGTTTCTAGCTCGCAATAAAAATCCCATGAATGGTCATGCAGGCGGACAACGCGACCGCCGTGGGCAAGTTTTATTCATTGATGCTCGTAAATTAGGTGTATTGATAGACCGTACCAGACGTGAGTTCACTGACGACGAAATACAGAAAATTGCAGATACATATCACGCCTGGCGTGGGGAAGATGGAGCTGGCGAATATGCTGACATGGCTGGATTTTGCAAATCAGTCACACTTGAAGAGATCCGCAAACACGATTATCTACTGACTCCAGGACGCTACGTTGGCGCAGCAGAGCAAGAAGATGATGATGAACCCTTCGCGGAAAAAATGGCTCGTCTATCAAAGCAATGGCATGAGCAACGCGATAGTGCAGTTAAGCTAGATACCAAGATTGAGGCGAATTTGAGAGGGCTTGGGTATGGAGACTGAATGGAAACAAATCCATCTAGGGGAGGTTTGTCTTAAAATTGGTAGCGGTGCAACGCCTCGTGGAGGCAAGGAATCTTACAGAGGTGGTAATACTGCTCTAATACGTAGCCAAAATATATACAACGATCGATTTTCCCGTGAAGGCCTCGTATATATCGACGACTCTCAAGCATGGGAATTGCGCAATGTCATTGTCGAGGAAGGTGATGTTCTTCTCAACATTACTGGAGATTCAGTAGCACGTTGTTGTCAGGTTGATCAAACAGTTTTGCCAGCACGAGTAAATCAGCATGTTGCAATTATTCGTCCACAGCCGGATATGCTTGATAAGCGTTTTTTACGCTACGTTTTGATTAGCCCATTAATGCAAGAACATTTGTTGGCTTTAGCCTCTGCTGGGGCAACGAGAAATGCCCTTACAAAAGCGATGATAGAGTCGCTGGTTCTCCGAGTTCCAGGACTCGACCAGCAGCGTGCTATTGGAGATACTCTTGGCACTCTGGACGATAAAATTGCTCTAAATCGACGGATGAACAAATTACTAGAAGAGATGGCTAGTGCTTTGTTTAAAGCGTGGTTTGTAGATTTCGAGCCAGTCAGGGCTAAAATGGAAGGCCGCTGGCAGAAGGGGCAATCATTACCTGGACTACCTGCTGACCTCTATGACATTTTCCCAGATCGGCTCGTTGAATTAGAGTTAGGGGAAATTCCCGAAGGCTGGAGATGGATACCAGCAAACGAAATTATCGACTTCAACCCCAGTGAGCCTCTTCGTAGAGGAACAGAGGCTCCTTATTTAGAAATGTCCTCATTACCTACTGATGGATGCTGGCCTGCCCCTCCTGTCATCCGACAATTTGGCAGCGGTATGCGTTTTCGCAATGGCGACACATTACTCGCTAGAATTACTCCATGCCTTGAAAACGGTAAAACTGCATTTATTCAATGTTTACCAGACAAGTCGATAGGTTGGGGTTCAACTGAATATATAGTGATGCGTACAAAGTATCCTGTACCTGCTGAATTTGGGTATTTGCTCGCAAGAGACAACAATTTTCGTGAACAAGCCATTCGGAATATGACAGGTACGTCTGGCCGTCAGCGCGTTCAAGCTAGTTCGGTGGCTTCATTCAAATTAGCATCACCATCAAACGAGAATATATGGAAAGCTTTCTCTAATATAGTTACCCCTCAATTCAACAGTATTAAGGCCAATGCTCAGGAGAGCGAAACGCTAGCTAACCTGCGTGATACATTGCTTCCCAAGCTGATATCTGGAGACCTGTGTGCGCCAAATGGCAGTGATCTTTTTGGAGCCGCGATATGACTCTAGATTGGTGTCCCGGAATTCGGGAAGCTTGCGCGCATTGGCGCCAAGCTCCAATGCTACAGCAAACCTTTGAGGCGCTTGAACGTAACCTCGAGCAGGATAACGATGCATGCATTGACTGTGCCAAAACCGTCGTTGAAACCGTATGTCAAGTTATCGTGGAAAACTTCCACACACCTCAGGCTCCCCTCAAGCCGGTGCAGGAAACACCTTCATTGTCTGATTGGCTAACTGCGGCTATTCGGGCTTTAAAACTTGGTGACATACGTGATGATCAGTTCAGAAAATTAGTTTCCAGTCACCATAAGCTTGCCCATGCCCTAAACGACCTACGCAATAAAGCGGGTCCAGTTAGTCATGGAAAAGATCCGTATTTAGAAAGACTCGCAGTACATCATCGGCGTACAGCAGTTTTAGCTGCTGATGCTATTGTAGCCTTTTTGCACAAAGCTTATTTGGACACTAAGTTAGACCCCATAAGTTCACGAGAACCTTGGGAACGATTCAATGAAGATAACTCTTTGATTGATAGATATATAGGTTTAGAAGTGGAAGCCGGTGAAGGTGATACCACCATCTTGCGTTTTTTACTACCCGGTAGTGATGAGTTATCAATTAATATTGAAGTTAGCCGGTTACTCTATCAACTGGATCGTGATGCCTATGTCGAAGCATTGAATGCTGCTCGTGGGGTGCAAGTCTCAGCGATTGAACTTGAGGAAGAAGAGGGAGAATAGTAATGGCATTTCTATCTGAAGCTGCCGTAGAGCAAGCTCTGCTCGAACAGTTTCTTACCCTTGGCTACAGCATCCAACGAGAAGAAGATATTGGTCCTGATGGGCATCACCCTGAGCGTGAGAGCCATCATGAGGTTGTGCTTAAAAAACGGCTTGTGGAATCCGTTGCTCGCCTAAATCCCAGCCTACCAGAGGATGCCAGACAGGATGCCATACGCCAAGTAATACAGACAGAGCTTCCTTCCTTGCTCGAAGAAAACCGTCGTCTTCACAAGCTAATGATAGAAGGTGTGGATGTTGAGTATTACGCGGACGATGGAACACTGACCGCTGGTAAGGTTAAGCTTATTGATGTTGAATTTCCCGAGCTTAATGACTGGTTGGCAGTTAATCAGTTTGTAGTTATTGCAGGTAATTATAAACGACGGCCAGATGTAGTTGTATTCGTTAATGGTTTACCACTCGCAGTAATTGAGCTAAAAGCCCCGGGTAGTTCTACAGCTAATTTAGCTAGTGCATTTAATCAACTTCAAACCTATAAAAATCAAATACCTGGATTATTTAACACTAATGCATTGTTAGTTGTATCTGACGGTGTTGCTGCGCGGGTAGGATCGCTATCTGCCAATCTTGAAAGATTTATGCCATGGCGGACAACTGATGGTAAGAATGTGACTCCGAAAGGTTTGCCAGAGCTTGATATCTTAATAGAAGGTGTTTTTGAACATAAACGACTGCTTGAGCTTTTATATTACTTTACGGTATTCGGTGAAACTGGGTCAGGACTCTCAAAAATCATTGCCGGCTATCATCAATTTCATGCAGTAAATCGTGCTGTCGAATCTACTATTCGAGCCTCTAGGGAAGGCGCAGCAGATGGTCAAAGTTTAGTTAATCCACAGTCCCAAGGGGATAAACGAGCTGGCGTTATATGGCACACGCAAGGCTCAGGAAAAAGTCTACTAATGGCTTTCTATGCTGGTCAGTTGGTTAAGCATCCTGCAATGGCAAACCCAACATTGGTAGTACTTACTGATAGAAATGACTTAGACGATCAGTTGTTTACAACCTTTTCAATGTGCCGTGATCTTATTAGGCAAACACCTGTTCAAGCCAGTAGCCGCGAAGACTTACAAAAACTCTTAAATCGTGCATCGGGCGGCGTGATTTTCACTACATTGCAAAAATTTGGTGAGATTGCTGAACCACTCACTATACGGCGTAATGTAGTAGTTATAGCCGATGAGGCTCATCGCAGTCAGTATGGATTTAGAGCGAAAGTCGATACAAAGACCGGTGAAATCTCTTATGGCTTCGCTAAATACATGCGCGATGCATTACCCAATGCATCTTTTATTGGTTTTACAGGTACACCAATCGAGGCCGATGACATAAATACTCCGGCGGTATTTGGTCATTATATAGATGTTTATGATATCAGCCGTGCAGTAGAAGATGGTGCTACCGTCCCTATTTACTACGAATCCCGACTGGCTCGTATTGAGCTTGACGAAGATGAAAAACCAAATATTGATACCGAGGTTAACGAACTGACCGAGGACGATTCCGAAATTGATCAAGAACGTTTCAAGCAAAAATGGGCAACTGTTGAAGCGCTGGTGGGCAGCAAAAAACGCTTAGCACTTGTTGCGCAGGATATGGTTGCCCATTTTGAAGACCGTGTCGCTGCTCTGGAAGGAAAAGCAATGGTAGTTTGTATGAGCCGACGTATATGTATTGCTTTGTATGATGAGCTTATTAAGTTACGTCCCGATTGGCACAGCAATGATGATAATGCAGGCAGTGTGAAGATTGTCATGACTGGCTCTGCGAGCGATCCGCATGATTGGCAGCCACACATCGGCAATAAAAAACGTCGTGATTTGCTTGCTAAGCGTGCCCGCGATCCAAAAGACCCACTTAAGCTAGTAATAGTTCGCGATATGTGGCTGACTGGTTTTGACGCTCCCTGCATGCACACGATGTATGTGGATAAACCAATGAAAGGACACGGTCTGATGCAGGCTATCGCACGCGTAAACCGAGTGTTCCGTGACAAGCCTGCTGGACTAATTGTTGATTATATCGGTATTGCGCAAAATCTAAAATCGGCATTGCAACGATACTCTAAGAGTGACCAAGACAATACCGGAATTGACGAAGCACAGGCAATAGCTGTAATGATAGAGAAGTACGAAATCGTACGTGACATGTTCCATGGTTTCGACTACGCCTCTGCTATGTCAGGAACACCACAACAACGATTAGCAATGATGGCTGGTGCTATCGAGTGGATTCTCAATTTGCAACAGAATCTTTCTGCAAAAGAGAATTCAAAAGAAGCGAAAAGAAATGCTCATCGCCGTTACCAAGATGCTGTGTTAGCACTATCAAAAGCCTTCGCTTTGGCCTCTGCCTCTGATGAAGCTCGTGAAATTCGAGAAGAAGTTGGTTTCTTCCAAGCGATTCGCGCCGCATTAGTCAAAAGTAGCTCCGGTTCGGGTATTACCCAACAAGAACGAGAGTTGGCTATCCAGCAAATCGTTAGCCGCGCAGTAATTTCGACCGAGATTGTAGATATTTTGGGGGCTGTGGGAATTAAAAGCCCAGATATATCCATACTCTCGGATGAATTCCTAGCTGAAGTTCAGCAGATGGAGAAAAAAAATCTTGCTCTGGAAGCTTTACGCAAGCTGCTTAATGATGGAATTCGCTCACGTAGCAAAGCCAATGTGGTACAAACCAAGGCCTTCTCTGAACGTCTTGAAGAAGCTGTAGCTCGCTATCATGCAAATGCCATCACTACGGCTGAAGTATTGCAAGAACTTATCCGCCTCGCAAAAGATATCCGTGCCGCCCGTCAAAGGGGCGAAGAATCGGGGTTGTCTGATGAAGAGATAGCCTTCTACGACGCTCTGGCTGAAAATGAAAATGCGGTACAACTGATGGGTGATGACAAACTTCGAATCATCGCTCATGAACTACTTATAAATTTACGAGCAAATGTATCGGTTGACTGGGCGCGTCGTGACTCTGCTCGTGCGCGCATGAGGGTGCTGGTAAAGCGTATTCTACGTAAATATGGATATCCACCTGACCTTCAGGACATGGCCGTACAAACTGTTTTGCAGCAGGCCGAGGCCCTATCATCCAAGTGGTCAGTGGGGGAGTCTGATAGAGCCGGAAGCTCAATTTAACAAAATGCCATAATAATTTTTTTATTGATAAACAAGCACTCATTCACAAGTTTGTGAATGAGTGCTTATACATTTTTAAATATCACATTAAGCATTCTGTTTCGCCATAATACGTAGCGCCTCTCGAACTTCCTCATAAACTGGCAGCGCCGTACCTGGTGTATCTAATGTCGCAATAACTACATAAGGAACCTTGAGATTTTTAATTCCAGCTCGACCGTAACAATTAATTCTGATAGCCAACCGATCTCCCTCGGTAAAGGCTGAAGCGCGATTTCCCTTGCGAACGTCGTGAAACACTGTGCCATTTTTCAGATGTGAAGGATAATAATCAAATTCATCAAGATTAATATCACCATAAGCTGGACTTGCCCAGAGTTGAGCCCCGCGGTAATCTTTATGTCCATGATTCACTGGCGAGAACCAAACTACTGTTACTACCAGGCGACGATTAATAGTTTTCGCGGCAAGACTTGGTGGGAGTGGGAAAAAATAATCTTGAGCAGTCTCAGCCTCGATAACGTTTGAATAAATAAGTGTTGCTTGATTGTCAGCACAAAAGTGAATTCGGCTTTCGTTTACCTGGCCAAATCCTAGATACTGATTAAGATCAGATTTAAATGTTCTGCTACCGTTCACATCTAAATGGTGACTAATTACTCTGCTCGAGAGAGTATTATGTTCAGCACCATGGATCATCATTGCCTTTAAAATCAGGGCATCAGATGCTTTCGAAAGTGCTTCCTTGTATCCGAACGCTTTCATTTCCTGGAGCGTGTCATGCAGCATCGCAAGTCTCCTGGTCGCTAGCGCTGCTGCGTTACTTGTGCCCGCCGTGAAACCACACTGATTAAGTGCCCCCTCAGCTCCAGGCATAGCTGATTTCAGTCCCGGTCCAAAACGAAATGTTTTGGAAACATCAAGCCTGACCGGATCGCGCGATGTGTTCGTTTTATTCACATAAGTTTGACGCCCCCCAGGCATATGCACCTCAGGTTTGATCGACTTTCGCCTTCCTAACGCAATGGTATTAATCGGTGAAAACATTCCATGAGTTGAAAATACATCAACATGTCTTGGTGGAATATTGCCAGTAAAGCCATCATGATGCGATGCACCGACGGTTAACGCATTTATTGATTCAGCAGGTGAAAGCAAACGACGCAACGGACGTTGAACCGCGATTGCTTTAAGAGCATGCTCTTCCAGTTCTGTAGGGGTGAGATTAGAGAAATCATCCCCAGCGACATTATCCAGAATTAAAGGCATACTCGAATTTCCTGCACTAACGACGAACAATACCTGATATTCAACAGACAACCAGTCCAACATTCTCGCCCATGGACTCATCTGGGCATCGTACATACGGCAAGGATCTCCAATAGATAGGTTAATAATGGAGACGTCTGGAGATGTGGGCGGCTGACCGTTTTCTCCTTTTTTCATTCTGACAACGGCGCGATGGATCAGATCAGCGGGAAGATATTGAGTAGGAATTTGCTCCCTCACACTACCATCGAAACTGATACTCCCGGGAATCATGATTGGTCTGACATGAATACGCCTAGAAAGAGGCGGTTCGATCTGATTCGAAAGATCACCATGGACAATCAGAGATGCCATCGATGTACCGTGATTCTGATAGGACGGCGAGGTGTAAAGAGATTCGAAATCATCCGGATCGTCAATTTCTAGCCTACCTCTGAGGGCCGAGTGGTTTTCAAGTGGTAGACCATCGAGTAAAGCGACAATTGGACTCGCATAGGGATCGGGGAGATTCTGACCGACCAGCGTCGATATCTCGTCCCCAGTCTGAACATTTTCTTCAATAATGGGAAAAGCGCATTGGCCTAGTGGCCTAAAAAACATTACATCATCGCAGCGCATCAGTTCCAGAGCTTCGCCCCCATATAGGAGTATCTCCTGAACCTTACTGACAGGGAGATTACCGATAAGTGCGTGATAGCTGATACCTTTATACTTGCATCCACCGATAATGGTGCCACCTGCACGAGATATTAAACCTCTTATGCGTGACTCCGCTTTAGACTGCTCCTCAGGAGACGACCGATACCAAAGTTCAATTTCGAAAGGAACGGGATCATCATATCCAGCAGTCGCATCCTCAACACGTCCCTGCCAGTCTTCTAAGACGAAAGTAGCAGCTAGCCTGTCTCGGGTATCCCAGAAACGAATATCTGTAAGTCGGTCAAAGACGGCCTTCAGCGCACCAAATCCCCATTCTACTTTCCTATTTTTCTGGTATTCGCGCCACAGTGCCAAGAGACGACTGAGCCCAGCCTGGCTGCTCATTGTCAGATAAGCGTTTCTGGAAGCAGGTCTACGGGTTCCATTGCTTAACGTGTAATAATCTTCACTATCAAAAGATTTTTCAAGTAATGCGGAGGAAAGATATTCAAAACCCTTAACTCGGGTAAGTGCGGTAGCGAGGCCTTCTATTTCGCCGACGACTTCCAGCACAAGTACTTTTTCAGGAAGAAAGCCGTCAGCGGTTTCAGCAAGTTCGATATATTCTGCAAAATTACGCTCAAGCCTTTCGACTTTTGGAAAAACTCGTGCAGCCTGGATATCTATATTCGGAAACTGAATCGATGAACGATTAGGCGTCAGATCGTCCCTCTTTAAAACTGGTTTTGGCGGGGTGAATATTAAGAGAGGATTCTGCGCCATTTCACTTTCCTTATTAGTGAATTAATCTTTTTGCCGATATCGCTCCGACCAGTGCTTAAGGCAGTGAGCGGAAATTTCCTTCAGTTTTTTTTCGCTTGCGGGGAGACCAAGCACGTATTTACGTTGCACATCGAGAGCAAATTCTTCTAACTCGGCGAAGCTAAGACCAGACAGCTTTCTGGCAAGTGTCGAAGGGGCAAGGCCGAGAGAATGACCCACGCGTTTCTCAAACTCTTCAAACCATTTCGTCGCCATACTCTGTGTTGGAGACGGCAAAGTTATCTGTAACTGAAATCTGCGCCAGATGGCCTTATCGAGCATTGCTTCATGGTTCGTTGCCCCTACAAACACAACATGGCTAGGTAGTAGGTCAATATGTTTAAGCAGGGAATTCACTACACGCTTCATTTCACCGTTGTCATTAACATCTTCGCGCTCTTTACCTATGGCGTCAAATTCGTCAAAAAATAGCACGCAGCGCTGAGTTTTAACAAATTCAAATAACTTGTCTATTTGCTGTGCTGTTTCTCCAAGATAGCGGTTAATTATTCCTTCGTACTTAACCGTAAAGAAAGGAAGCGAGAGATGGTTGGCCAGCGCTTCGGCAATTGAAGTTTTGCCGTTTCCTGGAGGCCCAGATAACAATAGTTTATGACGCGGTTCCAGATTATACGACCGCAACAGATCGCGACGCGCATGCTCTTCTATCAACTCCATAAACTGCGTAGTCACGGTTTCAGGGATGATCAAATCATCCAGAATTTTACGCGGTTGGATTTCATAAAAGGCATTCTGGAGATCAGAATCGTAGGTATAACGGCGCGCCTCACCAGAGCCTGTACTAGTAAGAATATTTTTCAGCTTATCGGCAAGCTGATATTGATGGCGTGCTGTTGCTTCTGCAGCGATCGCTTCTGCAGTTATTTTGAAACGCGGAAGGTCACCCTTCATCCCAGTCTCAACTAAACTTAGCACTAAGTCGGCTCTGGCCATTTTTTACCTCATCTTACTACAGAGTGTAGTTTATCAAGCCAGTAGTACACGGCAAACACATATCTACATCGAAGATGATCTCCCCTCTACCAGACCTCATCGTAAAGACAGAATCTGTCTACTGATATGGGATTAAGTCATGGGATTAAGTCTAGGAAGTAAAACATCTTTTCCATTTGAGACCGATTAATCACCGTTTCGCTTCCTAAAATCAAACGGACTAACCTCTTTCTCCCGATTTGCATCCAGAAAATCAGCCCACCACTGCAACATTAGCCTCCTCTCCCCCAGATGCTCAGCCTTGTGGATGTAAGCCGCCCGAACAGAGTTGCGTTCCTGGTGACTCATCTGCCGCTCCACTGCATCCCTCGACCACAATCCTGACTCAATCAGAGAACTACACGCCATCGTCCTGAAACCATGCCCACACACTTCCGTTTTCGTGTCATAACCCATCACTCTCAGCGCCTTGTTCACCGTGTTCTCACTCATAGGCTTACGCGGATCGTGATCGCCAACGAAGATCAGCTCTCGATTTCCATTCATGCTTTTGATCTTTTCCAAAATAGTTAAGGCCTGACGCGACAAGGGAACAAGATGAGGTGTCCGCATCTTTGAACCACGCTGAGAATGTTTAACGCCTTCCAGCGGTTCACGCTCACCTGGAATCGTCCACATGGCCGTTTCAAAATCAACTTCAGTCCAGCGGGCAAACCGTAGCTCGCTTGAACGAATGAAAACCAACAACGTGAGTTCGACAGCCAGTCGGGTTAACGGTCTGCCAGAGTAGTGATCGATGCGGTGAAGTAATTCAGGTATGCGATTGAGTTCCAGAGCGGCACGATGCTGTCTTTTCGACGTAGCAACCGCACCAGCAATCTCTTGCGCGGGATTGTAGTCGATTAAGCCGCTCTGAACGGCAAAGCGCATAATCGCGGTAGTTCGTTGCTGTAAACGAGCGGCGACTTCGAGCCGCCCGGATGACTCTACTGCTTTAATGGGTACAAGCAGATCCCGTGTCTTCAGTTCCGCAATGTTCCGCTTACCAATGGCAGCAAAGAGGTTATCCTCCAAGCTCTTCAATACACGAGCGCTATGCGATGCCGACCATTTTTGATTACTGGCGTGCCATTCTCTGGCAACCAGTTCAAATGTTATTGCCTCTTGCTCCTGCTCTACCTTAACGGCTTTCTTGTTCTCACTGGGATCGACGCTGTTTGCTAACAGCTTACGGGCTTCATCCCGGCGTGCCCTGGCATCCGCCAACGATACTTCGGGGTATTTCCCCAACGCTAGCATCTTCTCTTTGCCGCCGAAGCGATAACGAAGCCGCCAATATTTGGAACCGTTAGGGTGAACCAGCAAAACCATGCCTTCACCGTCAGTTAGTTTATAGGCTTTTGCTTCAGGCTTAGCTGAACGAACCTTCACATCACTCAGAGCCATGATGAGTATCCTTTCAAGGGTTCTGTGTGGGTACAAACTTTATCGAACCGGGATATACCCGCAGTTGTACCCGCATCAGTAAGTTGATGTAGATTGAATCAGGTTGACTTAGGTTGAGTGAAAAAGCGAGGAAAGCCTTGCGGATACTGGATTTCAGGCACAAAAAAAGACGTCTGTTGACGTCTATTGATGTTCCGATGGTGCCGAAGGCCGGACTCGAACCGGCACGTATTTCTACGGTTGATTTTGAATCAACTGCGTCTACCGATTTCGCCACTTCGGCACTGAAGGGATACGGAAACGTTGTGGATTATACCTGTCGATGGCCGCCATGCAAGCAGCAGCGTGTCTACGCCGCGCTAAGTGTCGAAAAAAACAGCGCCAGGCCCCCTCTGGACCGTCTCAGGTCACATTTTCCTCCTCTGTTGCCCGGCAAAACTCCCTGCGCGACCGCCTCCCCCTCCCCTTCCATTGCCCGTCTGTCTGCCTCATTCTGCCAGGCATCGCCCTGCCTCATGCTCTACACTGTCTGTCTATCTCCGCCAAACCAAGGAAATCGTGATGAGCACAATTAAAAGCTACGCCGCCAAAGAAGCGGGCGCCGATCTGTCGCTGTGGGAGTACGACGCGGGCGAACTGCTGCCGCAGGATGTCGAAGTGCAGGTCGAATACTGCGGCATCTGCCACTCCGACCTGTCGATGATCGACAACGAATGGGGCATGTCGAGCTATCCGCTGGTTGCCGGCCACGAAGTGATTGGCCGCGTAGCGGCGCTGGGCAGCGCGGCGCAGGATAAAGGGCTGAAAGTCGGCCAGAAGGTTGGCATCGGCTGGACGGCGCGCAGCTGCGGGCACTGCGACGCCTGCATCGGCGGCAACCAGATCAACTGCCTCGAAGGCTCGGTGCCAACCATCATCAACCGCGGCGGCTTCGCCGATAAACTGCGCGCCGACTGGCAATGGGTGATCCCGCTGCCGGAAAGCATCGATATCGAATCCGCTGGCCCGATGCTGTGCGGCGGGATCACCGTCTTTAAACCGCTGCTGATGCATCGCGTCACCGCCACCAGCCGCGTGGGCGTCATCGGTATCGGCGGCCTCGGCCATATCGCCATTAAACTGCTGCGCGCCATGGGCGCCGAAGTCACCGCCTTCAGCTCCAACCCGGCGAAAGAGCAGGAAGTGCTGGCAATGGGCGCCGATCGGGTGGTGAACAGCCGCGATCCAGAAGCCTTAAAAGCACTGGCCGGCCAGTTCGATCTGATCATCAACACCGTGGCGGTGGATCTCGAATGGCAGCCGTACTTCGAAGCGCTGGCTTACGGCGGCAACTTCCATACCGTCGGCGCGGTGATGAAGCCGCTGCAGGTCCCCGCCTTTACCCTGATTGGCGGCGACCGCAGTATCTCCGGTTCGGCCACCGGCAACCCGTCCGAGCTGCGCAAGCTGATGAAGTTCGCCGGACGCAGCAAAGTGGCCCCGACCACCGAGCTGTTCCCGATGTCGCAAATCAACGACGCGCTGAAACACGTGCGCGAGGGTAAAGCCCGCTATCGCGTGGTGCTGAAAGCCGACTTCTAACGCCACCTTCTCCGCCGGGCGGCCCGTCTGCCCGGCCTGTTCCCTCATCCGGCGCCCGCTGAGGTTCATTAAACGGTCATCTCCCCGCCATCTCCTTGCAGTCATTCGTTCTCACAATCCTGGCTTCCATAAACACCTGAACGAGACGTCTGCCACCATGAGAAAAACCTGGCTCCCCTGGCTGATACTGTCACCCTCCCTGCTGTTTTTACTGCTGTTTACCTGGTTCCCGCTGGGCCGTTCGGTGTACGACAGCCTGTTCGATACCCGCATGGCCAGCGACAACGCGCCGTTCGTCGGGCTGGATAACTTCGTCCGCCTGTTTGCCGATAACGTCTTCTGGCAGTCGCTGCTCAACAACCTGCTCTACATCCTGCTGACGGTAGTCCCCGGCGTGACGCTGGCCCTGCTGCTGGCGGTGGCGCTGAGCGAAAACCACCGCGTCAACCGCTGGCTGCGCACCGCCTTCTTCTTCCCGATGATTATCCCGATGGTCAGTGCCGCCGCGCTGTGGCTGTTTATCTTTATGCCCGGCCTCGGCCTGCTCGACCACTATCTGGCGAAGCTGTTCGGGCCGATGAACAACAACTGGCTGGGACGCAACAATACCGCGCTGCTGGCGCTGGCGCTGATTGGCGTGTGGAAGTTCGCTGGCTACTACATGCTGTTTTTCCTCGCCGGGTTACAGAGCATCCCGGCTTCAACGCGCGAAGCGGCGATTATGGAAGGGGCCACCCGCAGCCAGGTGTTCTTTAAGGTCACGCTGCCGCTGCTGCGCCCGACCCTGAGCTTCGTGGTTACCACGGCGCTGATCTACTCCATCACCCAGATTGACCACGTGGCGGTGATGACCCGCGGCGGGCCGGATAACGCCACCACCGTGCTGCTCTACTACATCCAGAATCTGGCGTGGGATACCCACGACCTCGGCAAAGCCTCCGCCGCCACCTTCCTGACGCTGGCCGGGCTGTTCGCCTTCTCGCTGCTTAACCTCAAACTGCTGGAGAAAGGAGCCCACTATGAGCGCTGAAGCCACTCCGCTGGTTGTTCGTTCGCAGAGCGCGTCGCATCCGCTGTGGCTGCGTCTGCGCCGTTCGCAGCCGTTCACCCTCACCGTGCTGATGTGCTGCCTGGCGCTGCTGTGGGTCAGTCCGTTTATCTGGATGCTGGCGGCCTCGTTTAGCGCCACCACCTTCGGCGAAGATATGGCCTCGCTACTGCCGCGTCTGCCGCTGACGCTGGATAACTTCCGCGACGCCTGGGCCAGCGCAGACTGGCTGAGCCTGTACGCCAACACCCTTATCTTCACCTTCGGCACCTTCTTCGTGCAGCTGTTGACCATCACCACCGCCGGGTACGTCTTCGCCTGCCACGAGTTCCGCGGCAAGCAGACGCTGTTCCTGCTGTTCCTCGTTCAGTTGATGATCATGCCGGTAGTGATGATGGTGCCGAACATGCTGACCCTGAAGACCTTCGGCCTGCTCAACACCCTTACCGGGGTGATGATGCCCTATTTCACCTCGGCGTTCGGCGTGTTCCTGATGCGCCAGGCGTTCCTCGCCATCCCCAAAGAGCTGGAAGAAGCCGCGCTGATGGAGGGCTGCCGCTGGTGGCAGGTGCTGTTCCGCGTGCTGCTGCCGATGTCGTGGCCGTCGGTGCTGGCCTTCGCCACCGTCAGCATTACCTACCACTGGAACGAGTATCTGTGGCCGCTGATGATGCTCAACGATCCCGATAAACAGGTGCTGACCGTGGGGCTGGTCTCCTTCGCCATGGGCGCCGAATCCGGCGGCCAGTGGGGCACCATCGGCGCCGGGACCCTGATGGTCTGTCTGCCGCTGATGTTGGCGTTCATCCTTTTCCAGAAACAGTTCCTGCGAAGCTTCGGCTTCTCCGGGATCAAATAAGGAGTTATCTATGCTGTTAGCCCAGATTTCCGATACCCATTTCCGCAGCCACGGGCAGAAGCTGTACGGGTTTATCGACGTTAACGCCGCCAATGCCGACGTGGTCTCCCAGCTCAACGCCCTGCAGGAGCGCCCGGACGCGGTGGTGGTCAGCGGCGATATCGTCAACTGCGGCCGCCCGCAGGAGTACGAGGTTGCCCGCCAGATCCTCGGCAACCTGAACTATCCGCTGTATCTGATCCCCGGCAATCACGACGATAAAACCCTGTTTCTCGAATATCTGCACCCGCTGTGCCCGCAGCTCGGCAACGACCCGCAGAATATGCACTACGCGGTGGACGACTTCGCCACCCGCCTGCTGTTTATCGACTCCAGCCGCGCCGGTACCTCCAGCGGCTGGCTGACGGACGAGACCATCAAATGGCTGGAAGCGCAGCTGTTCGACGGCGGCGACAAGCCAACGACGGTGTTTATGCACCACCCGCCGCTGCCGCTGGGCAACGCGCAGATGGACCCCATCGCCTGTGAAAACGGCCATCGCCTGCTGGCGCTGGTGGAGCGTTTCCCGTCGCTGACGCGCATCTTCTGCGGCCATAACCACAGCCTGACCCTGACCCAGTATCGCCAGGCGATCATCTCCACCGTGCCGGGAACCGTCCATCAGGTCCCCTATTGCCACGAAGATACCCGCCCGTACTACGACCTGTCGCCAGCGTCATGCCTGATGCATCGCCAGGTCGGTGAGCAGTGGGTCAGCTATCAGCACTCGCTGGCGCACTATGCCGGGCCGTGGCTGTACGACGAAAAAATCAGTTGTCCAACGGAAGAGCGTTAATCCTCATGCTTAGTTTGCAAAACATCAGTAAACGTTTCGACGGTAAACCGGCCCTCGACGCCCTCTCGCTCGATATTCATGAAGGCGAGTTCGTGGTGCTGGTCGGCCCCTCCGGCTGCGGCAAAAGCACCCTGCTGCGCCTGCTGGCCGGGCTGGAGCCGGTGAGCGAAGGGGAGATCTGGCTGCACGACGAGAACATCACCGCCCAGTCGCCGCGCGAGCGCAACTTCGCGATGATCTTCCAGAACTACGCCCTGTTCCCGCACCTGTCGGTGCAGGACAACATCACCTTCGGCATGAAGGTGCGAAAAGAAGATAAGGCCAGCTGGCAGCCGCGGGTCGATAAAGTGGCGCAGATGCTACAGCTGGAAACGCTGCTGGACCGCAAGCCGGCGAAACTCTCCGGCGGCCAGCGCCAGCGGGTGGCGATGGCCCGCGCCATCGTGCGCAACCCGCGCCTGTTCCTGATGGACGAACCGCTCTCCAACCTCGACGCGCGCCTGCGCAGCGAAGTGCGCGACAGCATTATGGACCTCCACCAGCAGCTGAAAACCAGCACCGTCTACGTCACCCACGATCAGACCGAGGCGATGTCGATGGCCGACCGCATCGTGGTGATGAACGGCGGCCACGTCCAGCAGGTCGGGCGGCCGGAGTACCTCTACGCCCACCCGGCCAACCTGTTTGTCGCCGGGTTTATCGGCTCGCCGTCGATGAATCTGCTGTCGCTGCCCTGCGCCGACGGCGAGGTACAGCTTAGCGAACTGCGCCATCCGCTGCCGCCGCGCTACCGCGACGAGTCCCGGGTCTGGTTCGGCATTCGTCCGGAACATATCAGCGATCGCGTGGAGGAGGCCCATCTGCGCCTGCCCGCCACCGTCCTGCAACGAGAACTGATGGGAGCCGATTACCTGCTCCACGTCAGCACCCCCATCGGCACCCTGCGTTTTAGCCGCCGCCATCGCGGCGCGGTGCCGGAAAAAGGCGACACGCTGACCCTCGGCTTCTCGCCTGCCGATATTCATCTTTTTCATGCTGAGCAACAGCACAATTTACTCCAGGAGATTGACCATGCTTAAAACCCTGACAGCCGTCGGGCTTTCCCTCGCCCTCTGCGGCACGGCGCTGGCGAAAGAGAAGATCGATTTCATGTTTCCGGCGCCGGTAGACGGCAAGCTGACCATGGAGATGACCCGCGTCATCAAAGCCTTCAACGATTCGCAGCAGGATGTCGAAGTGCGCGGGATCTTCACCGGCAACTACGACACCACCAAGATCAAAGCGGAATCGGCGCAGAAGGCCGGACAGCCGCCGGCATTGGTTATCATGTCCGCCAACTTCACCACCGATCTGGCGCTGAAGGATGAGATCCTGCCGATGGACGATCTGTTCCAGTATGGCGATCAAAAGGCGGGCGATTTCCTGGTGAAAGAGTTCTGGCCGGCGATGCAGAAAAATGCCCAGGTGATGGGCACCACCTATGCGATCCCGTTCCATAACTCAACGCCGATCCTCTATTACAACAAAACGCTGTTCGATCAGGCCGGGATCAAACAGCCGCCGCAGACCTGGGCCGAGCTGCTGGCGGATGCTAAAAAGCTGACCGACGAGAGCAAAGGTCAGTGGGGGATCATGCTGCCGTCGACCAACGATGACTACGGCGGCTGGATCTTCTCGGCGCTGGTGCGCGCCAACGGCGGGAAATACTTTAACGAAGATTATCCGGGTGAAGTTTATTACAACGCGCCGACCACCATCGGGGCCCTGCGTTTCTGGCAGGATCTGATCTACAAAGACAAAGTGATGCCTTCCGGCGTGCTCAACTCGAAGCAGATCAGCGCCAGCTTCTTCTCCGGCAAGGTGGGGATGGCGATGCTCAGCACCGGGGCGCTGGGCTTTATGCGCGAGAACAGCAAAGACTTTGAGCTCGGGGTGGCGATGCTGCCGGCAAAAGAGCAGCGCGCGGTGCCGATCGGTGGCGCCAGCCTGGTGAGCTTTAAAGGCATTAACGACGCGCAGAAGAAAGCGGCGTATCAGTTCCTGACGTATCTGGTCAGCCCGCAGGTCAACGGCGCCTGGAGCCGCTTCACCGGCTACTTCTCACCACGCAAAGCCGCCTACGATACGCCGGAGATGAAAGAGTATCTGGCAAAAGATCCGCGTGCGGCGATTGCCCTGGAGCAGCTGAAGTACGCCCATCCGTGGTACTCCACCTGGGAGACCGTCGCCGTGCGTAAAGCGATGGAGAACCAGCTGGCGGCGGTAGTCAACGACGCCAAAGTGACGCCGGAAGCGGCGGTGCAAACCGCGCAGAAGGAAGCCGATGCGTTGATGAAACCCTACGTCGACAAAACCGCTCTCGCCGAAGTGAAGTAAACCCTCTCTTGCCACCATCCGAGGATTCCCACCACCGGGGGCCCCACCGCGGCCCGAAAATTCCCCCGGTCGCGCTGCGCTTACCGGGCTACATGAGACAGGTAGCCCGGATAAGGCGCTGACGCCGCCATCCGGGGCTCCCACCACCGGGGGCCCCACCGCATCCGAAAATATCCCCCGGTGGCGCTGCGCTTACCGGGGCGACATGAGACGGGTAGCCCGGATAAGGCGCTCGCGCCGCCATCCGGGGCTCCCACCACCGGGGGCCCCACCGCATCCGAAAATATCCCCCGGTGGCGCTGCGCTTACCGGGGCTACATGGAGGGTAGCCCGGATAAGGCGCTCGCGCCGCTATCCGGGGGGGCCCACCATCCGGGGGTTCCCGCCACTGGGGAGCCCGCCGCGCCCGGAAATTCCCCCGGTCGCGCTGCGCTTACCGGGGCGACATGAGACGGGTAGCCCGGATAAGGCGCTCGCGCCGCCA